>JAFLRZ010000016.1 GCA_022511225.1 Eubacterium sp.
AACTCTCTTAAATCTTATCGGGTTCCTCTATCGTTGTTTAATTTTCAAGGTCCTTTACGCTAAGTCATATTTTGTTTTAGCGTGTCGCTCTCGTTGCGACTTGTACATAATATCAAATTAACACTAATTTGTCAACAACTTTTTCTAAAAAATTTCAACTTTTTTAATTATTCTCATTTCATACAGAAATTATGATAAAAAATGTGATTTTTGATACAATTTGTCGGTTTGTTTTTCAATCGGACACGTTATATATATAATGTATATAATTAATATTAAGCAACTATTTATTTCTTGTGTTGAAATTTTAATTCATATTTGTTATAATACATTGGCAACGATAAAGAAAGGAGCTGATATTATGCCTATCAGAATTGATGATGCGTTACCTGCAAAACAAAATCTGGAAATGGAAAATATATTCGTAATGAGTAACAAGCGTGCTGATATGCAGGATATCAGACCGCTCAAGATTGTAATACTTAATCTGATGCCCACAAAGCTTGAAACAGAAACTCAGCTTTTAAGACTTCTCAGTAACTCCCCTTTGCAGATTGACATAGACTTTTTACAGGTTGTAAGTCACGAAGCAAAGAACGTATCAAAAAGCCATATGGACAAGTTTTATAAGGTATTTGATGAAATTAAGAACAACCGTTACGACGGAATGATTATAACGGGTGCGCCGGTTGAGCACCTTGAATTTGAAGAGGTTGACTACTGGCAGGAGCTTTGTAAAATTATGGAATGGAGCAAGAAAAACGTTTATTCAACCTTCCATATTTGCTGGGGTGCACAGGCAGGACTTTATTATCACTACGGTATCAAAAAGCATAAGCTTGACAAAAAGATGTTCGGAGTTTTTCCACACTATTCTCTTGATATTACCCATCCGCTTATGAGAGGATTTGATGACGAATATTATGTTCCTCATTCAAGGCACACAGAAATAAACCGTCACGATATTGCACTTGTAAAACAGCTTCAGATTATCTCCTACAGTGATATTGCCGGAGTGCACATTATATCTGATATGGATGCAAGGCAGTTTTTTGTTACGGGTCACAGTGAATATGACAGAGATACGCTTGCTAAGGAATATTTCAGGGACAAGGACAAGGGGCTTGTTATTGAAAAGCCGTACAATTATTTCCCCGATGATGACGAAAAGCTTGTACCTGTTATGAACTGGAAGAGCAGTGCGAGCCTCTTATTCTCAAACTGGCTTAACTATTTCGTATATCAGAAAACACCTTATGATTTAAGCACATTATAATAATTATGAAAAGAAAAACCCTGTGAGTAGTAAATCTATCCACAGGGATTTTTTATGTTTTATTATTTTGCGAGTTCGCCGACAAGCATCATATAGTCGCCTATCTGCACACCAAATTCAGGTGCACCCTCCATAATGAGCTGCTTATCAGCAGTCATCTGGAACATATCGCCTGTGCCGAGAAGAATTTTAAGTGCTGAGGTTGCACAGTCAAATTTCATACAGAAGAATGGCTTTGCTCTCTTATACTCTCCCCTGCCTGCTCTTGATTTTCCTGCTTTAACTCTCATATACGCAGTACACTCAGGATGTCCCTCGACAGCCCACTGATAGCAACGGTCAGGACTTTTAAGTGCCCACTCGTGAACAGCAGGGTGACCCATTTTATTAAGTTGAGAAATACCTGATGAAAGCAGATAGAAGTAGAGCTTACAAAGCAGGAGTGAAAGCTCCTCATCGTCCTCAGGCGGTGTAGGGATATTAAGAAGTGATGACATCTTAAGAAGCACCATCATAAACTTCAAAAACTTGCCAAACGATTTAATCTTCATTTTAGGAAGCTTTGACATATCGCCTTTCATAAAGGCATTCATCTTTTCCATTGACGAAAAAGCAAGCTCACCGTCAATCTTTTTCTGTCCTAAATATTCGCCGAGTTTAACAGACCATTCACCGTTTTCAACTATGAAGTGAACCGCCTCCTTATCCTCAGCATTAACCTTTGCAGATACCTGATATATAGCGTCTACGCCCTCAAATTTTTTCTTGAGCTCAGGCACGTCGGTTGCAATAGTTTTAAGCAATGGCAATGCCCCTGCCATAAAGACTTTATTAGTGTAACGCGTTTCGTCACTTGCCATAAAAATACACTCCTTTCAGATACTTTAGATATTTAATCCTGTTATTAGAATTCATCATCCCAAGCATCATCAGCTTCAAAATCAGCGTGCATCATTTCAGCAATAGCTTCGTTTATACCGTTAGCATCGATCTTAGCCAAAGCAAGCAAATCCTCTTGCAAGCCGATTGTTGAAAATGCATCCTGATGGCCAAGCATCTTAAACGCACAAGCTTTACCGCTCTGAGCAACTACCTCTGCAACGGCAGAGCCAAGACCACCCATAACCTCGTGGTCTTCAACTGTAATAATTCTGCGTGTATCTGAGATAGCCTGCATTATAGCATCTTTATCAACAGGCTTAATTGTATGCATATTAAGCACACGAACTTTGAGTCCTGCATCAGCTTCTGCCATACGGGCAGCCTGCATTGCCTCAAACACGCAAGAGCCGCACGCGATAACTGTAATATCCGTACCCTCATTCATAACAGCTGCTTTATCCCACTGGAAGTTGCACTCATCCGGGCTCTTATAGATAACCTGATCAAAGCCGCGGTTAATTCTGATATAAACAGGGCCCTCAATATCATAAGCAGCCTTAACCGCGTTATATGTTTCAGAGCCGTCGCAAGGGCAGATAACAGTCATATTTGGAAGTGCTCTCATACAAGCCATATCAATAAGTGAATGGTGAGTAGAGCCTGCCTGACCGAAGGAAGTACCTGCGTGGGTAGCAATAATCTTAACGGGAACGTTCTGATAGCAGATATCAGTATGAATCTGGTCAAGTGAACGAGCAGCAGTAAAGATAGCAAACGTAGAGGCAAAAGGAACGAGTCCGTTCTTTGCCAAACCTGCGGCAACACCGAAAAGGTTTTGTTCTGCAATACCTACGTTGAAAAATCTATCAGGAAAATGCTCGCCGAACATTCCGATTTTTGTTGACTTAGCAAGATCGGCTGTAAGTGCTACAACATCCTTGTGCTCCTCGCCAAGCTCGCAAAGTGCTATACCGTAGCATTCTGCTGTTGACAGTTTTGTTGTATCTGTCATTGTATATGTCATACCACCCATACTTAAGCCTCCTTTTCTGCTCGTTCTACACGAGCTGCATAATATTTGTCAAGTGAACTGTATGCGGCTGCCTGCTTCTCTTCATCAAGTGAGCCATAGTGCCAGAGGTAATTGTCCTCCATAAAGTCAACACCTGCACCCTTGTACGTATCCATAATGATAGCAGTTGGCTTGTCGCCACCGTCCTGATGATTTTTGATGGCAGCTTCAATTGCATCGTTGAGCTCTTTCATATTATGGCCGTCAACACGAATTACATTGAATCCAAATGATTCGAATTTCTTATCAAGCGGCTCAATTCTCATTTCGTCATCAACTCTGCCGTCAATCATACACTTGTTATTATCGGCAAGAACTACAACGTTTGAAAGCTTGAACTGAGCAGCACTCATTGCAGCCTCCCAGTTTGAGCCCTCGTTAAGCTCACCGTCACCTGTAAGAACGTAGTTCATATAGTCAATACCTTTAACTCTGCCTGCAAGTGCAAAGCCGACAGCAAGTGAAAGTCCGTGACCGAGAGAGCCCGTTGAGCAGTCAGTGCCGTTAACCTTATTGCAATCAAGGTGCATACCAACCTTTGCTCCTGTTAGGTTGAATATCTTAAGCTCGTCAACAGGGAAATAGCCTAAATCGCAGAGAATAGGCGCATAACCTACGGCACAGTGGCCTTTTGAAAGAACAAATCTGTCTCTGTCCTCTAACTGAGAGTTTGACGGATCAATTTTCATAAATCTATAGTAGAGAGCTACCATAGCATCCATTGCACTGAGTGAGCCGCCTAAGTGACCTGAACCGCCCCAGACTGATGTCTGAATACAGAAGCGTCTCATCTCATCTGCTTTTTTCTCCAGACGAAGCCATTCAGCCTTGTCAAAGGGTTTGAAATTAGCGGGCATAATAAAACCTCCTAAATTGTTTGTTGTTTATTTAAGATAAAGCTCAGGGTGATTTGCAGCTACGACACCAAAGGCATCCTCTGCAATATCAATAGCAAGTGCAATATCTTCGTCTGTGACTGCTGCGTTAATAAAGTGATTGTGGTGAGATGCAAGGAAAAGTCCCCTTGAAACACACTCTGCAATCCATTCCTGATGAAGCATAAGGCTGTCATCATTTGCTATTCTCAAATAGAATAGTGCAGGCTCACCCGAAACAACGAGGTCAAAGCCGTGCTCCTTAGCTGCCGCTTTAAAGCCATCGGTAAGCTTAATACCCTTTTCTCTGAACATTGTAGGGATATCAAGCTTTTTCATTTTTGGTATACAAGCAAGACAAGCGGCAAACGGCTCTGCACTCATCCAATAAGAGCCTGTATATACGACCGATGAAGCAGTAGCTTTCATATGCTCCTGTCCGCATACAGCAGACATATTATAACCGTTAGCAAGTGCTTTACAGAAGCAAATCAAGTCTGCCTTAAAGCCGTAGTAATGGTCTGAGCCCTGTAAATCAAGACGGAAGCCTGTACGAACGTCATCGATTATAAGCACCATACCGTGATCATCACAGAATTTACGAACCTTTGCCCACTGCTCTTTAGTAGCACATTCGTTATCCTTGAAATTGCCGTGGTCATAAGGCTGAGCAATAAGACCTGCAACATCGCCGCCGCAAGCATCATATGCTGCCTGCATAGCATCCATATCAAACCACGGAATAACTATATTGTTTTCAACTTCTTCAGGGAGAATACCGGGATAGTCAATTTTCTGTGCCCACTGAAAGTCACCGTGATAATAACCCTTGAAGAACATCATCTTTTTCTTGCCGGTATGTGCTCTTGCGCACATTACGCTAAAGGTAGTAGCATCTGAGCCGTTTTTCATAAAGAAAGCCCAGTCAGCCATTGCGACGGTATCCTTAAGCATTTCTGCACATTCAACCATTTTATAAGACGGAGAGGTTGTGCAGTTGCCGATTTTGAGCTGTTCCATAGCTGCGGCATCTACGTCATCATCGCAGTAGCCAAGAACGTTTGGTCCGTAGGCACACATAAAATCGAGATATTTATTTCCGTCAACGTCCCAAAAATACGTACCCTTAGCTTTTTGACCCATAAGAGGCCATTTTGTTATGGGGAGGAAAAGTCCCTCAGATGGTCCGAGGTGGCCGTATACACCTGACGGAATTGCGTTAAGTGCCCTTGAAAACCACTCAGCACTCTTTTCGTGTTTATATTCAGGATATTTACTCATTAGCTCTTTCCTCCTTATCCCAGATATGCAGCAACTCTGTCAAGAATTCTGTTCATATTATCAACCATAGAAATCATACCTGCCATATAAATGTTACCTGCGCAAAGCTCAGCCATAGTTGAGGCAGTGCCTGTAAAGAGTCCGTAAGCAAGGTCGATAGTCTTAAACTCCATAATTGCTCGCGGTGTATCAGGCTTTTCTTTAATCGTTTCAAAGTGATGATCTCTGACTCTGATTGTAGCGTAGCAGACGTCTGTAATACCCATCTGCACATCACCGTCTACAGTATAAAGTGCAGACTGCTTTGAAATTGAGTCTGAATTTGCAAGAGCAGAAATAGCACCTGCAATTGTATAGAACGTCAGATAAGTTGATTCCTCGAAAAATGCTCTGTTCTTCAAGTCCTCTTCACTCGGCATAAGAAGCTTTGTGAGCCTGTCGGTAAGCTTAGTGAAAGGACCAAGCAGGAATGAGAGAACCTGCGGTATATTCTTAACCGGCATTCCCGGCTTTGAATCGTCAATAAGCGCATTGAATTTTTCCGGTGATGAAAAATTCATCTTACAGGTACAGCCGTAGCTGCCCTCGCTCATTGAGCATCCGTCTTTGCTGAAATGAAAAGTACAGCACGGACCGTCATTTACGTCAAAGCAGAGTGAAACCGGCTTTTTAAGTGCCGCACATATCTGCTTCGCCTCATCGTCAACCTCACAGAGATTTTCGAGAGTAGCAAGCACGCCATACATATTCACATAAGCCATTGCTTTTGCTTCCTTCAAAATAACTCCCCCTTAAAAATAACATATTGATAAATCAAATACATATATATATTGCTATGAAAACAATTAGCAGATTTATTATAGCACATACCAAAAATATTGGCAACATTTAATAAAAAAATAATACAAATATTATTATAATATGGATAAATAGATAAAAAATCAGGAACACTCGGTTCCTGATTTTTTATTTGCTTTATATGAAATTTTATTCGGGAGAATAACATCCTCTCTCCCTTGCAATATTATAGGATAGTAATACTAATTAAAAATTATTTAACTTTAATTTTTTGAACTGTGCTGTAGCTGCCATAGATTTTAGACTTACCGTACTGCTTATATGCTCTGATTTTAACGTAATAAGTTTTGCCGGATTTAAGCCCATTTATTGTCTTGGATGCAGTTTTTATGCCGTCAACATTTACAGCAGTCTTATTAGTAAATTTACTATTAGTGCTATAGACAATCTGATAGCCTTTACCTGATTTTACAGGATTCCACGTTAATTTAAAGTTTTCTTTGGTAGATGATATCTTTTTAACAGTGACTTTTGAAGGCTTAGCCTCGGACTGAATTATATAATACGAATATTTTGTTTCTTCCTTGGAAAAATCCCAATGCATCATCCATCCGTCGAAAAGGTACATTTTGCCTTTTTTAGAGGAGCGCGGTATACCGAAATAGTCTGTGCCTGTTTTATTACCTGTATAGCCCTGAAGCCTTGGGTCAAATATATAAGGAGTTCCGGCAATATAGATAACAGGCCACTTATGCTCAGTCTTGGAGCCATTAGCATTTTTTACATAACCTGCTGCAAGATGAATATATTCATCATACGTTTTATTGCTATTCCAGAAAAGGTATGCAATACAAGTATTGAAGTTCATATTACAACCCATACAACTCCAGCCGTTGTCGGTATTGTGCTTAGAGTGCCAATTATATATTGCCTTGAATCTTTCGTATGTGGTTTTATACTTAGAAATATCTACACCGTTATTTGTGTATTCAAGAATCTTTTTTCTGCCGCTTGTATCAGTCTTAATGGCGTTGAGCATTGACTTCATAGAAACGCCTTTTGTGATTTTAACTGATTTTACCGATGAATAGTAGCTGCAATATTTGTATGAATTATTTAACTTATACGCGCAGACTTTAACGTAGTACTTTTTCTTTGCAAGACCGGAAATTGTTTTTGAAGTATTATTTGCACCGGATACAACAAGTGTGCAGGTTGTGGAATTATTGCTGATAGAAGATGAAGTTGAATACTTAATAATATATCCGCTTGCATCTGCAACCTTCTTCCACTTAATTTTCATTTTGCCTGCAGAAACGTACTTTACGCTTGTTATTGAGGTTGCAGACGGTGCAGTGCTTGCAGAAACATAGATGCTCTTGGCGTAATACTTCTTGCCGTTTCTGAGCTTATATGGTCTGATAGCAAATTTATATGACGTACTTTTCTTAAGGTCGCAAACCCTGTAGGTTTTAGCAGAAATAGAAAGAAATTTAATACTCTCATACTTTTTGGTGTCGGTATTATATTTCAAAATCTGTATTCCGTCCACACCGTAATAGTGATAGCTATACGAAGCTTCCCAAGCCAGCTTAATAAATGTTGTGCCGACAAGTGATACTGAGCCCTTCATAAACGGTTCGGGATAATCTTCCATCTGCTCGCAGCCATCCTCATCAACATAAGTAAAAAAATCATCATCTGCTGCATAAGAAGTAAAATCAGCTCCGCCTATGCAGCCAACAATCATTACCAATGATAAAAAAATACTTAAAACCCTTTTCATAACTATACACCTAAATTTGAAATTATAATTTATTTTGCTAAAAATCCAATCTTTTTCATTGCCTTATCAAGTGTGCGCTGAGATACTCTCTGTGCGAGATCTGCACCCTTTGTCCACATATCCTGAAGATATGCTTTGTCGTTCATAAGCTCTTTGAATTTCTTTTGAACAGGCTCAAGCTCTGCGATAACCGCCTCGCCGACTTCTTTCTTGAAATCGCCGTAGCCCTTACCTGCAAATTCAGACTCGATAGTGTCAAAGCTCTTTTGAGTAACAGCAGAATAAATTGTCATAAGATTATTTATTCCGTCTTTACCTTCTGCATAACGTACAGACATTTCGCTGTCCGTAACAGCGCTTTTAAACTTTTTCATAATCACGTTAGGCTCGTCGGTAAGATAAATCGTACCCTTTGGGTTAGGGTCGGATTTGCTCATCTTCCTCGTGGGATCCTGAAGCGACATTACTCTTGCACCTGATTTCGGGAAATACGGCTCAGGAACTGTAAACACATTTCCGTAAACTCCATTAAATCGTTCCGCAATATCCCTTGCAATTTCAAGATGCTGCTTCTGGTCAGCACCGACAGGAACTATATCAGCCTGATATAGAAGAATGTCGGCAGCCATAAGGCAAGGATACGTAAAAAGTCCTGCATTTACGTTATCGGAATGCTGTTGTGATTTATCCTTAAACTGCGTCATTCTGTTTAGCTCGCCAAACTGAGTGTAGCAGTTAAGCAACCAGCCGAGCTGAGAATGCTGAGGAACGTGGGATTGTATAAATAATATACTCTTTTCAGGGTCGAGCCCTACGGCAATAAGCTGTGCGTAAAGCTCCATCGTCTGCTTTCTTAAGCTCTGCGGATCTTGTCTTACTGTAATTGAATGAAGGTCTGCAACACCGTATACGGTATCAAAATCCTCCTGAAACTGCGGCCATCCCTTCATTGCACCGAGGTAATTGCCAAGTGTCGGTACAGACGTAGGCTGGATAAGCGACAGACTTCTTTTCTTTCTTTGTGGTTTATTTTCTTCGGACATAATGCTAACTCCTATATTCATTCGCTACCTCGCCGAGAGCCTTAATACCGTTAATAATGCCCTCTTTTGATGGTGTTGAAAAATTAAGTCTGATATATTGTGTTTTATCTGTATCGTTCATAAGGAAAGCGTTTCCGGGAACAACTGCTACCTTTTTATCAACAGCTTTCTTAACGAATTCGAGCATATCAACGTGCTCAGGAAGCTTGCACCAGATGAAGAGTCCGCCCTCAGGCTTGACATACTCTACAAAATCGCCGAGCTCCTTGTCGATACAACTGCACATAAGCTCAAGTCTTTCTTTGTAAATTCCTTGAATTTTCCTGATATGAGCATCAACGTCATAGTTTTTGAACCATTCATCAACAATCATCTGAGTAAGGCAGGAAGTGTGAACGTCGGAAGCCTGCTTGCCAACTGTCATTTTTGACGTAAGGCTCTTAGGGGCAACACAGTATGCAACACGGATACCGGGTGCCAGAATCTTTGAAAAAGAACCTGCGTATACAACGATTCCATCCTTATCAATAGACTTGATTGTAGGCAGCTTCTCTCCTGAAACTCTCAGGTCGCCGTACGGGTTATCCTCTAAAATAATGAGCCCGTGCTTTTTGGCAATAGAATACAGCTTCTCCCTCTTTTCAAGCGACATCGTTGCACCTGACGGATTTTGGAAGTTCGGAATCGTGTAGATGAATTTTGCATTTTCGGTTGACTCTATGATTTCTTCAAGAGCATCAACGTTCATACCGTCTGCTTCAACAGGAACACCCTTAAGCTTACAACCGTATGAGCGGAAGCAATTGAGGGAACCGATAAACGAAGGCTCCTCACATATGACTGTATCGCCCTCGTTACAAAGAACTTTTGTAACGAGATCCATTACCTGCGTTGCACCCGAAACAATTATTACGTCATCAAAATCCTGACCGATATTCTCACGCTCTTTCATCCACTGAGAAACAGTATCTCTCAGCGGAGCGTAACCCTCGGACACGCCGTACTGAAGTGCATCAATCGGTCTGCTTTCGAGTATATTCTTAGCAATTGCACGCACCTCGTCAACTGGAAAAGCCTCAGGTGCAGGATTACCTGCTGCAAGAGGGATAATTGAGGGATCTGCCGTAGCCTTAAGAATTTCTCTTATAGCACTTGGCTGAAGTGATGCGATTTTGTTTGAAAATTTGTATTCCATTATTTTGTACCTGATTTCTTTAGTGCTGATTAATATATTATATTATTTCATCTTGCTTAAGACATTCAACAAGTCTTTCGGTATTTCTGCCATCGTAAAACTGAACAATCTCTCTGTATTTTTGAATAAACTCTTCACTCTGAGGATTGTCGTAGCTTCTTTGAATTGCCTCGGCAAGCCCGTCTGTATTGTAGAAGAATTCACCGTAAACACTTTCTTCATTAAGCATAAGTTTTGTCATTGGTCCGTACTGAGCAATACATTCATCTTTTTCTTCCCAGTAGAAGATTACGCGGCTGCCACGGTAAAAAGCATCATAGGCAATCGAGGAATAGTCTGTAATAAGTATTCTTGCCTGCTTTAATATATCGTCATACTTAGCATCAACAACAACCTTGCTTGCAAGTGAATCGGGAAGGCTTTTAAGCTCATTGAGAATAAGCGGATGCGGAAGAATTACAGCCTTGTCCTTAAGAGTTTCGGGAATGCTGTCATATATACGCATCATCATTTTGAAGTATGCTGTACCTGTAAAATTTTCTCTCGCAGAATTTATTTCCCACGGACGCCAAGTCGGCATAATGACAATCTTATCTGCCGAATCAAGCATAATACTTCTGTCAAATTTAGGAAGTCCCGTAATATACAAATCCTCCGGAAGATGCCTTCCAAGCTTAGTAAAATGATCTGCCTCTGCTTGGGAGGAAACGACTACTCTGTACTTTCCGTTAAGCTTTTTTCTGGAGAACATATTTCTCGATTCGCTGTCGAGAGATACCATATACATTACACCATGCTGAAGAAATACATAATTAATATTTCTGTCTGCAATTTTCTTAAGTGCAAACAGGTTAAAAAGCTTAAGGTCGATTGCATGAACCATAGCCTCGGTACCTATAAAGGTCTTTGACTTAAAGAAGTAGAGGTAATGCTTAAAGGAATTTTTATAAAGAATATTTGAGCGATACTTTTTTGGAATAGTATCAAAATATTCATAATTTTTGTCACATATAAAGTAAGCGTTATTATAACCCTCGTCAATGAGCTTTTCGAAAAGAACGCTTGCGCTTTCCTCATATTTTGAGGAATTCTTTTCAAAGAGAAGTACAAGCTTTTTTGCCTTTTTGCCCATCCAGAAATGCGAAATAACATATGCAAAAATCTGCTTTATTCTTTCTATAAGCTTATCAGAAGTTATAAACGATCTGACGTAAATATTAAGATTATTATTTGTTGATTGCCTGAATATTGCAACGGTGCTTGTTTTCTTGTCATGAAGCATAGTGCTTCGAAGACCAAGAAATCTGTTTCTCAAAATAGAAAGATAGTATATGTGACACTGCACAAGCTTTCCAAATTTATTCTTATAGCAAAGCATTGCCTTGTTGCTTGACGGTAAGGAAAGTATCCTGTCAAGCGGCATACTGAAGGAATAAATGCCGAAATGATGCCTTGATTTTCTTTTCTTACTGCAAAGCATCTTAAATTCGCAGTTTTCCTCCCCTACCACAAGGAAGGTATCCTTCATTGCAATTTTGACAGGAGATGAAAACGAGAACAAGCTTACGCATTTAAGCCTTTTTGAAGAGGACAAGTAAAGCGGAAGAATATTCTTCATTCTTGAATTTTTTCTATAGCTTGCATCTGCAAATTCAGTATCGAGGGCATAATTTGAATAATTATCATTTTCTTTTTGATAATTATCAACCTCTGCAAAGCCTGATGCTTTTTCAAAACGGTTTATATATTTTTCCCTCTCGTTAAAGCGCTTTGACGAAACGTAGAAATCACCGTGCTTTATGTACTCTTTTTCGCCGCTAAGACTTGAAAGGACACCCGCCATAGCAAAATCTCCGCAGGAGAAATCAATAACCTTTGCGGGATGAAGCTTATAAAATCTGCTGTAAGCTTCGTGCTCAAAAAACTCACTCAGTGTTTTGGAGATTTTTGTTGAATGAAGTGTTCTGTGTTTGGCAATTTCTAACGCCTGCATTGCACTGAACTGATATGCATTGAGCCCTCCAAGAAAGCCTGCAGTTCCTGAAAGAGATGAAATGAATTCAAGCTTTTCACTGCTGAGATTTTTCCTGAAATTAACTACGCACTTGTATTTATCACTATGCTCTTCTATGAGTGCGCGCAGATTTTCAAACTGTTTCGGGTGCATATCGCCTGCATAAATAATGCAGATATTATCAGGCTGATGATGCTTAGTAAGCTCAAATTTATCGGTAGTGCCGTTTACCATCATTTCAAAAATGTCACAGCACTGATTTACAGAGCCGTTCGGGCAATACTCACTCAAAAATTCTTCGCCCACATCAGCGGCATCCTTATTCATTTCAGCTACAACTTCTTCAACGCTTTCAACAATCGGGAAAGGAAGCTCCTCAAAAGGAATATATACTCCCCTCTTATCAAGATAATCCTTTTTGTCGTAAGCAAAAAGAATTATCTTCTTACCGGTTACTGAAAAATCGAAGAATACGCTTGAATAGTCTGTAATAAGACCGTCACAGGCATTAAGTATTTCGTAAGTGTCATAATCTTCGGAAAAGCTTTCGATATGCCTGTAATCACTGCAGTCAATATCTGATGCTAAAAGAAAATGAAGATTTACAAGAAGAACGGTGTCATCATCAAGCAGTCTGTCAAAGCTGTCAAGAATTTGCTTCATTTTATCAAGCTGATGGCAAGTATCGGCAGTTCTGCCCGTACCCCTCCATGTCGGCATATAAGCAAAAAGCTTTTTTCCGCTGTAGCCGAGCTTTCTCTTCATATCAGCTGACTGCTCTTTATCGTATAAAATATAGTTTCTCGGATAATTTGCGACAAGCGACCTTCCGTTAAAAACATACTCAAGGTCATAATCCTTAAAAAATACGTTCTTTGTAAATTCATTTGGGAAGAGTGCATAGTCGCACATCATATAATTTTTTTGGATATTGGCAGGCGAGCCCGTATTTGACTTATCGGATTTTCCGAGAGTTTTAAGCGGGGTGCCGTGCCACGTGTTAAGAAATACCTGCTCCTTTCTTTTGCAGAAATAAGGCGGAAAAGAATTATCTGTCATAAGATACTTCGCCGTTGCAAGAAGCTTGCAGTATTCTCTTGAATTTCTTACGGCGAGTATCACACCCTCAAAGCCGTAAAAAGCCATTCTTGATTTAGCCTTTTCGAGAGTATTTTCTGTTACTACGTAAACAGTTTTATATTCACTCCAGCGTTTGTTCGTATTAAGTTCATTTAGCATAGAGAACATATTGCCGTTGATGTTAGTGCCCTGACCGCCCTCGAGCAGTACGAGCTTTTCATCAATCGGCAATTTAGAAAAAGCCAAATAATCGGGCTTTATTGCATCTTTTGCCTTTTTGATGCTTCTTTTTAGCCTTTTGAACATCAATTTGCCTCTTTTCTGCAAAATCACTTAAGTAAAATAGTTATGAATTTTGCAAGAATTTCTGTATTATTAGTGCTTGTATTTTCAACGTATTTTGATTTGAATTTGTACAGTGTATCGAGATTATAGTTGCCGATTCGTATTGCACTGCAAAGATCATCTGCGGTATCAAAAACGGCATCGGGCATTTCACTGTACAGGTCGATATTAATGCCTCTGTTCCTGCAGTATTTTTCATAATCAGGAACAAAGAAGTAAAGCGGTTTCATTAGAATCGCCGCTTCAAAAGCACAGGCAGAATAATCCGTAATGATTATATCGGCAATTTTCATAAGCTCTATGGTTGAATAATCACCGTTTACGGAAAATTCGCTTACTCTTTTGATATTTGAAAAAAGAGGGTGCGCACCGACAATAAGCTTATATTCATCCATCCCCTGCTTAAACTCATCCCTAAGAAGTCGGAAGGCCGAAGCCTCTGAATCTCTAAAGGTTGGGAGATAGAGAACTATTTTTTTGTCGGCAAGGTCGGGATTGTCTTTATAGAAGCGCAAGTTGACTCCCGTATCGGTAAGAAGCTCGTCAACTCTCGGAAGCGAGCAGATTTTGATTACACTGCTGTCATATCCAAAGCCTTGCATATAAAACTTTGCAGTTGCCTTGCTCGGAGCAATAATGTAGTCGTAATTTTTATGCATACACATAGCATTACTGATTTTTTCATCTCTGCCCTCTTTGGTGCCGATGCTTTGAAGTCCAAACTTTTTTGTTGCACCGAGAGCGTGCCATATCTGAACTACTTTAAGTTCTTCCTTATGCTTAAGGCAGGAAACTGCAATTGAATACGTATCAACTATAGCAACCTTTGACGTGGCAAGGTAATACAAATCGCCTATAATTCCAAAGCAATATCTAAGGTACGCTTTCAACGAATTTTCCATCATACGAAGTCTGAAAATCTGCTGTGTGTCAGGACTGAGTTTAGCTAACTCCTGCTCGAGCAGCTTCATATCAAGGCTCTTTGTATTACTCTGTCGGGAAAGATAAACTATTCTGTTTTTAGTTTTTAAAAGCTTAAACGGAGCATAGATAATTCCAAGTCCGAATTTTAACACTTCTATCAAAAACGTTTTCATAAATTATTACTCATAAAGCGGATATTTTGCACAAATTTCTGCAACACCCTTGGTGATTTCATCCTTCTTGTTGTCAAAATCTGTAACTGCAAGATAAATGTACTGAGCAATCTTATCCATATCCTCAGTGTTAAGTCCTCTTGTTGTAGCTGCAGGAGTACCGATACGAACACCTGATGTTACGAATGGTGAAAGAGGCTCGTTGGGAACAGTGTTCTTATTAAGAGTGATATGAACCTCGTCAAGTCTGTTTTCAAGCTCTTTACCGTTTACGCCTGTGCCTCTGAGGTCAAGAAGGCAAAGGTGATTATCAGTACCGCCTGAAACGAGATTAAGTCCTCTGTCTGTAAGTCCTTTTGCGAGAGCTTTTGCATTATCAATGACTCTCTGCTGATATTCCTTAAATTCAGGCTTAAGAGCCTCACCGAAGCATACAGCCTTACCTGCGATAACGTGCATAAGAGGTCCGCCCTGTGTGCCCGGGAAAACTGCTGAATTAAGCTTTCTTGCAAGGTACTCGTTGTTGCAGAGGATAAGTCCGCCGCGAGGACCGCGAAGTGTTTTATGTGTTGTAGTTGTAACAACGTCTGCATATGGGATTGGGGACTGATGAAGTCCTGCTGCAACAAGACCTGCAATGTGTGCCATATCTACCATAAACATAGCACCGTTAGCGTGAGCAATGTCAGCCATTGTCTTGAAATCAATCTCTCTCGGATAAGCAGATGCTCCTGCTACAACAAGCTTAGGCTTAACCTTGTTAACCTGCTTTGCAAATTCCTTAAGGTCGATAAAACCGTTATCGTCAACGCCGTAAGGAATAAAGTTGAAATACTTACCGCTGATGTTTGCAGGAGAGCCGTGGGTAAGATGACCGCCGTTATCAAGACTCATACCCATTACGGTATCGCCGGGCTGAAGAAGCGCAAGATATACTGCAGTATTAGCCTGAGCACCTGAATGAGGCTGAACGTTTGCATAGTTACATCCGAAAACCTCACAAGCTCTTTTGATGGCAATTTCTTCAACGACGTCAACAAACTGACATCCGCCGTAGTAACGCTTTGCAGGTAAGCCCTCTGCATATTTATTTGTAAGAACTGAGCCCATTGCTGCCATAACCTGTGGCGAAACAAGGTTTTCTGAAGCGATAAGCTCAATGTTTTCTCTCTGTCTGCCAAGCTCGAGAGCCATTGCATCTGCAACCTCTTTGTCTGTCTCAGCAACCTTTGCTATTGAATCATAATAGTCCTTATACATAGTAAAAATCCTCCGTATATAAAATTACACGCTATATATTACCATATTAGAACTCAAGTTACAATATTTTTACATATTTTTATTATATATTTTTAATATTTATATTTATGATAGTAATGGGAGGATAATATCCTCCCTACTATAAATGCAAATGATTCAGCTCGTTTATACGCTTTTTCGGGAGTTTAATGATATAATTAGGTCTTGAAAGTGCTGACGATATGTGATAAAATCTTTTTTGTTAAATTTTTCATATTGGAGTGAGTTAAATGAGCGGACATAACAAATGGAGCACCATCAAGAGAAAAAAGGGTGCAAATGACGCAGCAAGAGCAAAAATATTTACAAAGATAGGCAGAGAGCTTGCAGTTGCAGTTAAAAACGGCGGTCCTGACCCTAACAACAATGCTAAGCTTCGTGACGTTATTGCTAAGGCAAAGCAGAACAACGTTCCTAATGACAATATAGACAGAATGTTAAAAAAGGCTGCCGGAGATACCGACAGCGCAAACTTTGAAGAAATCGTATATGAGGGCTACGGTCCGTCAGGTGTTGCAGTAGTAGTTGAGGCACTTACCGACAACAGAAACAGAACTGCATCAGAGGTACGCCACTACTTTGACAAGGCAGGCGGAAATATGGGTACCCCCGGCTCCGTTACGTTTATGTTCGGCAGAGAGGGTGTTATCGTTATCGAAAAAGAAGACGTTGACGAGGAGCAGCTTATGGAGGATGCTCTTGAAGCAGGCGCAACAGACTTTCTTACAGATGATGAGGATATATTTGAAATCAGAACAGAAGCAAACGACGTTGGTGCTATCCGTGACGATTTAGAGGCAAAGGGATACACGATTATTTCATCTGAGCCTGCATATATTCCTCAGACATACACAAGATTAGAGTCTGCAGATGATATGAAGAATATGGCAAGAATGATTGATATGTTTGACGAGAATGAGGATGTACAGAACATCTGGCACAACTGGGAAAACGAGGACGAATACGAAGGTTAATAAGTATAAAAAAGGGGCGAGCAATGATCGTCCCTTTTTTAGATAATGGTGTAATAGTGAATAACAAAAAATCAGGAAGGGCAAGTATGACAACAATTAAGATGAATAAATATATTTTTTCGGTAGATATTGAAAAAACAAAGGAATATTATAAAACTCATTCTCTTTGTAATTGCGTATGTTGCCGTAATTATTACGCTCAAATCAAAGAACAATTGCCAAAATTAGATGCTTTTCTACGTGAATTTGGTATTGATATTTCAAGACCGGATGAAATCGGAAGTATTGAAATGGAAGACTATATTGATTATTTAAGTGCAGATTATACCGCTTGCGGCAAGGTTGAAACATTTGACAAATATGAAATTGAAATACACGATAATTTGTTATTAAGCATTATTGTAAATGACGGATTTTCCTCGCCTAACGAACAAACCGGCGATTACTTTACCATTTCTGTTACGGGAATCAGACTGCCTTGGGTTTTAGACGAGCCTTTTCCAAAACCGACAAAACCAAAATCTGTTAATAAATTAAAGCAATTTTTTATTCGCTATATGAAATAAGATCGTAAAAGTGATAAAAACTCCACCAATACTTACCGTATTAGTGGAGTTTTTTATTGCTTTAGACGGGCAAAAGCTGAAAGTCAAAACCTTTGCCTTGTTATGTAGGTCGTCCCAACCATCCGTTTTATTTTTTGTATTTTATCTTTCTTCACGGAAATAGGAAAGTCCGAGGGATGCAGGTCCCTGATTCTCCTTCTTATCCATAACACTTACGAATATAAGTACAATTATTGTAACGACATACGGAAGCATTTTGATAAGCTCCTGCGTACGAAGTGCAAGTCCCGGGATGAAGAGGTAAATAATGTAAAGTCCGCCGAAAATTATAGAGCCGAATATACTGAGTCCCGGTCTCCATATAGCGAAAATAACAAGAGCGATTGCAAGCCATCCTCTGTCACCGAAGCCTTCGTTTGACCATACTCCGCAGGCATAGTCCATTACGTAGTAAAGTCCACCGAGTCCTGCAATAACACTTCCGATACAAGTTGCAAGATACTTTGATTTGCCTACGCTGATACCTGCTGCATCGGCTGTTGCAGGGTTTTCGCCAACGGCACGAAGATGAAGTCCGCCGCGTGTACGATTAAGGAATATACTGCAGGCAATTGCTATGATAACAGCAGCATAGGCAAGAAAGCCGTATGAGAGAAAAATCTTTCCGAATGCTCCTGCAGAGTCTGCTATAGGAAGGCTTTTTCTAAAGAAATTGCTCGTAGTTGTAAGCGCGACTGACGGTACGTCAGCACCTGTAAGCTTGATAAGAGAGCCACCGAAGAAATTACCAAAGCCTACGCCGAAGGTAGTCATAGCAAGACCTGTAACGTTCTGATTTGCTCTTAACGAAACAGTAAGGAAGCAATAAAGCAGCCCCATAAGAGCTGAGCCGATAGCACTGCAAAGAAGCGGAATAATTATAGCAAGAAATCCGTTTGCATCAGCAGGAGAAGCGAGAGAATTTTCATAGAAAAATGCACCGATAACACCACTGATGCCGCCTACGTACATAATGCCGGGGATACCGAGATTAAGATTGCCTGACTTCTCGGTTAAGATTTCACCTGTTGAGCCATAGAGAAGCGGTATTCCCTGCATAACGGCTCTTTGAAGCAAAGTAACAATAGTGTTTGAAATCATTTACTCTACCTCCTTATGTGCTTTATGATGCTTAATCTGATAATTTATAAAGAACTCACTTCCGATTATGAAGAACAAAACTATACCCGTAATAATATCTGCAAACGACTCATTAAGTCCGTATACTGTTGAAATTTCACCTGCTCCTTTTTCAAAGAAAACAATTATGAATGAGGTTAAAATCATAAGTATAGGATTAAACTTTGCAAGCCACGAAACCATAATAGCGGTAAATCCCCTGTTGTTTGAGATTGTAGTACTGATAGTGTGATTAGTGCTTCCGACAAGAAGCAGACCTGCTATACCGCAAACAGCACCTGAAAGAAGCATCGTTCTGATTATTACCTTTTTAACGTTTATTCCAACGTATCTTGCGGTGTTCTCACTTTCACCGACTACGGAAATCTCGTATCCGTGCTTGCTGTACTTAAGATAAATGTACATAGCAACTGTGATAACCGCAACAATAATGATATTAAGCAGATACTCATAGTCACCGATAATTGGGAACCAGCCTGCGTGGGTGCTTTGATTGATTATTCCGATTTTGCCTGAGCCCTTTGGGTTTTCCCAGAGCATAACGAAATACGAAACAAGCTGAATACCGACATAGTTCATCATAAGGGTAAACAGTGTTTCGTTCGTATTGAATTTAGCCTTAAAAATAGCGGGAATAACTGCCCAGATAGCACCTGCGACGATACTTGCAACTATCATAACAAGAATTAAAAGCGCATTCGGAATCTTGTTTCCGAGAAGTACCATACACGCCGCAGTTGCGAGTCCGCCGATAAGAACCTGACCCTCAGCACCAATATTCCAGAATTTCATTTTGAAGGCAGGGGTAACTGCAAGAGATATGCAAAGAAGGATTGCAATACCCTGAAACAGATTCCATATTCTTCTCGGGGTGCCAAAAGAGCCCCTTATCATCGTTGCGTAAACGCTTATAGGATTCATTCCCGTCATAAGCATAGTGATTACTGCGCAGACGACAAGAGAAATAAGCACAGCACCTATTCTTATAAGCCATGCATTGAGCGGAGGAATGGTAGATCTTTTTACTACGTGAAATTTCGGTTCACGAGCAGTAGCTTTATTTTTCATCTGCACTCTCCTCCTTTGCTGTACTCTTTGTCATAAGTAATCCGATTTCTTCTTTAACTGCCGTTTTGCCGTCAACAATTCCGGTGATTTCACCTGAGTTTATAACCATAATTCTGTCGCAAAGCTCAATGAGTACGTCAAGATCCTCGCCGACAAAAATAACGGCAGTGCCCTTTTCCTTCTGCTCTGTAAGCAGATTATATATAGTGTATGACGAATTAATATCAAGTCCTCTGACGGGATATGCTACCATAAGAAGCTTTGGTTGAGATGATATTTCTCTTCCGACAAGTACTTTCTGTACGTTACCGCCTGAGAGCCTTCTGACGGGTGTCTGTGCGCTCGGTGTAACGACGTCAAGCTTATCTATAACTTTTTCAGCAAGCGTTTTAGGGCCTTTTCTGTTAAGGAACATTGAAGAGCCATTCTTGTAGCTTCTGAGCATCATATTGTCAATAATGTCCATATTGCCGACAAGTCCCATACCGAGCCTGTCCTCAGGTACGAACGAAAGTGCAACACCAAGCTTGCGGATTGCTCTTGCTGATTTGCCCACAAGCTCCTCGGTTTTCTTGCCGTCGCGGTAATATAAAATTGATGAACCGTCAGCAGACTTCTGCAAGCCTGCAATTGATTCAAGCAATTCCTTCTGGCCGCAGCCTGAAATACCTGCAACACCGAGAATTTCTCCGCTGTAAGCAGTAAAGCTGACATCAGAAAGTGCATTTTTGCCGTTCTTGCCCTTTACTGTAAGATTAGAAACTACAAGACGTTTTTTAGGGTCAACAGGGTCTTTTCTTTCAATATTAAGCTCAACCTTTGCACCGACCATCATTTCGGTAAGTGACTGCTCTGTAGCATCGGCAGTATTAACAGTTCCGATGCACTCACCCTTACGAAGTGTTGTTACTCTGTCGGAGATATCAAGTACCTCGTGGAGCTTATGAGTGATTATAATAATTGATTTATTATCCTTACGCATACGGCGAAGAACATCAAATAATTTTTCAGTTTCCTGAGGTGTCAATACAGCGGTCGGCTCATCGAGAATGAGCGTGTCTGCACCTCTGTAAAGCACCTTGATAATTTCAACAGTCTGCTTTTCGGAAACAGACATTTCGTAGATTTTTTTATTTAAGTCAACTGAGAAGCCGTATTTTTCTGTTATTTCCCTTGCTCTTTTTTCGGCTTCTTTAATATTAAATTTCTTTGAGTCATTGATACCAAGAATAATATTCTGGGTAGCAGAAAACACGTCCACAAGCTTAAAATGCTGGTGAATCATACCTATTTTGTAATCAAAGGCATCCTTAGGAGATTTTATAACAACTTCCTTACCGTCAACAAAAATCTGCCCCTCATCAGGGTAATAGATGCCTGATACCATATTCATAAGCGTAGTTTTGCCCGAGCCGTTTTCGCCGAGAATTGCAAGAATTTCTCCTCGTCTAACCTGCAAATCGACGTTGTTGTTTGCAACAACGCTTCCGAATTTTTTAGTAATGCCCTTTAGTTCAAGTGCCAAAGCCTCTGCCATTACGTACCTCCATCGGTGCCTTAATAAATACTTAAAAGGTGACAAGGCTCATAACGGGTCTTGCCACCTTTTCGCCGCTGAAAAGATAACAGCTTTAATAATTTTTAACCGAAGTTTACATCAAGAAGGTCAATACCGTCTATCTGAAGATCGAAATAAGGAGCTGAACGGAACTCAGACTCGCTGAATGCGCCGTCCTTTACAGCCTCTGTATCTGCTTCATAAGCTGCATCTGTGTCAACGTCTGCCATATAGCTTGTAAGATGACCGTCAGCATCGACTTTTGCATTTGCGTTCTTGCCGTCAGTAACAGTTACGGTAAAGGTTGATGTGTCGTATACCTTAAGAGTGCCAGCCTTTAACTCCTCAGTAGCCTTGTCAATAGCTTCCTGAGTGCCCTTAGCTGCTGCCTGTCCGTTTACTTCTGTAAGTACAACAGAATTTGTTGACAACGTACCTGTCCAGTCAACATCGATTTTTTCGCCCTTTGCAGCCTGAGTAATAGCATACTCTAAGTATGGAGCCCAGTCAATTCTTGAAGAAACGATGAATGTGTTAGGACAAGCTGAAACAGTGCTTCCGTTGTAAGAAACGTTAGGAACGCCTGCATTCTCACAAGCTGTAGGAGCACCCATTGAGTCAGCGTGCTGGCTGATAAGCTTACAGCCTTTAGAAATAAGCTTTGTAGCAGCTTCCTTCTCAGCAGTTTCATCATACCATGAACCTGTGAAGGTTACTTCCATAGTAGCTGTTGGGCAAACTGACTTAGCACCGAGATAGAATGATGTATATCCTGAAATAACCTCAGCATAAGTAAAAGCACCTACGTAGCCGATCTTTGCATCTTCTGCCTTGAATTCGCCTGCTTCGATCATTTCGTTAAGCTTCATACCTGCAGCGATACCTGCAAGGAATCTGCCTTCATAGATTGAAGCAAATGCATTGTGGTAGTTAGGAAGATTCTCAGTGTGAGCCTTTGTACCTGTAGCGTGGCAGAACTGTACATTCGGATATTTCTGTGCAGCCTCAATGAGATAATCCTCATGACCAAAGCTGTCAGCAAAGATGAACGTACAACCCATATCTACGAGGTCCTTACAAGCATCAAGACATTCCTGACCCTCAGGAATATTCGTCTTCTTGATGATATTCTCTGCAGGGATACCGAGTGCTTTGCACGCAGCGTCAGCACCGTTGATGAAATTCTTGTCGTATGTAGAATTTTCATCGTGCAGGAATATGAAGCCTACCTTGATGTTTGTGCTTGCAGCTTCTCCGTTATCCTTTTCTGCTGTGCCGCCTGAGCATCCTGCGAAAGCAGCTACAACAAAAAGAACCGAAAGAAGAACTGCAATAAATTTCTTTGCGAGTTTCATTTGTTTTTCCTCCGTAAAATAATTATTATATGGCAAAAGCCTTATAACCAAAACTAATCTCTGAAAAAGACCTGTCCGGTGGTATGGTCCATACTCTCGACGATAGCAAGTGATTCAACCTTAACGCCCTGCTCTCTGAGCTTGTCCCCTCCGCGCTGGAAGCCTTTTTCTATAACAACACCGCATCCTGCAAGCTCGGCACCGCTCTCCCTGACTAAATCAATAAGACCGTTAAGAGCATTTCCGACTGCGAGGAAATCGTCAACAATGAGCACTTTGTCGTTTTTATTAAGAAATCGTTTTGAAACGATGATGTCATAAGTAGTTCCGTGAGTGAAGGATTCAACCTTAGAGGTATACACGTCACCTGCGATATTCTTAGTTTTCGTCTTTTTGGCAAAGACAAGCGGGCAGTCAAACTCCTGAGCTACCAAGGCACCGATTGCGATACCTGATGCTTCGATAGTAAGAATTTTATTTACGCCTTCATCCTTGAAAAGCCTGTAAAATTCCTTGCCAACCTCACGCATAAAGGGAACGTCAATTCTGTGGTTAAGGAAAGCGTCAACCTTGAGGATATTGCCCTCGTAGACCTCTCCCTCTTTTAAAATTTTCTCTTTAAGTAAATTCATAATAGTATACCATCAGTTAATTTGTGTATATTGTATTATGAATTTCAAATTTTTGCAACAAATTATAACATTTTGATACCAAATTGTAAGTATTTTAACAGTTGTAATATTTGACATATTTTCAGCATTAAGTAGACTAAAGGCAAATAATATGATATTATCTGTTTAGGGGGTGCGCTATGAGTGGTAAGAAAAAGGCTGTTTACCTTATTTGTTTTATTATAGTGATGTTTGCCATAATCACGGCTATTGCAATTGCTGAGCATTTACCGATTGTAGGAAAGCCGATTGTGTTTATATCGGCAATAATATTAGTTGTTTTTGTAATAGTATTTTGCATAATAGCAGTCAGGAGGCAGAGCAAATGAAAATAGCAGTAAGTGCATGCCTGCTTGGTGACAACTGCAAATATAACGGAGGTAACAACAAAGACCCCAAGGTGCTTGAACTCAGCAAACGGCACACGATAATACCCATATGCCCTGAATGCTTTGCAGGGCTGCCTATTCCGAGAGTTCCGAGCGAAATAAAAGACGGAAAGGTATATTCCAAAACCGGAGAGGATTTGACAGAAGCATTCCTTGACGGAGCAGAAAAGGCACTGTACGTTGCAGAGGAAAAGGGCTGTCAGATAGCAATTCTTAAAGAGAGAAGTCCGAGCTGCGGATTTGGTAAAATTTACGACGGAAGCTTCACAGGTAAAATAATTGACGGAAACGGAATTACGGCACAGATGTTTTACGAGCACGGTATAACCGTATTGGGTGAAAGCAAAGCAGATAAAATTGAAATTTATGAAAACGAAGGAGAGTAAACATAAAAGTTTACTCTCCTTAAAAATTACAAATATCTGCTCTTTACCTTCAGACGCTCCATCGCTCTTGCAAGGTTTGCCTGTGAATGATGATGTTCAAGGATAGAAAGCTTCTGGCGCATTTCTTCCTCAGCTCTTTCCTTCGCCTCCTGTGCTCTGCGGGCATCTATTTCATCGGGATGCTCGGCAGAAACGCAGACAAGAAGAATCGAATTATCAAAGCATTCCAAAAATCCGTTACCGACAAAAGCGTGTACGATTTCATCATCCTTGTCAATAATTTTCATTTCGCCTGCATCTATCGGAAGTACGCAGTTTTCGTGATGTGCAAGAAAGCACATCTGTCCTCCGTCTGTATGAGGAACGACAAGTGAAGTTGCTTCGCCGTCAAAAAATATTCTGTTTGATGCAATAATTTTAAGCTGAAAGGTGTTCATATATTCTTACCATCATTATAAGTTCTTAGCCTTTTCTAATACGTCGTCAATAGTGCCTGTATTGAAAAATGCCATTTCGGGAATATTGTCAACCTCGCCGTCAACAATTGCCTTAAAGCCTCTGACTGACTCCTTAATCGGAACGTATATACCCTTAAGTCCTGTAAATGCTTCGGCAACGTGGAAAGGCTGAGAGAGGAATTTCTCTATCTTTCTTGCACGGTATACGGTAAGCTTATCCTCGTCTGAAAGCTCCTCCATACCGAGAATAGCAATAATATCCTGAAGCTCCTTATACTTTTGCAGATAAGCCTGAACTTTTCGAGCTACCTCATAATGCTCCTCGCCGACAACGTCTGCTTCAAGAATTCTTGAATTAGATTCAAGCGGATCAACGGCAGGATAAATACCCTTTTCAACAATCTTTCTTGAAAGAACGGTTGTTGCGTCAAGGTGGGAAAACGTAGTTGCAGGAGCGGGGTCGGTAAGGTCGTCAGCAGGCACGTAAACAGCCTGAACAGACGTGATTGAGCCATTCTTTGTGGAGGCAATTCTTTCCTGAAATTCACCGACGTCTGTAGCAAGTGTCGGCTGATAACCAACGGCTGACGGCATTCTGCCTAAAAGTGCAGAAACCTCGGAGCCTGCCTGAATGAAACGGAAAATATTATCAATGAAAAGAAGCACGTCCTTATGCTCAATGTCACGGAAATACTCTGCCATAGTAAGACCTGTTTCGGCAACTCTCATTCTCGCTCCGGGGGGCTCATTCATCTGACCGAACACAAGTGCAGTCTTTTCAAGAACACCGCTCTCGCCCATTTCGTTCCATAAATCGTTTCCCTCACGGCTTCTCTCGCCTACACCGGTGAATATAGAATATCCGCCGTGCTGAGTTGCTACGTTCGTTATAAGCTCCTGAATAAGAACTGTTTTACCAACGCCTGCACCGCCGAAAAGTCCGATTTTTCCGCCCTTTTGATACGGAGTGAGCAGGTCGATAACTTTAATACCGGTTTCGAGGATTTCAACATCGGATGCCTGCTCTTCAAAGCTTGGGGCATCTCTGTGAATTGCCCAATGCTCCTCGCCTTCAAGCTCGCCCTTGCCGTCAATTGTTTCACCAGTTACGTTAAAGAGTCTGCCGAGATTCTTTTTGCCTACAGGCACTTTAATTGCGTCGCCTGTGGCAATGACCTCCATATCCTTGCAAAGTCCCTCGGAGGCTGCAAGCATAATGCAGCGGACTGTGCTGTTTCCTAAATGCTGACTGACTTCCATAACGAGATTTCTGCCATTCAGCTCTACCTTAAGAGCGTCCTTGATATTCGGGAGAGCACCGTCAAACTCAACGTCGACAACGGGACCCATTACCTGTACAATTTTGCCGATATTCATAAAAGGACACCTCCTACTCTGTTTTGTTTTTCTGTGCCTTAGCACCTGCAATTACCTCTGTAATTTCCTGTGTAATTGCTGCCTGCCTTGCACGGTTATATTGAATTCCAAGCTGTCTGAGCATATCACTTGCGGCATCAGTTGCAGTCTGCATTGCCATCATTCGTGCATTATGCTCAGAGCAGTAAGACTCTACAAGTGCACCGTAAACGAAGCCTGCAATATAGTTTGGAACGATATGCTCAAATACTGTATCGATATCAGGCTCAAAGGTGCAGTTTTCGTAATGATTATCTGTGTCATTCGAAATTTTATGCCTTTTTAACGGCAGAAGCTGATTGATTTCTGCATTAAAGGTAACAGAATTAATCATTCGGGTATAAATGATATAAACCTCGTCAAGCTCGCCGTTTTTGAATAAATCAACAACCTTTTCACTGATAATTCTTGCTCGGTTCATATTCGGATTCTGAGCCGTATACTTGAAGTTAATATCAATGGGAATATTCATTTTTTCAAAATATTTTCGACCGACCTGACCGACAACAAAAAGCATATTCTTATTGTCTGACAAAGCTTCTTTTCCTGCAATTTTTATGACATTATGGTTGTATGCGCCTGCCATACCCTTATCAGCAGTCACAACAATATAGCCTTGCTTGCGTTCGTGCTCGGGTATATCCTCTCGCTCATCAAAAAATTCATTGCCTGTTTCGGGTGAAATGTCGAGAATTTTTGCAAGTGCTTCCTGAATTGCGTAGAAATAAGGCTCTGTATTTTTCAGGTCCTTTCGTGCCTTTTGAAGCTTTGAGGACGAAATCATACACATAGCGTTTGTGATTTTCATAGTGTCCTTAATAGACTTCATTCGTGCCTGAATTTCTCTTGAATTAGCCATTATTTACCTTCTCAAATTTATCAGCAGCTTCAAGTATTCTGCTCTTAGTATCGTCATCAAGAATCTTATCTTGTTCGATAAGATTCGGTATTTCGGAATAATTTGTGCTTATGAAATCAAGCAGATTCATCTGGTATTTCTTTATATCGTTTACAGGAACGTTTACAAACTTCTTGTTGGTTGCTGCGACGAGAGTTATTACCATATCCGAAAGTGATAACGGCTTACCGAGAGGCTGCTTAAGGAGTTCCATAAGACCTTTACCGTAAATGAGTCCTGCCTTAGTTTCTTCATCAAGATCAGAGGAAAACTGAGTGAAAACCTCCATTTCCCTGAACTGAGCAAGATCAATACGAAGTGAGCCTGCTGCCTTTTTCATAGCCTTTGTCTGCGCTGCGCCGCCTACACGAGATACGGAAAGACCTACGTTTACCGCAGGACGCATACCGCTGAAGAACAAATCACTTTCGAGGAAAATCTGTCCGTCTGTAATTGAAATAACGTTAGTAGGGATATACGCAGAAACGTCGCCTGCCTGTGTTTCGATAATAGGAAGTGCGGTAATTGAACCGCCGCCGAGTTCGTCGGAAAGCTTACTTGAACGCTCAAGTAAACGGGAATGAAGATAAAATACGTCACCCGGATAAGCTTCACGTCCCGGACTTCTTTCAAGCAGAAGTGAAAGCGCACGGTAAGCTACTGCGTGCTTGCTTAAATCGTCATATACAATAAGGCAGTCCTTGCCCTGATACATAAAGTGCTCTGCTAATGCAGTTGCAGAATAAGGTGCAATATACTGAAGAGATGCAGGGTCGGACGCTGTTGCACAAACAACTATCGTATAATCCATTGCCCCTGCTTTTTCAAGAGTATTTACAAGCTTTGCAACACTTGACGCCTTCTGACCTATTGCGTTATAGATGCAGATAACGTCCTTGCCCTTTTGATTAAGTATTGTATCAATGGCAATTGAGGTTTTACCTGTCTGCCTGTCGCCTATAATAAGCTCTCTCTGTCCTCTGCCTATAGGGAACATTGAGTCGATTGAGAGAATACCCGTTGCCATTGGAGTGTCAACGCTTTTTCGATCAACAATTGAAGGAGCGCTATGCTCGATAGGTCTGTAATCCTCGGCATCAATATCTCCCTTGCCGTCAATTGCCTCACCGAGAGCATTAACGATTCTGCCTATAAACGAAGCACCTACAGGAACGCCGGCACTTTTATGAGTACGCTTTACTCTCGTGCCCTGATGAATACCCATATCACTTCCGAAAAGGATAATACCGACAGAATTTCTCTTTATATCCTGCACCATACCCTTTATGCCGTTTTCAAACACAACGATTTCGCCGTACATAGCGTGGTCAAGACCGTGAACGGTAGCAATACTGTCACCTACTCTGACAACTGTGCCGATTTCTTCACTGTCACGGCAAAGCTCAAAGTCCCTGACATCCTGACGAAGCACCTGAATAATCGTATCCTGCTCTGCTTCGCTTTCGCGTGCGGTTTTCATTACTTGATTTTTGATAGATTCAAGCTTGCTTTTAAGGCTGAAGTCGTACTCCTTACTGCCTACACTGATAATAAAACCGCCGATAAGGCTGTCATCTTTGACAATTTCAATCTTTGCATCTTCTGCCTTTTCTTCCTTGCAGACAAATTTCTTTATGCCGTCAAGCTGTTTATCGTCAGGCGGATTTACACAGTAGACTATTGCCTCGGCAATATTTGATTTTTTGTTAAGCTCGGATATATAGTTCTTAATAATATCTTGCAGGCTGCTGACATTACACTCCTGAGCAAGCTCTGCAATAAAGCTTTGAACTGACGGAGCAAACAACTCGTCAATAACCTTGCGCTTATCCTGATTTGAAACGTTTGGATTATCAAGTATCTGTGCAAGCTCATCACTTGATTTAACAAGCCTGAGTGCTTCCTCAAGACCTGAAACACTTGCCTGTGATGAAAGCAATGCATCAATATATTTATCAAAATTCATTATTCATCACTGCCTTCACTCAAAAATTCATCATAGAGCTTGCTGTCAATTTCGGCTGAGGAGTTAGCACCGATAACCTTTTGTGCAGTCTCCATTGCAAGAGCCGCAATTTCCTCTTTAGCGGCGCGCTTAGCCTTTTCAACCTCAAGATTTGCTGCCTTTTTGGCATCACTTCTGATTCTATCAGCGTCATTATGCGCTCTGTCAACAATCTTGCTATACTCATTTTTTCCGCTCGTTCTTGCATCGTCAAGGATTTGTCTTCTCTCCTCCTCAACACCGTCAAGCTCAGTCTGGTGCTTAAGCATAAGCTCATCAGCAGTTTTCTTGGTGTTCTCTGCAATTTCAAGCTGGGTATCAATCATTTCCTGCCTTTTATCAAGCACCTTTTTAATCGGCTTAAAAAGGAAAACTCTGATTAATACGAAAAACAGAATAAGATTAATAATAGTCCATAAAAAATTAAAATCAAACTTTAACATTAGATGGGTTCCTTTCGTTAATCTTTATTTTACCATAAAGATAATAAGGATAGCTCCTATAAGGCCGTAAATAGCAGTAGCCTCTGAAAGAGCTGCGCCGAGAAGAAGTGCAGTCTGAATTTTACCTGAAGCCTCAGGCTGACGTGCAATAGATTCAACAGCCTTACCTGTTGCAATACCGATACCGATACCTGCGCCAAGTCCTGTGAGAAGTGCAATAGCTGCACCGATTGCGATAAGTGAAGATGTCATAATTAATTCTCCTTTAATCTAAAATTATGTTTTGTTTATATTTTTAATTATGCAGCCTTAGCTGCTTTTTTGCTGTGTCTTTTAAGCTTTTTCTTTTGCTTTCGCTTTTTTGTTTCCTCTTCGGTTTCAACTGCCTCCTGAACATAAAGAGCAGTAAGGAACACGAATATATACGCCTGCAAAAGTCCGTCAAATATATCAAAGTACAGACTCAGCACTACAGGAACTACCATAGGCACAACTGCTTTGATAAGTTCCATAATCGTAAAGGCGGCGATTACGTTACCGAAAAGTCGCATACAAAGTGAAAGCGGTTTTGTAAATACCTCTAAAATATTAATCGGTGTGATAACCCATATAGGTTTTGTGAATGCCTTTATTCTGCCGAGAAAGCCTTTCTCCTTAAAAGCGCAGTACTCGACGAGCACGATACTCGTTATTGCCATAGCGGCAGTAACCTGCATACTCTTTGTCGGCGGTTTCATACCAAACAGTCCGATTATATTTGACACGCCGATGAAAAGTGCCATACTCATAAGCCACGGTATATACTTATATACCTTCTCGCCCATAAGCCCTTTGAAGAACTCCTCACCTTTGGTATACGCAAGCTCGAGCAGAAGCTGACGCTTTGAGAGCTTGCCCGTGACCTTTAAATTTCTTGTCAGCAGAATAGAAATAATCGCGAGAGCTGCGATAATAATCCACGAAACTACTGTAGCCTCATCAAATCCGATTTTGACATTCCCTATCTTGAAGCTGAAAACCTCTGCAATATTCAGCTGCTCATTAAGCTCCTCAGCTAAGTTAAGTCTTATAAAATCCGAATTTAATATAGTAATCACCTCCGAATGAATGCATCTTTCCGTATTATACTACTTTTGATTTTGAATTTCAAATACATTATATACAAATTTTAGGGTGTAAATTTGAATTTTTCTGTTAAGATTTTCGCTTGAAAAAATAAATTATTTTATTATATTTATTTACATATTAATTTCTTTCGTATATAATATATTTTTGAAAAACGGCAGAGAAAGGTTGTGAAAATCATTATGGCAAAAAATCAGGAGAAAATGGTAGATGCTATCACCTCTATGGATGAGGATTTTGCAAAATGGTACACTGACGTATGTAAAAAAGCAGAGCTTGTTTCGTACACAAGCGTAAAGGGTTGTATGGTTATAAGACCGTACGGCTATGCTATATGGGAAAATATCCAGAGTATTCTTGACGGTATGTTCAAGGAAACAGGACACGAAAACGTAAATATGCCGATGTTTATTCCCGAAAGTCTGCTTCAGAAGGAGGCTGACCACGTTGAAGGCTTTGCGCCTGAATGTGCTTGGGTAACGTACGGCGGAAGCGAAAAGCTTGAGGAAAGGCTTTGTGTAAGACCTACGTCTGAAACTCTTTTCTGCGAGCATTTTAAGGATATCGTTCACTCTCACAGAGATTTGCCTAAGCTTTATAATCAGTGGGTATCTGTTGTAAGATGGGAAAAGACGACAAGACCATTCCTTCGTTCAAGAGAATTTTTATGGCAGGAAGGTCATACACTTCACGCAACTGCTGATGAAGCAATCGAAGAGACAGAGAGAATGCTTGGTGTTTATACAAAATTCTGTCAGGAATATCTTGCAATGCCTGTTGTTCAGGGTATGAAAACCGAGAGCGATAAGTTTGCAGGTGCAGAAAGAACGTACTGCATTGAGGCACTTATGCACGACGGAAAGGCGCTTCAGGCAGGCACAAGCCACTACTTCGGTGACGGCTTTGCAAAAGCATTTGATATTCAATATTCTAACAAGGAAAACAAGCTTACATATCCTCATCAGACCTCTTGGGGTATGACTACAAGACTTATCGGCGCTATTATTATGACTCACGGAGATGACAACGGACTTGTTCTTCCTCCTGCAGTCGCTCCTATTCAGGTTATCGTGCTTCCTATCGCTCAGCACAAGGAGGGTGTACTCGACAGGGCAAACGCGCTTGTAGACGAACTTAAAAAGGTGTGCCGTGTTAAGATTGACGATTCAAGCAATTCTCCGGGCTGGAAGTTTGCTGAATACGAGATGAAGGGCGTTCCTGTAAGAGTTGAGATCGGACCTAAGGATATTGAAAATAATCAGTGTGTAGTCGTTACACGTCATAACAGAGAAAAGACTGTTGTATCACTTGATGAGATTGCAACCGTTATTCCTCAGAAGCTTCAGGAGGTTCGTGACGGTCTTTATGACAAGGCACTTAAAAACAGAGAAAACAGGACTTACAAATGCACCTCGTTAGATGAAATCACAAAGGCACTCGAAGATAACGGCGACGGCTTTGTTAAGGCAATGTGGTGCGGTGATGAGGAATGCGAGGATAAGGTTAAGGAAATTACCGGTGTAGGCTCACGCTGTATTCCGTTTGATCAGGAGGAAATCAGCGACGTATGCGTATGCTGCGGCAAGCCTGCAAAGAAAATGCTTTATTGGGGCAAGGCTTATTAATTAATATGAACAATGCAAAGGAGATAATGCTATGTCAGTTTTAGTTACAGGCGGATTAGGTTACATTGGCTCTCACACTTGTGTTGAGCTTATGAACAGCGGTGTTGAGGTTGTAGTTGTTGACAATCTCTACAACTGCAAAAAAAGCTCTTATGACAGAATCAAGGCTCTTGTTGGCAAGGACTTCAAATTCTATGAGTGCGACATTCGAGATGCTGAGGGACTTAATGAGATTTTTGATAAGGAAAATATCAGCTCGGTAATTCACTTTGCAGGCTTAAAGGCTGTAGGCGAAAGCGTTGCAAAGCCGCTTGAATATTTTGATAACAACGTAAACGGTACTCTCGTGTTGCTTGACGTTATGAGAAAGCACGGTTGTAAGAAAATTGTTTTCTCCTCCTCGGCAACAGTATACGGAATGAACAACGTATCCCCTCTTACTGAGGATATGGAGGTAGGCGGTGTTACCAACCCGTACGGCAGAACGAAGTATATGATAGAGTGCATACTTAAGGATTTATACACTTCCGACGATGAATGGTCAATCGTTCTTCTCCGCTATTTCAATCCTATCGGTGCTCACAAAAGCGGAACTATGGGCGAAGATCCTAACGGTATTCCGAACAACCTTATGCCTTATATCACTCAGGTGGCAATCGGCAAGAGAGAGCATCTTAACGTATGGGGTGATGATTATGACACTCCTGACGGAACAGGTGTAAGAGATTATATTCACGTTGTTGACCTTGCGCTCGGTCACCTTAAGGCAGTTGAAAAGGCTGAAAAGGAAAACGGATTATTCATCTACAATCTCGGTACAGGTGTCGGCTACTCGGTTCTCGACGTTGTTAAGGCATTCGAAAAGGCATCAGGACAGGATATTCCGTATGTAATCGGACCTCGCCGTGCAGGAGATATTGCAACATGCTATTCAGACCCGAGCAAAGCATTAAACGAGCTTGGCTGGAAGGCTGAAAGAGGAATCGAGGAGATGTGCGAGGACAGCTGGAGATGGCAGAGCACAAATCCGAACGGCTATCCGGATTAATAGAATATAGTATAAGAAAAAGACTTGTTCGCAATGAACAAGTCTTTTTTTATATAGTGCTGCGCGCGTGGGGCGATGCGGTCGTCGTTCCCTGTGGGAATTCATTTCTATACAATTTCGGTGCAATTATGCTTTTTTATAAGTGCATAAATACCATAGCCTATAAGCAGTCCGAGAACATTCAGGATTATATCATCAACGTCAAAGCATCCTACCATAAAAACGAGCTGAGTACTCTCTATAACAACAGGAATTATGATTGCTGACAGAATATATTTCCAAAACGAAGCAAGCTTTTTGAATACTAAAGGAATAAGTGCACCCAAAGGAATAAATACAGCCACATTCCCTACAAGATTAACAATAGCATAGTGAAAATTTTCTCCTGCCATAATATTGCGAAAATAGCCGACTATATAATGAAACGGAATAAAATTTGTGTTACGCCTTACATAATCAGAAAAGGGCAAATTAAAATAATTCTGCCTGCCGTTAAAAAACAGTAAATATATCATAACGGCACAATATAATGCTAAAGCTACACGCAAATAGACCTGTTTTTTGTCTTTCATAGTGTGATACCCTTTACTAAAATTTGTGTTATACTGCATTACACTTCATCTGAATAAGAATCCGAATACTCGTTATAATATTCATTTGAGTATTCATCTTCGTAGTATTTTTCATAATAATCGTCACTGAGTTTTTCATCAAAGTACTTCTTTTCATCCGGTGATAAGCCGTCGTAATACTCTTTGCAAAGAGAAACTGCAGTATGAGCTGAGCAATTATATTCTCTGAAATCGGAATTATCGTAATCGTAATACTCAAATCTGAGCTTTTCATAAATTTCATACTGTGCTTTTAAGGATATATCCTTATCATCACTTTTGATAAGCTCAACAACGTAAGGTACTGACGAGTCGGAAAGATTTGCAAGATACTTTACGTCAAGAGTATCAATTTTACTGCTCTCATAAGCATTTATATTATACTCAGCAATTCTTGCATCTATGTTACTGAAGGCAAGAGCAATGAAAATTGCACTGCAAATTACGACAATGCTTTGCATATAGCTGATTTTCGGATTAATAATATGAAGTATATAAAAGAGGATTGCAACAAGCATCATCAGCATAAAGGTGCATACCATAATTCTGTTTTTAGAAAGACCGAATATCTCTATATTAAGCTTCATTTTTGCCATTGAGGTTATGAGAAGAAGCACTGAAAACAGCATAATAAATGATGATATAGCTTTTATTGCGACAGGAGTTTTGCCTGTTCTTTTTGTAAAAATGCAGACAAGTGTAATGATTATCATATTTATCGCGCAAATTGCAAACATCTCAAAAAATCCTCTTCGTGCAAATTCGCTTGCAGTGAGCTCGTAGCCCTCAGGAAGTATTCCCGAAAACGCAGAGAAGAAATATGCAAGCTGTGAAAAAAGATACGTGAGATAGACGAGTGAAATTACACTGAGAAAGGTGATGCTTACGGTCTTGGGAACGAAGCCCTTGTATGGCTTTCTTGTATCCGTGCTGATGCCGAGTCTTTTTCTTTTTGCTATAAAGTAGAAAACTACGTAAAGAAAAACGAACACCGAAATAACAAGCTCAACAAGATATTTTCCTATGCTTTTAAGCACGATTGACATAAGACTGCCGAAAGCCTCATCACTGCTGATAAGGAGCGGAATAACTACGAGCAGAACAGGAAACGAAACAGCGATACCGATAAAAACATTTTTTATTCCGCCGTTTTTCTTATTAGCGTCTTTAAATCCGTTTCTGATTTCGGGTGAATTTGAAAACGGTTTGACAAAAATACCTGAAAGCATATCAAAGCAGATTTTATAGCTGCCCTGCTTATTTGAAAAAGTACCGCTCAGTCCGCAGGTATAAACCGTAAACAGTCCGGCAATAATGAAAAACATTACTGCGTTGATGAAATAATCGTGGTAAACAGTAAAGGTAACCGAGCCTGCGAGCGAAAGAAATCCGCAAATATATGAAAAGGCAGAGGTTTTATTTTCTTTCTTAAAAAGATATGCGCTTACGACTGTAAAGAGTGCAAAAAACGAAATTGTAAAGCCGAGATTTAAGCCGTGGAGCAAAGTAAAATCAATCATCAAAAAGCTGAGTGCTGCAAAAATGGCTGTGAAAATCGTATCTTTTTTATCAAACTTAATTGATTTTCTCTCTTTGACAGGCGGTATATAGTATATCGGTTGGTTATTGATAGGTGCTGAGTAATTAACTCCGTTAGGTGATGAATTGTTCTGCTGATTCTGATTATTTTCTGTGTGAAAATATATTTCCTGATTTTCCATAACTAATCTCCTGTATATTCAAGTATATCGGCAACCTGACAGTCAAGCTCTTTGCAGATTGCTTCAAGCGTTGAAAAGCGAATTGCTTTCGCCTTCCCTGTTTTTAATATAGACAGATTTGCAGGTGTGATGCCGATTCTGTCTGCGAGCTCGCCTGAGGACATTTTGCGCTTTGCAAGCATTACGTCAAGATTTACTACAATTGCCATAACCCCTCCTTATATTGTAAGCTCGTTTTCTTCTTTGATTTTAATTGCCTTATTTAAAACATCTCTTACCACTCTGACTACTATTGCCATAAAGGCTTCGCCTATAGCGAGAAGAATAACAGTTTCAATTGACTTATAAATTACCACAATTACAACATAGGATATTACTCCAACTGCTGATGCATACAAACAGCAACGTGCAATGATGTTAAGAAGTTTTATATTTTTCTTGTCAAAAACAATATCGACCTTGATATTGCAAAGAATTTTATCAAGACAAATTAACGCTATATAGCCTGCCGGAACAACTAAATAAAACGGGAAAATCAAATACCTTCCGTGAACGGCAATCATAACAAAGTAATACCAATCGCCGTCCTGCGCCTTCATTAAAATCGGAAAGGCAATGACCGATGCTGCCAGCAATACATAGCAGATTTTGATAGTTGAAAGGGTTAACATTACTGATTTATTTTGTTTCATAATTTCGTTCTCCTATTTCTTGAAATTATATCTAAAATAATAATTAACAAATTCTTGCAAATCAGCTTCGTTATTATAGTCGCCAAAAACATCCATATCGCTGTCTATAAAAGTCAGATAAGCAATTTTATTGTCCTCATCATTAAATCCAATAATTCTGAAATCCTCGGGAATATAATAATCATAATTATCTTCTTTACCCTCTGCCGATTTCTTTAAAAGTTTGAAGTGCCACTTGTTAATGTCAAATTCAAAGGCGCATAGATTATCAAGATCATATTTGAAAATATTTTTATCGTTCTTTGTTGCAAATTTGTAGTTAGCATAAATGAACTCTTTTTGCTCATTATATTTTTCTTCACTGTATTCTCCAACAAGAGTCAAACCGTATGAGGTAAACCATAACAAGTTTCTTATTCGCATATTTAATTTATATTTATCATAATCTCCGAGTTCTTTCAACAACTCTTCTTTATTGGACATAACGTCATCATCTGTTGGGTAAAGATAATAAAATTTCTTAATAGCTATATTTCCATAATAGGTAACGTCTATCACGGCAAAGTGAAAAATCACACCTGTGGCAAGCAGTATTGATAAAACTATTAAAACTCTTTTAATTCCTTTTTTCATATTTCTCTCTCCAATGGCAATTTTCACCATAGTTATAGCATCAATATTATCGTTTGTCAATAATTTTTTATTATTTTTCATAAATTTTTTATCGTAATTTTAAAAATAAATAAACCGAATGAAACTAATCATCCGGTTTATTTAATCAATACATAAAGACTGTTGCCTAATTCATTATGCTAAATATTTTTGACTTATCTGCTTACAGTGTTTTGAATTAGTGAATTAAGATTTTGACAAAATTCCTCTTGATATTCTATACTGAAGAAATACTTTTTTCCGTTTTTTAATGTTAGTTCAACATTGCAAGTTTCATCTCCTAATGGTACAAGCAACAAAAATCTTTTTATAAAATTCAATTTAATATAATTAACATTAACATGCTCTATTTCGTCATAACTAATGGTGATACGAAGTTTCCAGTTTAACGGTGTCATAGTATATTTTGCGATTACAAGTCTATCATCATAAAGAAATGCACCTTTTTTGAGAACACAATAAGACGCTGCTGACAAAAATGAGCAAATAAGCACTATTTTTCGCACTATTTCGAATACAGTTTCGTTGATAAAATAATTATCCGCTCCAATCAGAATAGCTAATTTTCCAAATAAAAAATACGCAATAAGAATAAGTACTGTTGTTATAAAAAAATTCTGAACCGGGACAACAATTGCGGCAACTATTTTATAAATACTATTAGTGTATCTAAATTTATATTTCATATTATTCTCCCAATATTTACCGAGTTGAGAATTCAACTAAGATAATAAATTATCATTAGTGTCTGTTTTTTTACAGGAATTAACTCTTTGAATCAATTCTTCAAAAAATTCCTCTTGATCTTCTACTGTAAAACAAAACTGTTTGCCGCCTCTAAGTGTTATCTCAACATAATTTGAATAATCACCTGCGATAAAAGATTTCCTTGCTTTTCTCCTGTCATATCTTATGTTATATGTACTGATAAAAGCACTTGCGATATCAGAATAATTAATTTTGTATTTAGGTCTGTTTTTTCCAAATCCGAGTGTCTGCGTTGTGATTTCTAAATAAGAATCATAAAGAACGACTCCTTTAAAGCAACAAATAAATCTTACAGCAAAGATAATTCCTAATAAAATTGAAAGCACTAAAAGTGCCATCATAATTTCAGGACTTAAATGTTTTGTAATTCCGCTTATTCCCATACCGATTGCAATTAAATAAAACGTAACTATCGGCATAGCGAGATTTGTGAAAAAAGAAAAAAATCCATTAGCAAATTTCTCACCAAAATTTGAATATTTAAAAGTATATATTTTTACTTTCATAATTTTTTACCTCCTTAAAAATATCCACATCAAAGCTATGTCCACTGCAAAGCAGACGATACCGACGGCTCCGAGAATGTAGGAATACTTGATTTTTTGCCGGCAGGCATCATCAAGCTGAACGTTTTTAATTTTAAGCACAAGCCCTACTGCTATTCCCATCATAGAAAATGCAGGGCAGATACCTGCAGTGCACACGCTGATTACTGCACTTGCAAAAGCAAATTTGCAAAGCTTTGCTATGATTTTATTATCCATACTACACCTCTATTATATCATATTTAATAATAATTCGTCTGCATTTTTTTATAAAGCTTTCGCCGAACAGAGCAAGAAATATAGCCGTAGTAATTCCGAAAACGAGATTAAACGGAACACCTGCGAGATAAATTGGCAGGACTGACGAAAGTGAATATTCACCGCTCATTACAAGTACTGAACAGGTGTCAACAATTACGCCGTAAACGGCAAAGCAAAGAAGAAAGCCAACGATTGACAACCATAATCTGCTTGCTTTGATTTTGCTGAAAACGATACCTGAAACAAGTCCGACTAAGCCGAGTGCTGCCATTTGAAACGGAGTCCATATTCCCTGAACGAAAATGAAGTTTGATATAAATGCAGACATTGAGCCTATAAGATATCCTCTTTTACCGCCGAGCACTGCACCCGATACTACGACCACGGCACCTATCGGCTTCACCTGAGGTATAAGATAAAATGCTCCCCTGCTGACGACTGCTATAGCAACAAGGCTTGCAATTAACGTTAGCTCTGCCGCTGACGGCTTACTGCTTTCGAATGAGATAAAAAACGGCAAAATTGATAGGATAAGAAGTATTACGCTTATGAGATAATAATTTATGCTGTCATCAAAAATCCGCCACAAAACAATGACTGCGATACCGAGAAGAAACGGAATAAAACTTACAAGCTTTTTCATAGCAAATCACCCTTTGAAACGGCGGTTTTAAGATGCCTGCTCGTAATCCTTCTGATAGTGCTTGTATAAAAATTGAGCGTTGAAAGAACAATTCTTCTGTCGCCTGTTATTGTTATGATTCCGTCTGAAAGAAATGAAACAGTATCGGATATTTCACTGACGAAATCCATATCGTGTGATACTATAACTACCGTCTTGCCCTGAGCAGTAATATCCTCAAGATATTCTTTCAGTTCATTCTTAGCGCAAAAATCAAGACCCTTTGCAGGCTCATCAAGAAGGAGTATATCATAGCTCTGCTCGCTCAGCATTGCAAGGGCAAGCATCTGCATCTGTCCGCCACTGAGATCATACGGGTGCTGAGCCAAAAGCTTATCAAGAGAAAACTTTAACGCAGTGTCACGGCTTATATGCTCGCCGACAGTGTCCTGAGTAAAAAGATATCTGACATCCTGAGGCATATAGGCGATTTTGCCGTAAGTTCTGACTTTTCCTGAGTAGCATTTTTTTATCCCTGCAAGAGCCTTAAGGAGCGTTGATTTTCCGCTTCCGTTTGCACCGATAATTGAGTGAATACTGCCTTTAGTAACAGAAAAATCAAGCTTATTCAGAATATCACTTTGCTTTTTGTTGTAAGCGAAGGAGATTTTTTTTGCCTGAAGGATAATCTCGTTCTTGCTTTGGGGCGTGCATTCCTTTTCAAGCAGTGAAGCTGAAAGCGGGATTGCAGATTTTACGCTCAAAGGTCTTTCATCAAAGAGTGATGTGTAGGTTGGGAAAAAGTCAAGAAGCTTATCGTTTTTTACTGCTTCAAGCGGTGAACAATTCTGAATAACACTGCCGTTATCGAGAACAATCATTCTGTCGCTGATATCGACAAGTTCTTCACAGCTATGGCACGCGATAATAACAGTGATGCCAAGCTCTTGATTAAGCCTTTTTATAAGGCTTATAAGCTCATTCGTTGCTTTTGGGTCAAGCTGAGAAAGCGGCTCATCCATAATCAGCACGTCGGCATTATCAATCATCGCAGCCGCAACGGACACGATTGCTTTTTCGCCGCCTGAAAGCTCACTAACGTTGCTGTCAAGAAGCTCGGTAATGTTGAAATATGCAGATATTTCTCCTATCTTAAGTGCAATTTCATCACTGCTAAGTCGCCTGTTTTCAAGGGCAAAGGCAAGCTCTCCCCTTACCTTATGCGCAACAAATGAAAGCTCGGGATTTTGAATGACTAAGGAGGTTTTCGATGCGTTATTTTCAATCGTACCGAAGCGTTCTCCTGCAGGCGCAAGCTCGCTTTTAAGTAGTCTTAAAAGTGTTGACTTACCACTTCCTGTTTTACCCATAAGAAGCACAAGCTCGCCTGATTCAATTTCAATATTTATATTATTCAAAACGCTTTCGCCGCACTGAGGATAGCGAAAGCTTAAATTTTCTGTCTTAATAAGTGCCATCTGATATTCTCCAGAGCATCCAAAATTGATGGAATGAATGCCAATACTGCAAATGATATAACTCCGATTATGCTGACATTCGGCATAGTAATTATCGGCTCGTATATAAATAGTGCTTTGCCGAGCGCCTTTACTATAATGACTGACAAGAGCAAAATTATTTCCACGGCAATAAGTACACCGTCACTAAATGAAAAGCGATATTTTGAGTAGACGGTTCTTTTGTTGTTAAAGCCTCGTGCTTTCATTGACTCGGCTGTTTCAATACTTTCCTCCAAGGTCATTGTGATTAAAGCAGACAGGTTTTCTATTGCGCTTTTCAGCTTGCTCTGCTTTGTATCTACAAGGCTTCTTGCATCAATTATTTCGTTAAGATTTTTTCTGAGCCTTGGTATAAATGTTAAAGTCATAGAAAAAACGAGTGAAATATTCGGTGATATTCTACCGAAAACTGCCATAAAGCCCTCTGCACTCACGACGGTATTATAGCAGGAAAACCATATAATTACTGAATTAAAAAGAACACCCTGACATATTCCGTAAAAAAGTGCTTCAAGAGTAAAGCTTCTGTCAAAAGCGGTAAAGAGCACCGTCGCTCCTTTGCTTACAAACAGCATATTAAAGAGTGCTATAAGTATAATGAATGGTAATGCAAATTTTAATGTATTTATCGTTTTAATTAATCCGTCTGACATCAGCTTATAGCAAAGAGATGATATCAGACTGATTGACAGATAAATCGGATTAAATAAAATCAGTGTTGCCGTTATAATGCATACAAAATAAAGAAGGGTAGCCTTTGGATTATATTTTGAAAACTTATCCATAACTGCCCTCCTATTTATTTGCCTATCTTGTTCTGACCTCTTCCTTTGTCTTAAAGGAATAGCCGTAGGTATCTAAAATATGCATCTTTTTAAGTGCAACTTCGCATCCTCTTGAAACACAACTACCCGGATGCGGTGGTATCGTGACGTCGAGCTTGAGCGTACCGGCAAAAAACTTGTCCATACCGTAAAGCTGAGCCGAGCCGCCTGTAAGAATGAGACTTCCGTTAGTTACGTCGGCAATAAGCTGAGGTGACGTATGCTCAAGAGTTGTTCTTGCGGCATTGACAATTTTGTTAAGCTCAATTTGAATACACTCGCAAATTTCCTTACCTGTAACCTCGACAGTCTTTGGAAGTCCGTTGGCAGTACTTCTCCCCCTGACCTCCATAGAGATATCGTTTAATCTTTCAACTGCGCTTCCAATATTTTTCTTAATTTCTTCAGCCGTTCTGATTCCGATATTAAGCATATATTCATCGCGCAAAAACTTAATAATTGCTTCGTCAAAGGAATCACCTGCAGTTTTTATAGTTTCGAATCTGCTCATTGAGCCCTGACTTATAACGGCAATATCTGTAGTGCCTGCACCTATGTCAATAACAAACGCACCTGACGGATTCATAGGGTCAATACCTGCACCAAAGGCGGCGCAAATCGGTGATTCAACAAGGCAAACAGACCTTGCACCTGCAGAAATAATTGCAGAAATGAGAATACGCTTTTCAACGTCTGTGCTGACAGCCGGAATCGAAGCTACAACTCTCGGTCTGAAAATGCTTTTTTTGAGCACCTTATTTATAAAATGCTTTACAAGCTGACAGGTAAGCGAGTAGTTGCCTACTGCGCCGTTGACTATCGGCTGTATAACCTTTATTCCGTTAGGCTCTCTGCCTTGAAGATAGTAGGCTCTTTTGCCTGCATAAATGATTTTTTCTTTCTCTTCATCGTACGCAACGTATGCAGGCTCGTCAAGGACTACCCCCTTACCGACTACCGATATAACGATAGAACTTGTGCCTAAATCAATTCCTAAATCATATCCAAACATAGCTTTTCCTTAAAAAAATACTTTAAAAGTATGTTACTTAAAAATTCTTATATTGTCAAGACAATATTAATCACCAAAGACATTATCATCTGCCGATTTTTCAAGAAAATACGGCAGTGCACTGTAGCGTCGGGTCTTTTTATCGTTATCAACCATTGCCTTAACGGAGGCTGAATTGCCTACAATAATCAGCATATTCTTCGCTCTTGTAAGAGCTGTATAAAAAAGATTTCTGTATGAAAGCTTTTGTGGTGTACTTATAGTAGGAAGCACCACTGCCTCAAATTCACTTCCCTGACTTTTATGCACGGTCATAGCGTATGCAAGCTCAATTTCTTTGGCACTTTCAAGGCTGTACATTGCTTCCTTATCGTCAAATTTAACGTTTATAATATCGTTTGCCTTGTCAATTCGAGTAAGTATTCCGATGTCACCGTTAAATACACCCGTACCGCTTTCATTATCCTTAAACCACGGAACGTCATAATTATTTTTTATCTGCATAACCTTGTCGCCCTCACGAAGAATAAAGCCGCGGTTACGAAGCTCGTTCTTTTCTGCTGACGGAGGGTTAAGCCTTTCCTGCAAAAGTGCATTAAGATTTTCAGTGCCGACCTCGCCCATTCTGCTTGGGCAAAGCACCTGAATATCATTTATGGGGTCATATCCGTAGGAAGCCGGCAGACGCTTTGTAACAAGGCTGATAATTTTTCGTGGGGCAAGATATTTTGAATCCTCGTGAAGCAGGAAAAAATCGGAATTTGCATCACTGTTATCAAACTCGGGCATCTCCCCTGCTACGACTCTATGAGCGTTTGAAACTATACGGCTTTCCATTGCCTGACGGAAAATCCTCTCAAGGCTGACGACGCCAAAGAGCTTACTGTTAATCAAATCGGACAAAACGTTGCCTGCTCCAACAGGGGGAAGCTGATCCTTGTCGCCGACCATAATCAGCCTGCATTTAAGAGGTAAAGCGTCAAGTAGGGCTGAAAAAACGGTAACGTCGACCATAGAAAGCTCATCGACGATGACGGCATCACACTCCAAAGGATTACGCAGATTATGGGTAAAGCTTGGCTCTGAGGCATTTTCCTTGTACTCAACCTCAAGAAGTCTGTGAATTGTCTTAGCTTCAAAACCTGTAAGCTCGGTCATTCGCTTTGCCGCTCTTCCTGTCGGCGCGGCAAGTGCCACGTCAAGACCACGGTTTTTCATAAGAGATATAATGCCCTTGACGGTAGTTGTTTTACCTGTACCGGGACCACCTGTAAGGATAAGCAGACCCTTATTGACTGCTATCTCGATAGCTTCTCTCTGCTTTTCGTCAAACTGAATATTATTTGCCTGCTCAAAGGTAGATATTTCTGATGAAAGTATCGGTGACGGCTCAGGCGGAAATTGAAGCATTATCTGTAATCTGTCGGCTATTGATGACTCGGCAGTATATATTTCAGGAAGGAAAAGAAAGTCCTTACCGTCAATTTCTTCCTGAACAAGCTGGTGCGCGTCAATCGCACTGTCGATAGCAATTTCAATATCATCCTCTCCGCAGTCAAGAAGCGACATTGCAGGCTTAATCATACTTGATCTTGGAATGCAGGTATGCCCGTTGCCAAGATTATGCCTTACAACGTAAACTACGCCTGCTTGACTTCTGTATTCTAATAGAGGAGGTTCATTCAGGCTCATTGCTATTTCCTCTGCTCTTTCAAAGGTTAGTCCAAAGCCCTGAAACACGAAGGCATAAGGATTCTCCTTAATAATGTCGAGAGCGTCGGATTTGTAGAGATTAAAGGCGTCGAATGCTTCCTTTTGAGTAAGTCCAAGCTCAGTAAGTCCGTTCATAACATCACGAGCAATAAACTGCATTTTGAAATTTTGACTTATTTTGTGCGCCTTGGACTTGTTAATTCCCTTGATTTCAGCAAGTCTGTCAGGCTCATTTTCTATAACGTTAAACGTATCAGCACCGAAGGCTTCAACGATTTTAGCTGCAGTAGCCTCACGAACACCTTTAATGATTCCTGATGACAGAAAACGGAGCATTCCGGAAGCATCAGCAGGAAGAACTCTTTGCAGTCGGCTTGCCCGAAACTGTCTGCCAAAGGACTGATGCATAGTCCACTCGCCCTGAAACACGCATTCCTCACCTATGACAACGTCGCCGAGAGTGCCAACAACGGTAACGTACTCATCCTCAGAGGCAACTTCAATAACAGCAAAGCCTGTTGACTCACTGCGATAAGTAATATCTTCAATTGTACCTGTTAAATTCTCAAGCTCTTCTATCATCGTTTTCACCATTGAAATTATAACACATTCGTATGAAAAATAAAAGAGCAAAACCTAATGATAATGAAAACAGACGAGCAAGGCTCGCCCCTGCAAGCAATACTCGCCTTGTATACGGAGCGATATGGTCATCGCCCCCTACGGAAATTCTAATCTGTACAATTTCAGCACAATAATAACAGCCTTTTGAAAAAGATGCAGTTGTGCGTTTTTCAACAGCCTTGTGTGTTTCAGCAGTTTATCGACGCATAAAAAAAAAGAGCAGGTCAAAGACCTGCTCTCAGTGTTTAATTATAGATTACTCGTTGATAGCTGTAACAACGCCTGAACCTACTGTTCTACCACCCTCACGGATAGCGAAACGAAGACCCTCTTCAATAGCGATTGGAGTGATGAGCTCAACGTTCATAACTACGTTATCGCCAGGCATACACATCTCTGTGCCTTCAGGAAGAGTGATAACACCTGTAACGTCTGTTGTTCTGAAATAGAACTGTGGACGATAGTTGTTGAAGAAAGGAGTATGACGGCCACCCTCGTCCTTAGAAAGAACGTAAACCTGACCTGAGAACTTTGTGTAAGGCTTGATTGAGCCAGGAGCTGCAAGAACCTGACCTCTCTCGATGTCTGATCTCTGAACACCACGAAGGAGACAACCGATGTTGTCACCAGCCTCAGCATAGTCAAGGATCTTACGGAACATCTCAATACCTGTACATACTGTTGAGCTTGTTTCCTCGTGAAGACCAACCATCTCAACTGTATCGTTTGTGTTAAGCTTACCACGCTCTACTCTACCTGTAGCAACTGTACCACGGCCTGTAATTGTGAATACGTCCTCAACAGGCATAAGGAAAGGAAGGTCAGCCTTACGGTCAGGAGTAGGAATGTAAGAATCTACAGCGTCCATAAGCTCCTGAATGCAAGCGCAAGCAGGATCATCATTTGATGTAGCCTCAAGAGCCTTAAGAGCAGAACCCTTAACGATTGGACAATCCTCATCAAACTCATACTCAGCAAGAGTCTCACGGATTTCCATTTCTACAAGCTCAAGGAGCTCTTCGTCGTCAAC
>JAFLRZ010000017.1 GCA_022511225.1 Eubacterium sp.
CATTGCTTAAGACGGGCAAAAGCAGAAAGTCAAAACCTTTGCCTCGTTATGTAGGGCGTCCCAAGGAGTACCCTTCAACCGCTCGTACTTGCTGCGTTATGGCTTTAACGGAGTTCCATTTGCATCTACGTTAATTTTGCCTGTGAGAATCTGTATACCTTCAATTAAGCCCCAAATTTCCATTGCAATTGGTCCAAGTCCGAAAAGTAATGAACCAACTAATGTTACTACAAGCTGAATAACAGCTTTCTTTGTATAACCTAAATAAAAATTATGAATACCTAAAGCACCCAAGAATATACCGAGCAATCCGGCAACAGTTTTTGATTTTTCATCACCGCCGGCAACACCTACACCGTTGTTTAAAGCGTAGCCGCACTGTGTGCATATAGCAGCTCCGGGCATTACCTGAGAACCGCAATTCTGGCAGTAACTGGTACCTGTTCCCTTAGCGCAGCCACAATTCAGGCACACTGCAGCATTAGGATCCATCTCTTTACCACAATTCTTACAATACATTATTTTATCTCCTTTTTTTAATCTGTCATCACGTCACATAATGATACAATAATTATATAATAGCTTTCAGTATTTGTCAATAATTGATAACGTGAGTTAATGCCTTCTTACAAGCTTTCTACTGTGTAAGCATTAACCAAAGTATCTCTTAAGAAGACCCTCAAAAGCCTTGCCGTGTCTTGCCTCATCGCGTGCCATCTCGTGTACAGCATCGTGAATAGCGTCAAGGCCTGCTTCCTTAGCAAGCTTTGCAAGCTCTGTCTTGCCTGCTGTTGCGCCGTTCTCTGCAGATACACGAAGCTCAAGATTCTTCTTTGTTGAATCTGTTACAACCTCGCCGAGCATTTCTGCAAATCTTGCAGCGTGGTCAGCCTCTTCGTAAGCAGCCTTTTCCCAGTAAAGACCGATTTCAGGATAACCCTCTCTGTGTGCAACTCTTGCCATTGCAAGATACATACCAACCTCTGTGCACTCGCCGTTAAAATTGTCACGAAGGCCCTTAACGATTTCTTCGCTTACACCGTCGATGATTCCAACCTTGTGCTCTGCTGCCCAAGTTGTCTCAGCGTCATCTTCTCTTACAGCCATCTTTGCCTTGCAGATTGGGCATACGTCGATAGGCTCGTCACTTTCATATCCGCATACCGGACAATAATACTTTTTACTCATTTTATATACTCCTTTTTAAAAAATTTCACAGTTTTTCAACTTACATTTAAAGATAAAACTAATTTATAAAAAAGTCAATACCTTATTAGAAAAATTTGTTAAATTCCTCACTGTATTCAAACCCTGCCTGAGAAAGTGTATTGCATATTTCAGCCCTGTCAATATCCATATCCTCGCAGAGAACATCAAGGCTTTTGTAGCAATCTCTCAGCTTCATATTTATAACGCTCATAAGCATAAAAGGGTCTTTAGGTAGCTCCATAATATCACCGTTTCCTCTAATATTATCCTGCAATACTGCCTGCTAAGGATAATTTATCACATAATAAATGTATTTTCAACAAATAAATATTGATTAATTAAATAATGTGTGTAATAATAATAAGTAAATTTTAGAAGAAAGCTTTAGGTACAGGTAGATTATGATGGATTATAAAGCACTCGCACAATTACTTTTCCCGAATATAGACAAAACGACTGATTATTTTGAGAAGCTCTATCCGCCAAGACAGCTTAAGGAGGGTGCAAGAGTTTCGAGATTTTCACCGAGCCCGACCGGCTATCTGCATTTCGGTGGCTTGTACGCCGCTACTGCCGCTAAACAAAACTGCGTTGTTACAGGCGGAAAATTCTACTTAAGAATTGAAGATACCGATAAAAAGCGTGAGATAGACGGCGGTATTGACGCTATCGTTGACGGACTTGATGCATTTGGCATTACTCGTGACGAGGGTGTTATTGACACTGAAAATGAAATCGGAGATTACGGACCTTATATTCAGAGCAAAAGAGCCGAGATTTATCAGACCTTTGCAAAAAGTCTTACCGAGCAGGGACTTGCCTACCCCTGCTTCTGCTCTGCCGAGGAGCTTGATGATATAAGAGCCGCTCAGGAAAATGACAGCATCAAGGGCTACTGGGGCGAATACGCAAAATGCCGTGAGCTTACCTTTGAGCAGATTAAGGCAAATATTGAGGCAGGAATGGAATGGACGCTCCGCCTTAAGTCCCCCGGTAATGCCGACGGCAAAATTATAATTGACGATTTGATTAAGGGTAAAATTGAAATGGCTGAAAACGTTATTGACGTTGTACTCCTCAAGGCAAACGGAATACCGACTTATCATTTTGCACACGCCGTTGACGATCATCTTATGAGAACTACCCACGTTATAAGAGGTGACGAATGGATTGCCTCCGTTCCGCTTCATCTTCAGCTATTCAAGGTGCTTGGCTTCAAGCCTGTAAAATATGCACACTTCGCTCCTATTCTTAAAGAGGAAAACGGCGGAAAGAGGAAGCTTTCAAAGAGAAAAGATCCTGAAGCAGCCGTTTCATATTACATTGAGCAGGGCTTCCCAAAAGAGAGCGTTCAGGAATATATCTTTACAATTCTTAACAGCAACTTCGAGGACTGGCGCAGGACAAACAAGGATGCCGATATAAATAAATTCCCGTTCAATCTCAAAAAAATGTCGGTATCGGGCGCACTGTTCGACTTTGTGAAGCTGACAGACGTTTCAAAAAACGTAATAAGCACAATGCCTGCCGAAAAAGTGTTTGAGCTTTCGTACGAATGGGCAAAGAAATATCATCCTCAGCTTGCCTCTCTCTACGAGCAGGACAAGGATTACGCAAAGTCAGTGCTCAACATTGACCGAGAAAACAAGAAGCCGAGAAAGGACATTTCCAAATGGTCTGATATTCCCGACTATATCAGCTATATGTACGACGAAACATTTACAGAATGTTACGAGCTTAACGGCAACGCAACGAGCGAGCTTGCAATAAAGGTGCTTGAGCTTTACAAAAGCATCGTAGACGTCAGCGACGATAAGGACAGCTGGTTTGATAAAATTAAAAGCATCTGCGAGCCTGTAGGCTGTACGCCTAATGTTAAGGAGTTTAAGCAGAACCCCGATGCGTTCAAGGGTCACGTAGGTGACGTATCAACAATTATCCGTGTAGCACTCACAGGCAGAATTAACACACCTGATTTATATTCGATTACGTCGCTTTTAGGCAAGGACAGAGTTCTTGACAGAATTGAAAGGGCTATCAACTTTTATAAGGAGGAGAAATAATGGCAGAAGAAATTAAGACGGAAGAAGTAAAAGAAAGCAGCTCAAACTTTATCTTTGATTTTATAGACGAGGATCTTGCCGAAGGTAAGTATCAAGGAATACAGACCCGTTTCCCTCCCGAGCCTAATGGCTATCTGCATATAGGTCACGCAAAGGCTATCTGCATTAACTTCGGCGTCAAGGAAAAATACAAGGGCATATGCAACCTTCGTCTTGACGACACAAATCCCACTAAAGAGGATACCGAATACGTTGAGGCAATTGAGGAGGACATCAAGTGGCTCGGCTTTGATTACGACAACGTTTACTACGCATCAGACTACTTTGATTTCATCTACGAATGTGCAATTAAGCTCATCAAAAAGGGTAAGGCATTCGTGTGCGAGCTTACTCCCGAGCAGATGAGAGAATACCGCGGTACACTCACCGAGCCGGGTAAAAATTCACCGTACAGGGACAGAAGCATTGAAGAAAATCTCGACCTTTTTGAACGAATGACAAAGGGTGAATTTGAAGAGGGCAGTATGGTGCTTCGTGCAAAGATTGATATGGCTTCACCTAACCTCAATATGAGAGATCCTATCATATACAGAATTATGTACGCTCATCATCACAGAACGGGCGACAAGTGGTGCGTTTACCCTATGTACGACTTTGCGCATCCGCTCAGTGACGCATATGAAAGAGTAACTCATTCGCTCTGCTCTCTTGAATTTGAAAATCACAGACCGCTTTATGACTGGTTTGTAAATGAGCTTATAGATTGGGACAAGCCAAGACAGATTGAGTTTGCAAGACTCAATCTCAACTACACGCTCACGTCAAAGAGAAAGTGTCTTAAGCTCGTTCAGGACAAGATTGTTGACGGCTGGAACGATCCACGTATGGCAACAATCAGCGGTATGAGAAGAAGGGGTTATCCTGCTGAGGCTATCCGTGACTTCTGCGAAAGAATCGGTGTTTCAAAGGCTTACAGCGTTGTTGACTACCCGCTTCTTGAAGCGTGTGTTCGTGACAATCTCGGTGAAACATCTCCGAGAGCAATGGCTGTAATCGAGCCGTTAAAGCTTGTTATTGACAATTATCCCGACGATAAGGTTGAAGATATTGAATGTGAATATCATCCTAATCATCCTGAATACGGCTCAAGGAAAATGCCGTTTTCAAAAGAGCTTTGGATTGAAAAGAGCGACTTTATGATTGAGCCTGTCAAGAAGTACCGCCGTCTTTTCGTCGGCAATGAGGTAAGACTTTACAAGGCATATTTCGTCACCTGCACAGGCTTCGACCTTGATGAAAACGGCGAGGTCTGCTGTGTTCACTGCACCTACGACCCCGAAACACTCGGTGGTGATGCACCTGACGGAAGAAAGGTAAAGGGCACTATCCACTGGGTATCTTCAAAGGACTGCGTGCCTGCTGAGATAAGACTTTACGACAGACTTTTCAATGCACCGAATCCAAGCGATGAAGAGGGTGTTACATCCTTTGAGGATAACCTTAATCCCGACTCGCTTATTATTGCAAACGGCTACGTTGAAAAGGCAATCGCAGACTGCGAGGTAGGAAAGAAATATCAGTTTATGAGAAACGGTTATTTCTGCAAGGATCAGGACTCAACAGACGATATGCCTGTATTCAACAGAACCGTTGCTCTTCGTGATGGATTTAAAATTACTAAATGATAATTTGAGGCGAATATTTTGGACACAAGAAACGACATAAAAAATATAGCAATAATTGCCCACGTTGACCACGGCAAAACAACTCTTGTTGATGAAATGCTTCATCAAAGCGGTATCTTCCGCGACAACGAGGCTGTTTCCGAAAGAGTTATGGACTCAAACGACCTTGAAAAGGAAAGAGGAATCACAATTCTTTCAAAGAACACTGCTATTCACTATAAGGACACAAAAATAAATATTGTTGATACTCCCGGTCACGCTGATTTCGGTGGTGAGGTGGAGCGTATTCTCACAATGGTTGACGGCGTTTTACTGCTTGTTGACGCATTTGAGGGCTGTATGCCCCAGACTCGCTTCGTGCTTAAAAAGGCGCTCGGACTTCACAAGAAGCCTCTCGTTGTTGTAAACAAGGTTGACCGTGAGGGCGCAAGACCTGCAGAGGTTGTTGACGAAGTATTAGACCTGTTTATTGAGCTTGGTGCAGATGATGACCAGATAGAATTCCCTGTCGTCTACTCGTCTGCACGCGAGGGTTATTCAAGCCTTGATCCCGATGACAGAGAGGGCGACATGCGTCCCCTTCTCGATGCGATTTTAGAGCATATTCCATCACCGAGCGGTGATATTGACGGACCTGCGCAGATTCTTTTCAGCTCGCTTGAATATGATGATTACGTAGGCAGAATCGGTGTCGGCAGAGTTGAAAGGGGTACAATCAAGGTTAACACTCCATACGTGCTTTGCAAGCAGGACGGCACTCAGCAAAACGTTAAATTCTCTAAAATTTATCAGTTTGAGGGGCTTAAGCGTGTTGATACTCCTACTGCAAAATTCGGTGATTTAGTCTGCGTTGCAGGTATTGCCGACCTTAATATAGGCGAAACTGCGTGCGACCCTGAATGTGTTGAGGCACTGCCGTTTGTAAAAATCGACGAGCCTACAATCTCAATGAATTTCATAGTCAACGATTCACCGTTTGCAGGGCGTGAGGGCAAATACGTTACCTCCCGTAACCTCCGTGACAGGCTTTTTAAAGAGGTTGAAACAAACGTTTCTATGAGAGTTGAGGAGACTGATTCTATGGACACCTTTAAGGTGTCCGGCAGAGGTGAGCTTCATCTTTCAATTCTTATTGAAACTATGAGAAGAGAGAATTATGAATTTCAGGTTTCACGCCCTCAGGTTATTCTCAAAAAGGGTGAAAACGGTCAGACTCTTGAGCCGATTGAGCTTGCAATCATAGAAGTGCCTGAGGAATACGTGGGCGCTGTTATGGAAAAGCTCTGCTCGCGTAAAGGCGAGATAGAGAATATGGACACCCGTTCCACAGGAATGACACATCTTGAAATTAAGATTCCGTCACGTGGACTTATAGGCTACAGAAGTGAATTTCTTACAGACACTAACGGAAACGGAATTATGAATCAGCTATTTGTAGGCTATGAGGAATACAGAGGCGATATAGAAACGAGAAGCCGAGGTTCAATCGTTGTACACGAAACAGGCACGACCACCGGCTACGGTCTGTGGAATACTCAGGACAGGGGCAAGCTCTTTATGGGCCCAGGTGTTGAGGTTTACGAGGGCATGATAGTCGGCGAATGTGCTAAGGATGAGGACATTGTATGCAACGTCTGCAAAAAGAAGCACGTAACAAACACACGTGCAAGCGGCTCAGACGAAGCACTCAAGCTTGTACCGCCGACAACGCTTTCTCTTGAGCAGAGCATGGAATTTCTCGCTGATGACGAGCTTCTCGAAATCACACCGAAATCAATCCGCTTAAGAAAAACAATTCTCGACAAGTCTTTAAGACTTAAGGCAGAAAGCAGAAAGAAATAGTATTGTAGGGGCGAGCATTGATCGTCCGCTTTGATTATGGGGGTGTTTAGAATAAAAAAATCCGGTCTTTATATCCACATCCCCTTTTGCCGTTCGAAGTGCCCGTACTGTGATTTTTACAGCGTTAAATACGAAAGCACTCTCGCTGAAAAATATACTGACAGGCTGATTGAGGAAATAAAAAAATATAACGGCTCGTTTGATACCATATATTTTGGCGGCGGTACACCGTCGATTATCAATACAAGCCTTATTGGCAAAATAATTAACGCTTCAAAAAATCAGTTTGATATTTCAGATGACTGTGAAATCACAATAGAATGTAATCCGTCAAAAAATCTTGAAAGAGATTTTGAGGAATACAGGAGTTTTGGTATAAACCGCATAAGCCTCGGAATGCAAAGCGCAAGAAATGAGGAACGCTTTGCTCTCGGCAGAGTTGCAGGGCAAAATGAGGTTGCCAAGGCAGTCAATGATGCTAAAAAAGCAGGAATTTATAACATCAGTCTTGACATTATGCTCGGCACACCTAAGCAGACGCTTGCAAGCCTTGATGAAACCTTTGAATTTGTAGATAAAATGAACGTCACTCACATCAGTGCATATATGCTCAAAATTGAGGAGGGCACGAAATTCTTTGAAATGAAGGACAGACTTGCACTGCCTGATGAGGATGAAACGGCTCAGATGTATCTTAAAACCGTTGATTGCTTAAAAAATCTTGGCTTTAATCAGTATGAAATAAGCAATTTCGCAAAGCCCGGCTTTGAAAGCAGGCACAACACAAAATACTGGACGCTCGTGGAGTATCTCGGCATCGGTGCATCGGCACACTCGTTTTATAACGGCAAACGATTTTACTACGACAAGGATTTCAGCATCATTCAAGACGGCGACGGAGGAAACCGAGAGGAGCAGATAATGCTCGGTCTTAGAATGAATCGCGGTATTGACAAGTCACTTGTCAATAAAGATTACAGTCAATTTATAAAAATGGGACTTCTTGCCGAAGACGGTGACAGAATTTCATTGACTCCCGAAGGAATGCTTCTTTCAAACACAATAATTAATAGTTTAATATAATACACCTAAGCTTAAATAAACTCCCTTTGGTAATAATAGTACCGAAGGGAGTTTTTTACTATGTCAAAGGATAAACAAACAAGAAGAGAAGCGAAAAAACGCGCAAGATATTACACAGACAAATATGAAATTGACCCGAGTGTAATGAACAGATATTCAAGCTGGGTTACAAATCCGACCGTTCAGCCTGATGAAACGACTGAAATGGGAGTGCCGATTCCGAGTGAGCTTAACACCGAGTTTTCAAAAGAATATCAGGAGGAAAATAAGTTGTAACATTTGTATCAAATTATTTTATCATTGATTATCCGTAAGGGCGAGCATTGCTCGTCCGTTTTAATTTATATATACTTTTCACTCATTATCTAAGATTTACATATATTGTAGTATATGCTATTGAGCATATAAAAACAAACAAGGAGGTTTTCCCATTGACGATATATAACTCTAACGAGAGAGGAAGCAATTCGGGTTGTAACCACTGTCCTCCAACACAGGTTGTGTGTTGCGGTAATTCGGGCTCAGTAGGTCCTACAGGTCCTACAGGTCCAATGGGACCAACCGGTCCGCAGGGTGTTCAGGGTGTGCAAGGTATTCAGGGAATACAAGGCCCTACAGGCCCTCAGGGTATTCCCGGTCCTAACGGTGCAGTTGGTGCAACAGGTCCTACAGGTCCACAGGGTATACCGGGTCCTAATGGTGCAGTAGGTCCAACTGGTCCGACCGGTGCAACAGGTGCTACCGGTGCTACAGGCGCAGTAGGTCCTACAGGTCCAACCGGCGCAACAGGTGCTACAGGCGCAGTAGGTCCCACAGGTCCAACCGGTGCAACAGGCGCTACAGGTGCAGTGGGTCCAACTGGTCCAACCGGTGCTACAGGTGCTACAGGCGCTACAGGCGCAGTGGGTCCTACAGGTCCAACCGGTGCAACAGGTGCTACTGGTGCAGTAGGTCCTACAGGTCCAACCGGTGCAACAGGTGCTACAGGCGCAGTAGGTCCTACAGGTCCGACCGGTGCAACAGGTGCTGCTGGTGCAGTAGGTCCTACAGGTCCGACCGGTGCAACAGGTGCTGCAGGTGCAGTAGGTCCTACAGGTCCAACCGGTGCAACAGGTGCTGCAGGTGCAGTAGGTCCTACAGGTCCGACCGGTGCAACAGGTGCTACAGGTGCAGTAGGTCCTACAGGTCCAACCGGTCCGACCGGTGCTACTGGTCCAATAGGTCCTACAGGTCCAACAGGTGATGCAAACGGTTTGGCAGCATTCGGCGGACTGTATGATGATACTCCGCAGACATTAACATTAGTAGCAGACACTCCGTCGCAGATTCCGCTTGCAACTGCAATGCCTGCATCTAACGTAACAACAGGCTCGAATACACTAACTATCACTCAGAACGGTGTGTATGAAATCAACTTTTCAACAACTGCTTCCACATCGACTGGAATGACTATAACAATTCAGGTTCGAAACAACGGTACTGACATTCCGGGAACAGCTATTACAAAGACAATTCCTTCAAGTGAAAGCACCGAGTTTACAGGCAGCGTTATAACAAGTCTCAGCAACGGAGACGTTATAGATTTGGCTATAAGTGCGCCTCTTGCTGTGGACGCTACACTCGCAAACGGAATAAACGCAACACTCACCGTAAAGAAGCTTGATGCCTGATAAGAATATAAAATAAGATATATGTCTTTACAGGGTAGCATAATTTGCTGCCCTACATATTTATGAAAGGTTCTAAAATCATTATGTCTGAATACAAAGTAGCAGTGTATGCAATATGCAAAAATGAAGAAAAGTTTGTTGACAGATGGATAGATTCTATGAGCGAAGCAGACGGGATTTTCGTTACCGATACAGGCTCGACAGATAATACTGTTCAAAGACTTGAGGACAGAGGTGCAATCGTCAACACGGTTAAGCTTGACGTATGGCGGTTTGACGAGGCACGCAACATCTCTATGAGCTACATTCCTGATGATTTTGATATTTGCGTTTGCACCGATCTTGACGAGGTGTTCGAAAAGGGCTGGAGAGAGCTTCTTGAAAAAGCGTGGGTAAAAGATGTAACCACAAGATGTAAGTATAAATACACGTGGAGCTTTAATGATGACGGCACTCCGGGTGTAAATTTTATGGGTGAAAAAATTCACGCAAGGCACGGCTTTAAATGGATTCATCCCGTCCACGAGGTGCTTGAATACAGCGGTGAAAAACCTGACGTGTATTCAGAAGATGGAAGAATACGCCTTAACCATTATCCTGATGATACAAAATCGCGCGGTCAATATCTGCCTTTGCTTGAATTATCTGTCGAGGAAGCACCTGATGATGACAGAAATGTGCATTATCTCGGCAGAGAATATATGTTTTATCATAAATGGGATAAGTGCATTGAAACACTTAAACGGCACCTCGAAATGCCAAAGGCAAAATGGCTTGACGAACGTGCGGCATCAATGCGCTACATTGCAAGAGCATACAGGGCAAAGGGTGATATATGGCAGTCGTCAAGCTGGTTTTACAGAGCGATAGCAGAGGCTCCGTATCTTCGCGAGGGATACGTTGAAATGGCACAGCTTGCGTACGCTGAGGGAAACTGGGCGAAAGCGTATCACATGGTGGACGAGGCACTGAAAATAACCGAGCCGCCGAAAACGTATATTAACGAAGCCTTCTGCTGGGATTATACTGTTTATGATTTGGGCGCAATTTCGGCTTACAATCTCGGAATGTACGAAAAGTCGCTTGAATTTGCTAAAACGGCTTTGAAGATGAAGCCTGATGATGAAAGGCTGAGGTCTAATCTTGAAATCATTATGAGTAAGATTAAAGATAAGAATAAATAGCCGAAGTGAAGAGTGAAGAGAAAAGAGAAAAAGGAAAAGGAAATTCTCAGATGAGAATTTCCTTTTCCTTTTGGCGTCCCGTAGGGGATTCGAACCTCCGACCTACTGCTTAGGAGGCAGTCGCTCTATCCTGCTGAGCTAACGGGACACATTGCTAAATTATTATAGTAGAAGTTAGTTTATTTGTCAAACAAAAAATCAAATCAACACCAGATAACCCTCGCCGCTCTCAACATAGCTTTTGCACTTATGACCAAGCACTTTTTCACCTAAGTCTGATGCCTTCACGTTGTCAACAAGGTCGACTACTGCCCTTTTATATTCTTCTTCACTGTCTATATAAAATTCTATATATCCCTTTGCGCTTTTGTTCTCATTATCTATGCAGGCATTGAGAACTGCGTCATAATCATAAGTAGTGAAATTAAGTCCCTCGCGTTCGTAATAATTATCTGCCGAGGCGGTACATTTAAACAAATCGCACTCCTTATCAATATTATGCTCTTTGAGAAGCTGAGCATTGTTCATAGCAAAATAATAATGATTGATGTGAGGAAAACACGTTTCGCTGTCCGTCTGATCTCCCCACGTTACGTCGCTGTAATACCTCTCGCCGTCAAGCTCGACCATTAGCCACGCGTGGCTATCGCCCTTTGACTCGCCTGAAATAAGCGTGCTTTTAATGCCTGTAAGAGATAGCAAATATTGATATGCCTTCGTATATCCCGAGCAGACTGCTGACGAATTAATTAGTGCCCCCTCAAGCGTATATACCGAATTATATCCTTTATTTTCTGACTGATTACTATAGACTACGCTATCGGCAATATAATCAAATACTGCAAGTGCTCTGCTGTAGTCATCACCGGCGGGATTGATTTCGCTCATAATCTGCTCAGCCTTTGCTTCGATTGCGGCTGTTTTTGCAGTGATTTCATCACTTGTAAGACTGTAGCTCATACTCATATTACCGTTGCTCGAAAAAGTTGCCTCCCCCTGAGTCCAGAAAATCTCGGGATTATCATTAAGCACGTAGTAAAGTATATCAAAAACGTCATCGGTTTCAAGGCTTTCGCTCACATAGAATTCTTCATTCTGTGCCATTATGCCGCCATAAATATTATCGTATGCCTTCTTCCCCGCATCATCAAGAGTGTTGTAAAAAATACGGCTTGCTGTGAAATTAGTTTTATATTTTACAGTCGTCGGCTCGGCAGTGGTGCTTGGCTGTGTGCTTTTCTCGATTATGTAATTGTTTAAAACAGAACACCCTGCAAGGCTGATGCACAGTATAAAAACAGTTATCAGTTTAATTGATAATGACCTTTTCATATTTCACCTCGTGGTTTATTATAGCAGATAATAAACAATCGTGCAATAAATCAAGTGAGTTGACAAAGACTTCGTAATAATATAATATAATGTAAAAGCACATTATGTCTATATTTAGGAGTTATAAATGAAATTATCTTTTGTCTGCCCATGCTTTAACGAGGCTCAAAACGTTGAGCCTATGCTCAAGGCGATAGAATCTGCTTTCCCGATTTATGAAGAATATGAAGTAATATTTATCAATGACGGAAGCACTGACAATACTTTTGAAAAGCTCAAAGAGCTTAAAATGAATAGCCGTTCAAACATTGTGATTATTAACTTTTCGAGGAATTTCGGCAAGGAATCGGCAATGTATGCAGGGCTTGAAAATGCCTGCGGTGAGATTATTTCAATCATAGATGCAGACTTGCAGCAGGACCCTTCTATTGTCAAAAAAATGGTAGAGCTTCTTGATAAAAATCCTGAGCTTGATTGCGTATGCGCCTGTCAGGAGGAGAGAATCGAAAACAAGTTTATATCTGCGTGCAAGGGATTTTTCTATAAGATTGCAGACAGATTTACGGACGTTTCCTTCAAAAGCGGTGCATCGGATTTCAGAAGTTTTAGAAGACCTGTCAGAGATGCAATATTATCGCTTCGTGAATACAACCGCTTCAGCAAGGGAATATTCAGCTGGGTAGGCTTTAACACAATGTATATTCCTTACGTTGCAAATGAGCGTCAAAACGGCAAAAGCTCGTTTAATATGTACAAGCTTATCAAATACGCATTAAACGGAATCATATCATTTTCCACAGCTCCGCTCAAGTTCGCAACCTTTATGGGCGGTACGACAATAGTATTCAGTGTGATTTATTCAATCATTACCGTTATACGAAAGCTTGTCAGCAATATTTCCGTTGACGGCTTCACACAGCTTGTTATGCTCATTTCGTTTTTAGGCGGAATACAGCTTTTTACACTGGGAATTATAGGCGAATACCTTGCAAAAAATTACATCGAAACGAAAAACAGACCGATATATATTGCAAAAGAGATTTTAGACTATAAGAAAAAAGATTAGCAAAAGGATGATTTTATGCAGAAATTCAGATGGGCTTATATCGGAAGCGGAAATATTGCAAACTCGACTGCCAACAGTATCCTAAAGGGTAATCACGCTATAACCTCCGTTTTCAGCAGGAATTTTGACAAGGCAAAATCATTTGCGCAGAAGCACGGTGCGTCGGCATTTAATAATTTTGAAGAAGCTGTTAACAGAAGTGACGTTGATGCAGTATATATCGCAACGCCGCACACCTCTCACGTTGAATACGCTGTCAAGGCAATGGAGCTTGGCAAACCTGTTCTTTGCGAAAAGCCCGTAGGAGTCAGTGTTAAAGACGTTGATATTCTTACAGAATCGGCAGCGAAAAATGACGTTTATTTCTGCGAGGCAATGTGGACTTGGTTTTCCGACGTTGCGCTGACCGTAAAAAAATGGGTTGATGATAAAGAGATAGGTGAAGTAAAGGACGTCGTTATCAATTATGCCTTCCCCGGTATATTAATGCCGAAAACGTCAAGAGTTTTAACTCCCGAAACAGCCGGCGGTGCTTTGCTTGACATCGGAATTTACCCGATTACATATTGTTATAACCTTTTTGGATTTCCTAAAAATATTTCGTGCAAGGGCACTTTAAAGAACGGTATTGATATAAGCGAAACCGTTATTCTTGAATATGACGGCTTTAAGTGCACGCTTAATATGTCGCTCTGTACGCTTAAAGAAACCTGTACTATTAAGGGCAGCAAGGGAACGATAAGCCTGCCTGTCTTTTTCCATATGGCATCAAAAGCCGTACTGAAAACCGACAGTAAAAAGCAGGTGTTCAAGGGTAAAACAGACTACCTTACAGAGTTTACGAGAGCCTCGGAGGAAATAAAGCAAGGCAAAAAGCAATCGTCATATATTCCATTTTCTGCAACGAGAGATTGTATGCTTATTATGGACGAGTGCCGAAAGCAAATGAATTTAATCTATCCGTTTGAGGAAGAATAAGATAAAGCGCTATATACCTTGTTTTTTCTTTCTGTCTTTCTCATAAAAAATATGCACCTCAAAAGTGTTTAACTTTTGTGATGCATATCAAAGTTGCATTAAGAAAGGTATTTCGCTAAATGGAACAAGAAATATATTATTCTGGAATAACATATTTTCTTTCAATTGCGTTACTATTTGTGTGGAGTGTTCTTTTATTTATAAAGTTTATAAACAGAAAAACAAAAAATGAAAGATTTTATGATTATTGGGGTGACAAAGCTGAATTTATACATTGTTTGGGAGTAATTGGACTAATTTGTTTTACCATATATTCGTCATATAAAAGTTTTTCTATTACATTTTATTCAATTGCCCAATCAATATTTATTCTATGTGTTCTGATCAGTGTTTTGATATATTTTTTGTTTGAATATAAAATCAGCAAAAATATGAATGTCTCAATCAAAAAACACAAAGTTATTAAATTTGTTGTAACAACGAGCATCATACTATTATTATTTATTTCATATATGAAATGCACTTATTAACAGAACACAAGAAGATGGTCCTTCTGTTGAAAAAATTGGGGATTGAGGTGCTTATTCTGATTCAAAGGTATCCATTAGGATACCTTTTATTTTTTTGAAATATTGTCAATAATTCTATTGGTGATATTATGTTTTATCAGCTTGAGGATGAATTTGTCAGCATAAGTGCTGATGAAATAAGCAAAAATATTCTGACAATAGGATATATGAGATGTGACGAGCTGGAGAAAAAATACAAGGACTTCGGCTTTTCGACTCAATCATTTGAAGAGAGCCGAAAGAATGAAATGCTTTTTTCGCCTGTATTGAAACTTTATGACGATTACATTTTGATTAAGCTTGACATAAAAGAGCTCGATTTGCGTGCAGTGTTATTTGTTGCAAAAAATCTTTTTCTCGCTATTACATTTGAAAAGAGCAAGGCAAATTACCGTGATATCTTTATGGACATTATCTCGCGCGCCAAGAACACAAAGGCTAATGAAGAACGTATCATCGCCTGCTTTCTTGAAGAATTGATGGACTCGTACAAAAATTTAATCGAGATGCTGCAGACTGAGCTCCTTGACCTTGAAAAAACTGTGTTTGACGAATGTACTGATAATAATTTCAACAAAAAGCTGCTTGATGTCAAGCATCAGCTTCTTATATTCCGTGACCTTTATGAGCAGATAACCGAACTGTGCGAAAGGCTTGACGGAAACGAAAATGAGCTTTTTGAAAAGCAGGAGCTAATCTGCCTTGAGGCTGCTAAAAGCAAGGCACAAAGATACAGAGAGAGAATTGATTTGATGCGTGACAGCGTTAATCATATATGGGACAGCTATCAGGCTTATCTCGATATAGGGCTTAATCAGTCTATGAAAACATTTACTCTGCTGACTACAATCTTTTTTCCGATAACTATTATTGTTGGCTGGTACGGAATGAATTTCAGGTATATGCCCGAGCTTGAATGGAAATACGGGTATGTTTATGTTATTGTTGTTACGATAGCAATTGTAGCAATGTTTTTCCTGTGGTTTAAGAAACGTAAGTGGCTTTAAGTATTTATCTGAAAATTCTCTGCTGCGCAGAGGGAACGCTGCTTAGACTTTTGAAAAAGCGCATAACTGCGCCGAAATTGTATTGAACACAACTGCTGCAGGGAGCGATGACCACATCGCTTCGTATGCGAATCATCCTTATAAACGATAAGAAAAAGAGCAGGAACATCGAGTTCCTGCTCTTTTGGCGCTTTCCGTTTTTGCATCTTTTTCGAAAATCTAAAACGGTTATCCATTCGGATAACCGTTTTTAAATACTTATTAGTCAGCTGAGTAAGGGAGAAGTGCAACGTGTCTTGCTCTCTTGATAGCTGTTGTAAGCTCTCTCTGGTGCTTTGCACAGGTACCTGTTACACGACGAGGAAGAATCTTTGCTCTTTCTGAAACAAATCTCTTAAGTCTTGTAACATCCTTGTAGTCGATTTCTTCAACCTTTTCTACACAGAAAACGCATACTTTTCTGCGGCTCTTGTGAGAGCCTGCATTTCTATTGTATGCCATAATAGTTTCCTCCTTTAAAATGGTAAGTCGTCATCAACATCGACGATTTCCTCAAAATCTGAGTTGTCGGCACTTGCATAGCTTGGTGCCGGCTGTGAGAATGCAGCGTTTGATGTACCACTTTCAGCCTTTGAGCCACAAAATGATACGTTGTTTGCGAGTACTTCAACCTGCTTTCTGTTGTTGCCGTTTTTGTCGGTATAATTACTTGTCTGAATTGTACCCTCAACGGCAATCATTGAGCCCTTGTGGAAGTAGCGGGAAATAAATTCCGCAGTCTGTCTCCAAGCAACACAGTCAATAAAATCAGCCTGTCTTTCAGCGCCCTGTCTTTGGAAATTCCTGTCACAGGCTACTGTAAAACGAAGAACCGATACACCTGACGGTGTTGTGCGAAGCTCCGGTTCATAGGTAAGTCTACCCATGAGTGCAACCATATTAATCATCAGCGTATTCCTCCTTATTCGCCTTTAGCAACGATAAGCGAACGAAGAACACCATCTGTGATGTTGATTACACGGTCAAGCTCTGCAGGGAACTTTTCATCGCTGGCAAAGTTGATTACCATGTAATAGCCCTCGTTTTCGTAGTTGATAGGATATGCAAGTCTGCGCTTACCCCATGTTTCAACTTCGCCAAGAGTGCCATTCTTGCTGATGAGAGCTGTGAACTTTTCCTTCAGAGCCTCAACTGCATCCTCTCCGTTTGCAAGAGAGAAAACCATTACGATTTCGTAATTTTTTGATGCCATTCTTTAGCACCTCCTTCTGGTCTTAATGGCCTAAACGTTTTGATTAGGCAAGGATTGCTCTCGTTTAGAAGAGCCCTTGTATTATATCAAATAGCACAGTGCTTGTCAACAAAAAGTTGTTGCAGCAAACTTATGCTACTAAATATACTTTAATACATCTATTATATTTTCTATTGCAGGAACGTCGTCCCGAAGCTCCTGATCCTTAAACCAGCCGAAATTCATACGGATTGCCTTCATTCCTGCCGAAAGCGCACCCTGAATATCATTAACGGGATGGTCACCGACGTATACACATTCCTCAGCCTTAAGTCCGAGCTTGTCTGCCGTGTACGTAAAAAGTGCAGGGTCAGGCTTGTGAACACCAACGTCACCGCTGACAACTACTATGTCGCAATACGGTCTTAGTCCGCTTGTGTCCATCTTATGATTTTGCAGATATGACGGACCGTTTGTAATAACTCCGACGATATATCCCCTGTCCTTAAGCTCTTTGAGAAGAATCGGTGATTCGGGAAAAATCACGTTGTGGTCCCCGAATTTGGTGTCATAATGATTTGCAAGAGTGACGTTTGACGGAGCATTCTGCCAGTTCCAGCTTTCGATAAGAGAAGCGTACCACTTCTCGCGGTTAACGTAACCGCCATTGCCTGTTACTCTCATTTCTTCCTTGCGCTTTTCAAGCTCAGCACCGTCAATTTCAGGGCAGAAGTCTGCAAAAAACGTATCCATATACTTTTCAAATGCAGCAGTTCTGTCCTGTATCGTTTCGTCAAAATCAAATAATACTGCCTTTATCATAATTAAGCTGTTCCTTTAATTCGTCTGCTGAAGAAAATTTCTTTTCATCTCTTATAAATTTTACAAGCTCTACCCTTACTGTTTTTCCGTAAAGGTCGCCGCTGTAGTCAAAAATATGCGTTTCACAAAGAGTATTATCAACTCTCCACGTGGGTCGGTTGCCGATATTTGTAAACGCCTTATATTCCTTTCCGTCAATGAAAACACGGCTTTCATATACGCCGAATCTTATTGGCGCAAGCCCATCGGGATAATTCTGATTAATTGTCGGAAAGCCGATTGTTCTGCCCCTTTTATCTCCCTGAAGCACCTCGGCTTCATACGTAAAATTATATCCGAGCATTTCGTTTGCACGCTGAATCTCGCCTAAAGACAGTGCTTCTCTGATTCTTGTGGAGGAAATAGGCTCTCCCTCAAAATCGAGATGCTCAAGAATTCTTACCCAGACATCCTTTTTTTCGAGATACTGCCTTAAATCCATAGCAGTCCACTGTGCATTTTTGCCGAATCTGCAGTTAAATCCGCACAACACGATGCCTGCATTAAACCTGCCGAGAAGAACGTCGTTTATAAATTCCTCACCTGTCAGATTTTTGATTTCATCAAAATCAGCAAAGACCGTTTTCGGAAATCTTCTGACAAATATGCTCTTCTGAAGGAGTGTGAATTTATTGTTCACGCTGTAAATTATAACGTCGTCTGCGCCTGTGATTACGGTTTTGTGCGCTCTGTGCATTCCGTCAAAATCGCCAAGTGCAACAGCTATTCTCTTTTCGCCTGTATTATAGTCCATAATCAGTCTCGTCTGGAAAGTAGTCTTTTTACTACAAGCTCCTGTCTTTCAAGGTCTGCTCTGCCAAGTCCGAGGAACAAACCTCCGTTGTCATAAATTCTGTATAAAGTATTGTCTGCAAGCTTTTTTCTTAATCTGTCGAGCGAAAGCGCACCGCCGTTTGCAAAGCGTTTTGCCTGCGCAGGAGAAACGAATACGCTCTCATAAGGCATAAGTATCTTTTCAAGGTCAAGCAGAATACCGTCAAAGCCTTTGCCCGTATCCTTAAGCTCCTGAAGCTCGTCAATAGTAACGCAGTCATCAAGAGTAAATCCCATAGCACTCGTTCTGACAAGTGAGGTCATAACTGCGCCGCAGCCGAGAGCTCTGCCGATGTCGTCAATCAGCGTTCTTATGTACGTACCCTTTGAGCAGGTAACGTCAATCGTGTACACATTATCCTTGCACTCAATCAGCTCAAGCCTTTTTATCTCGACCTGCCTTGACTGCCTTTCGACCTCAATCCCCTGTCTTGCAAGGTCATAAAGCCTTCTGCCGTCAACGGATACTGCCGAATACATAGGAGGAAGCTGGCTTATTTTGCCTCTGAAGCTATCAAGAACCGACTCAACGTCTTTCTTCGTTGCGGTAACGTCATACTCACCTGTAAGCTTGCCTGTAATATCAAGAGTATCGGTAGTTTTACCGAGTATAAAGCCGGCACGGTATCCTTTATCGCTTTCAGGCAGATAGTCAAGAAATTTTGTTGCGCCGCCGAGCATTACAGGCAGAACTCCCGTTGCCATAGGGTCAAGAGTTCCCGTGTGCCCTGCCTTTTTTTCCCGTGTAATACCACGCACCTTTGCAACAACGCCGAAGGACGTAATGTCACTGCTCTTATTGATACAAATTATACCCGTCATTTAAGAAGCTCTCCCGACTTTTCAACAAGCCTTTTTACTGCTTCCTCAATGTTGCAGTCAATTCTGCACGCTGCCGCCTGCATATGACCTCCGCCGCCGAATGCCTTTGCAAGCTGAGCGGCATTCACACTTTCAAATGTTCTTATTGACGCCTTGCAGGTACCGTCTGCCTTTTCCTTAACGGTAATACCGATTTCAACGCCCTCAATTCCTCTTGTAAGCGGTGCAATCGGCTCAGTGTCCTGCTCGGTAGTGCCTGTGTCCCTATACATCTGCTGTGTGATTGTGATTATGCAAACTCTGTCATTGTCATAAAATCTCATAGAATCAAGTGCAGCTCTTTCAAGCTTTGCGTATGTCTTAGTCTTTGTTTCAAACATAATTCTATTGATTTTGCCATTGTCTGCACCGAGATCAATAAGCTCCGCCGCCGCACGATACGTATCAGCAGTAGTGGAGCTGTATCTGAAACAGCCTGTGTCGGTCGTAAGACCTGTATAAAGACAGTCTGCAAGCCTGCTGTCAATCTCAACGTCAAGAGCCTTTATTACCTTAAAAATAATCTGGCTTGCCGCAGGAACATCCTCAATAAGAAGATTATCAGCATATTCAGTATTTGTGGAGTGGTGGTCTATGCAAAGATTTATATGATACCTGCCCTGAAGCTCACCTAACAGATTATCCGTAGCAACGTCAACTGCAACTACGAAGTCAGGCTTAAATTCAATCGGTACAATATCATCATACATATAGCCGTACTTTGCAGGAATTTCGTCTGCATTTACAACGCTGCAGATTTTTCCAAGCTTATAAAGAGCACGGCAAAGTGCATAACCGGAGCCCAGTGTATCACCGTCAGGATGCGCATGGGTCAATATTAAAATATTGTTGTGCTCTTTAAGAAGAGAAGCACACTCATTAACATCAATTCTCATTATACCCTTACCTAATAAATAATTGGTGTGTTATTTCTCCTGATTGCTGATGTCTTTAATCTTTTCAAATAAATCCATACCCTTTGATATGGAATCATCAGCAATGAATTTCAGCTCAGGACTTTTGCGCAGATGAAGTCTTGTACCAAGCTGCTTTCTGATATAACCCTGTGCGCTTTCAAGGCCCTTGATTGCCGACTTTGCAACGTCAATGCCCTCCATTGCGCTGATATATACCTTTGCATAGCTCAGATCTCCGCTTACCTCTACGTTTACAACGGTAAGCATTCCCGAAACTCTCGGGTCCTTAATCCCGCGCATTATAGATATAATCTCTCGCTTTATGTCCTCTCTGATTCTGTCAATATGAAATCCTGCCATTAATCTCTGTACTCCTCAACAATATACGCCTGAAGAATATCGCCTGCCTGAATATCATCCCAGCCGTCAAGACTGATACCACATTCGTAGCCTGATGAAACTTCCTTGACATCATCCTTGAAGCGCTTGAGATTTGCAAGCTTGACATCGGCAATTTCCTTGCCGTTTCTGATAACTCTGACCTTGCCCTCTCTCTTGATAGTGCCGGAGGTAACGAGTGAGCCGGCGATAGTACCTGCTGAGGAAATCTTGTAAACCTCTCTTACCTCAACCTCACCCGTATCAATATCACGATACTTAGGCGCTCTCATACCACGCATTGCTCTTTCAATATCTTCGATTGCGTCATAAATAATATTATACTGCTTGATTTCGATTCCGTCACGCTGTGCATTATCTGCAGCAATAGGATGAACACCTGTTGCAAAAGCAACGATGATAGCGTTTGATGCGGCAGCGAGCATAACGTCACTCTCGCTTACAACACCGACTGCACCGTGTACGATTTTTACGTTAACCTCGTCATTTTCAATCTTAAGAAGTGACTGTTTAACTGCCTCAACAGAGCCCTGAACGTCCGCCTTAACGATGATGTTAAGCTCCTTCATCTCGCCCTCCTGAATAGTGTCAAAGAGAGTATCAAGAGTAACCTTCTGGAAGAGCTTGAATTCCTCCTCCTTAGCCTTATCCTTTCTCTGCTGAACGAGCTCTCTTGCAAGCTTTTCATCCGATACTGCGTTAAATTCATCACCGCTCATCGGTGTACTGTCAAGACCCATAACCTCAACAGGAACAGACGGTACGGCACTGTGAATTGTTCTGCCTCGGTAATCGGTCATTGCTCTTACCTTACCTACTGCTGTTCCCGCAACGATAACGTCACCTGAGCGAAGTGTACCGTTCTGCACGAGAAGAGTTGCGATAGGACCTCTGCCCTTATCAAGCTTAGCCTCAATAACAACACCCTTTGCGGCACGGTCAGGATTAGCCTTAAGCTCTGAAACCTCTGCAACGAGAAGAATTGTTTCAAGAAGCTTATCTATACCCATCTTCGTCTTTGCAGAAACGGGAACGCAGATAACGTCACCGCCCCATTCTTCGGGAACAAGCTCGTGCTCTGTGAGCTGCTGAAGTATTCTGTCGGGATTTGCACCCTCTTTATCCATTTTGTTAATTGCAACGATAATCTCAATGCCTGCTGCCTTAGCGTGATTGATTGCCTCGACTGTCTGAGGCATAATGCCGTCATCAGCGGCAACAACAAGCACGGCAATATCGGTAGCCATAGCACCTCTTGCTCTCATAGCAGTGAATGCTGCGTGACCAGGTGTGTCAAGGAAGGTAATCTTCTGCTTGTTAATCTCAACCTGATAAGCACCGATTGCCTGAGTAATTCCGCCTGCCTCTGTTGAAGTAACCGAGGTGTCACGGATAGCATCAAGAATAGAAGTCTTACCGTGGTCAACGTGACCCATTACGCAGACTACAGGAGGTCTTTCGATAGCGTTTTCGTCGTTTTCAACCTCTTCCTCAATAATCTGCTCTTCGATAGAAACGATAACCTGATGCTCAACCTTTGCACCAAGCTCTGAGCCTACGATTTCTGCGGTGTCATAGTCGATAACTTCATTTACAGTAGCCATAACACCAAGAGCCATAAGCTTCTTTATAACCTCGGTTGCAGTCATACGAAGAAGGCTTGCAAGCTCGCCAACCGTAATTTCATCAGGCACCTGAATAACAAGCTTCTGCTTCTTTCTCTGCGCCTCAATACGAGCAAGACGCTGCTGTTCTGTTTCTTTCTTCGAGCGCGCGTGCATACCCTGAGGACGCTGCTTTCTGTACTGCTTTGATTTCTGGTTAAGCTTCTGCTTCTTCTGATAGTCACCCATCTGAGATGCAGGAGCAATATCCTCGTATTTCTGATTATACTTTTCAAGATCAACAGTATTTACTCTTGTATCAACATGGCGAGCTTCGCCCTTCGTTCTTGCCTGAGGAGTTTTGTTTGCCTTCTTTTTAGCCTTTTCCTCATCCCTCTTTGCTGCCTGCTCAGCCATCTGAAGTATAGCTGCCTGACTCTGATGCTTTTTGTTCTGAGGCTTTTTAGGAGCTTCCTTCTTAGGCTTGCTCTGCTTTTTCTTGGGAACTGCTGCAAAATATGCATCAAAGCTCTTTACACTGTTATCCTGTGTTATCTTTTCAAAAATGACGTTGAGCTCATTTTCATCAAGGTTAGCGCTTGCGCTCTTTTTGCCCATACCGTGCTCTGCAAGTATACTGATAATTTCTTTGTTTTCCTTGCCGAAATCCTTTGCTACTTCGGAAACCTTAACTTTAATTACCATTCGCATTTTCCTCCTGTTCAAGTAGTTCAATAATTCGTTTAGTAAAATTTTCGTCCTCTATTGTCATAACGCCTGCTTTATATCCAACGGAAAAATGAATTTCATTCATAGTAATATCTGCCTTATAAATCGGTATATCGATATTATTGACAGCAAGTGTTTTTTCAAACTCACTGCAAAGCCTTGGTGATGTGTCACTGCAAAGCAGGAGCATTTTTGCTTTTTTCTTTTTTACGGACTGCTCAGCCATATCGTGCCCCATTGCAAGCTTACCTGCTCTGCGGGCGAGTCCGAGCATTGATAACGTTTTATCCTTAAGCATCTGTCATTTCTTCTTCCATTGCGATATATACGTCGTCACTTATCTGCACCGAAAAAGCTCTCTCAAAAGCCTTCTTCTTTCGTGCTTTTTTCAAGCAGTCGGGATTTTTGCAAACGTAAGCGCCCCTGCCTGATTTCTTGCCTGTAAGATCAAGCGATATTTCGCCCTCAGGGCTTTTTACAACGCGGACAAGAGTTCGCTTATCAAACATCTCTCCGCAGCCTGTGCACATTCTCATAGGCACTTTTTTTGTTTTCATATTATCTCTCCGACTCCTAACTAATAGGAATTATTTAATCTTCAGTTGGCTGAAGTCCCTCATAAAAGCCTGATTCAGGCTTGATGTCTATATTCCATCCTGTAAGTCTTACTGCCAGACGAACGTTCTGTCCCTTATTACCGATTGCAAGCGAAAGCTGATCATCAGGAACGGTAGCACGGCATGCTTTCTTGTCTGCATCAATGATTTCTACCGAGCAAACCTCTGACGGAGCAAGAGCAGCAGCTACAAGCTCTGCAGGGTCGTCACTGTACTTGACAATATCAATCTTCTCTCCGCCAAGCACCTCGACAATGTTTGATACTCTTTGTCCCTTAGGACCGATGCAAGCACCGACAGGATCTACGTTTTCATCCTTAGAGAATACGGAAATTTTTGATCTTGAACCTGCCTCACGGGAAACCGACTTGATTTCGATTGTGCCGTCATAAATTTCAGGAACCTCCTGCTCAAAGAGGCGTCTTACAAGACCCGGATGTGTTCTTGAAATCATGATTCTCGGGCCCTTAGTCGTTTCCTTAACGTCAACGATAAATACCTTGATTGTGTCGCCCTCGCGCAGAACCTCACCCGGAACCTGCTCATTCTTTGGAAGTGAGGTTGTGTTCTTGCCGATAACTATTGCGGCATTGCCTGTTGTCGGGTCAACTCTGTCAACCTTACCTGTAACAAGTTCCTGATTCTTAGACTTGAATTCCTCGTACATCTGACCCTTTTCAATATCACGAAGCCCTGAGCGAAGAAGCTGTTTTGCCTTTTGCGCAATAACTCTGCCAAGAGATTTTGTCTTGATAGGGATATCAACCGTCTTGCCGACCTTTGCACTCTTGCGGATAAGCTGAGCCTGCTCGAGTGTAAGCTCGGTGTCAGGGTCTGTAATCTCGTCAACGACCATCTTCTGAACGTAAACCTTTATTTTTTGCTTTTCCTCGTCAATGTCGCAGTGGATAATATCCTTTCCGTTATATTCGCGCTTAAGAGAAGAAATAATTGCCGACGTAATCATTTCGTAAATGTAGTCAGCAGGAATACCCCTCTCAGCCTCAATAAGCTTTACTGCGTCAAAAAATTCCTTACTCATTTTTCCTATCATCCTTTCTTTATAAACAGATTGTTATTGTTATTAATCACTGTTAAAATCATTCATATTAAAATCGTCGAGTTTGACGTAAGAAGTTTCTTTATTCAGGACAGTCAATTCACTGCCGTCTGTCAGCCGAACTGTTATCCTGCCGTCATCATAAGCTTCAAGCGTACCGCTGAAATCTCTTACCTTTTCAATCGGTCTAATAAGGCGCATCATAATGGCACTGCCTATAAACCGTTCAAAATGCTCATCCTTGACGAGCTCACGTTCAATACCCGGTGAGCTTACCTCGAGTGTGTAACTCTGGCTGATTGGATCTGCATCGTCAAGAGACTTCGTTATTGCGTGGGTAAGATCAACACAATCGTCAATCGAAACTCCGCCCTCTTTGTCAATAAAAATCCTCAGGTACCAGTCCGTGCCTTCTTTAAGGAAACGAACGTCCCAGATATCAAGACCTAATTCCTCTGCAAACGGGGTAATAATTTCAAGCACCTTAGAAACCGTATTCCCTTTTCCTGCCAAGTAAATACCTCCTTATAATGATATGAGAGCGGGTCGCACGACCCACTCTCACCATGAGAATATTTAATAACCATAAGTAATAATAACACTTAATTTAAAAAAGTCAAGGGTTATTTTAAAATTAGCGTATTTCCGTCATCCTTTAGTTCAATAAACGTTGGACGCTCGTCGAGTGTTTTGTTCGGCGTATGAAAAGTCAGAAGAAGCCTGCCGTCTGCTTCAAATATCATACCGTGTCCGCCGTCATCAGTAATAAGCGGAGGAAGATGCTCAAAGCTTCCCGTTATTTCGCCGTTATCGGATTTTGCAACGCACTGTGAATACTTGTGATTTATAAAGGTTGACCATATCATCAGAAGCTCGCCGTTTTTTGTGCGGTACATAAAGGGTCCGTCTGTGATGTAGTGCTCCCCCTCAGGCTTTTTATCAATGAAGTACGGCGAAGAGCCGCTGAAAATATATTCAGCATTTCCAATGCTTTCGGTAAGCTCATCATTAAGCTTTACGTAGCACACAGTGCCGTCAATAATCTGTGTGTGCTCGTGGCAGAAAACGAGGTACGGCTCGCCGTTTTTATCAATGTAAAGCGTGCCGTCAAGACATTCCCATTCGCTCGGAGTAAGTGCCTTCTTTGAATGAAGTGTAAACGGTCCCGACGGATTGTCGGAAACGAGCGAGAACGTGCCTCTGAGTCCGTTTTCTCTCGTGAACGTTGCAAACATATAGAATTTTCCATTATATTTATGCACCTCGGGCGCCCAGTTTACATGTCTGTTAAGTTCGGCTTTTTCGGAATCAAAGCAAACCTCAGGCTCGCTCCAATCCTCAAGATTTGTTGACGTATAAACGTCGAAGCCTGCAACACCGCAGCCGAAATCCTTTGCCCTTGTGCCGTAAAGGTAATAGACTCCGTCCTCTTTTAATACAAACGGATCTCTGATATTGATTTCATTAAGCTTCATAATAATATCCCTTTAAAAATTAGTTTTAACTACCTTTTCAACAAGCTCAGGTGTAGGAAAATCCATATAAATCAATCCGTAATAAATGCCCTTTTTCAGGTTATAATTCATAAATTGTGAATTGATATAGCTTGCGTTATTATGAGGTCCCTTCAGTCCGCCTGCCGTTGAAATATAGTTTATCACGTACCCGCCGTTAAACGGTGTCATACTGTCAAGAAACGGCAGTACACATTCACTCCAGCGAGGCTCAGGCTTATATTTAAATCTATCCTGCACCAAAAAGGTCATCGGAGAATCCCCCGAGGTTTTGAGAATTAACGGCTCAGGCACTGCTTCGTCCTGTTCAACCCAGTGAGAAAAATCAATTCCCGTACCGAGAGGATACTGCTTACCGTCATCCTTTTTACATCGGCGGATAAGTATTAATTTGCCTCTTACGTCTTTAAGAATGGGACTGCCCTCTCCGAGATACCAACGCTCTGAATCGGGCACGATATACGTATTGTAAAGATTATCGAAGCATTTTTCCATTTCCTTATTGCTGTCATTTTTAAACTGAAAAACAATTGCCTCGCTCGGATTATCATCAAGAAAGGCATAGCACTGTTTGAGCACATCCTCCATATCCATCTGAGCCGAAAGATGATTAGGCGAATTAAAAGCCTTTGCCTTGCCGTGAAGCATTTTAAGCCTTTCGTCCTTGCTCTGAGTTCTTATATCAAGCCCTCTTATTCCTATATCAAGCTGTTCTCTTATGCTTTTATCCTGACATCTTGAAAGATACGGAAGCTGAACATACTGAGTAACACAATCGTGAGTTCCGACAAGATTGAGCGAAAGCACGTCACTGCTATCATCAATATCAGCCATAAAGCAACGTAAGTTCATTATCATCACCAAAATTACTATATCATTTTTGTTCAATAATATCAATTGAAAATAGCATAATTCTGCTTTATAATTATAATGATTATTTAGAATCCCGGAGAAAAGCAAATGACACTTTTTAGTATAAAGGGCAAAATCACTGCTGCAAACGACAAGACAAATCTTGTTCACCGCTTTGACGTGCCCGAAAATATTAAGTCACTCACCATAAAATACAGCTATTCACCAAAAACTCTCGAAAACAGAGAAAAGGCCGTAAGGCTTATTGAGGAATGCTTTAAGAAATCTGATGATGAAATTATCGGCAAAGCATCAGACTATCTGCCTGTTAAAAATCTTGTGACTGTTTCCGTTGACTGCAACGGCAGATACGTGGGTGCTGCTCACCGTCAGGCAAACGAGCAGGAGCATATAATCAGCCGTGAAAAATCATCTGTCGGTTTTATAAAGACCGATATTGAGGCAGGAGAATGGGATATTGTTCTTAACGTTCATTACGCCTGCTGCGAAATTGATTATAATATTACTGTGGAAGGAGAGAGTTACTAATGAGCTATCTTCCCTGTGAGCTTCACTGCCACACCGTTCATTCAGACGGTGATTTTGAGGTAAAGGAACTTTTAGAAGCTGCACGCGATAATCACTTATCGCTGATTGCGCTTACCGACCACAATACAGTGTCAGGCTATGACGAGCTTGATGACAGTATTCTTCCGACTGTAAGGGGCATAGAGTGGACTACCTACTTCGGGCATATGCTCGTGCTCGGAGCAAAGGAGTTTGTTGACTGGCGTGATGCTAAGCCCGATAATATAGATGAAAAGATTAACGAGGTCAAGGCAAAGGGCGGTGTTGTAGGCATTGCTCATCCGTTCCAGATTGGCTCACCTGTCTGCACCGGCGGCAGATGGGAGTTCAGTATCAGGGATTGGCGTCAGGTCGATTATATGGAAATCTGGCACGAGGACATATCCCGTGTTAACAGCGAAAACGACAGAGCACCTCAGTTATGGACCCGGCTTCTTGACAAGGGCTACAGAATAGCCGCAACGTACGGCAGAGATTGGCACAGACCACAGAGAGGCGGTCATTACGGCTGTACCTACGTTGATATTGAAGGCGAGGTTAATCAGCAAAATGCACTAAGAGCAATCAGAATGGGAAAAACTGTTGTTTCAACAGGTGCAAAATTCTTTTTCAGGCTTCACAGGCATGGCAATACCTTTGACATCGGCTCAACAGTAAAAAGAGGAAGCTACACCTTCAGCTTCTTTACTGACCTTCATTCAAGAGAGAAAGACGCAGGCGAAGAATCTGTTAAATACAAAACTATCAAAATCATTTCAAACGGCGATAAGACTGTGCTTGAAACGAGGTGCGATGAGCGGCACGCAAGGCTAAAATTAGAGCAGGACAAATGGTACCGTGCAGAGCTTTGGGGCACAGTTGACGGCAAAAAGCTGCCACTTGCAATTACGTCACCTATTTACTGTGAATAAACAGTATCACGAATCAGTATAAAACTTAACGTAAATTTAACATAAACCATATTTTAACTTAATCGTATCTGCTTATTATTAGAAAAAAATAACAGAATTAATTGATAGAACAAGGGGATTAATATGACTATATTCGACGTTTTGACCCTTATAGGCGGACTTGCACTGTTCCTTTTTGGTATGAACATAATGGGCTCAGGTCTTGAAAAGCTCAGCGGAGGTAAGCTTGAGGGAGTTCTTGAAAGAATGACTAACAGCAGAATAAAGGGACTGTTCCTCGGCTTAGGTGTAACGGCAATTATTCAATCGTCAGGCGCAGTAAACGTTATGGCGGTAGGCTTTGTAAACAGCGGCATTATGCAGCTAAAGCAGGTTATCGGCATAATTATGGGCGCAAATATCGGCACAACCGTTACGGCATGGATTTTGTCGCTGACAGGCATTGAAGGCTCGGGTGTTTTTCTCCAGCTTCTAAAGCCGTCATCATTTGCGCCGGTGCTTGCCTTAATCGGTGTGCTTATTATCAAATTTGCAAACGGCGACAAGAAAAAGAATCTTGCAAACATTATTTTAGGCTTTGCAGTTCTTTTAATCGGTATGAGCACCATGAGCAGCTCCGTGTCAGGACTCAAAGACGTTCCTGAATTTACAAGCCTTTTGCTTAAATTTTCTAATCCTATACTCGGACTTATTGCAGGTATTCTGCTCACGGCAGTTTTACAAAGCTCATCTGCGTCTGTTGGAATTCTGCAGGCAATGACCGCAACAGGTGCCGTATCCGTTTCGGTTGCATTCCCTATAATTCTCGGTATGAATATCGGTGCCTGCACACCGGTACTTATTTCTGCAATCGGCGCAAGTAAAAATGCAAAGCGTACAGCATTTACTGCACTTGCATTAGCATCAAGCGGCGTTGCCGTTGCACTCGCTGCATTTTACGGTGCAAACACACTTTTCGGCTTGCCGTTTTTAGATGAGCAAGTCAATGCAACGAGTGTTGCTATAATTCATTCCGTGTTTAATATTTTCTCAGCCTCCGTACTGTTCCCGTTCGGTGGTGTGTATGAAAAGCTGATGTACAAGATCATTCCCGACGAGGAGGGTCAGGAGCAATCAGCATCAAGCAGTCCTCTTGTTGAGGAGCGTTTCCTTCTTTCTCCGGCATACGCTATTGATAAAGTCAAAGACCGCTGTGACGAAATGGCTCTGCTTGCAAAGAAAAACGTTAATCTTTGCCTTGAATTTATCAGGGCTTACAGCCATACCAAAGACGAAAAAATCAAAGCAAATGAAAAAAGACTTGATAAATACGAGGACGAGCTTGAAACGTACATCATCAAAATAGGCTCATTTGATCTTTCGTTTGAAGAATCCTTACGGCTCGGCAAGCTCTCCCACGCAATCGGAAACTTTGAGCGTATCGGTGACTACGGTGCAAACATACTCAAAACAAAGAGAGCAATGCACAAGAAAAAAATTCACTTTACCGACGAGGCAAACAGAGAGCTCGACATAATGAGTAAAGCCGTCAAGGAAATTACAGAAAACGCAATTAGTGCATTCATTGACGATGATGTTGAGCTTGCACAGACGATTGAACCGCTCGAGCAGGTTATAAACAATCTTAAGGCAGAGCTTCGTGCTCTTCACTCAAAGCGTATGGATGACGGAGAATGCTCGGTAGAAACAGGTATCCTCTTCTTTGACATTATCAATTCATTTGAAAGAATTGCCGATCACTGTTCAAATCTTGCAGTCTGCATTATCGAGCTTTCTCAGGGCACTTACCAGACGCACAGTTATCTTAAACAGGTTAAAAAGTCGGACAATAAGAGCTTTATGAAAAACTTTGAAATGTACCTTAATAAGTATTCATTAAAATAAGTTGGCGGCAGCCGAAATAATAGAGGTTAATTATGGACAGCAAACAGCTTGTATACATTGTTGAGGATGACGTTTCAATCCGTGAGCTCGAAATTTATGCACTGAAAAATGCAAATTTCGCCGCCCGCGGTCTTTCTGACGGAAAAGAGCTTCAGAATGCTTTAGAGGAAAAAATCCCCGATATTATACTTCTTGACATTATGCTTCCGGATGACGACGGACTTTCGCTTCTCACCAACATAAGAGCTTCTGCGACGTATTCAGACATCCCCGTTATAATGGTTACGGCAAAAACGAGCGAGATTGATGCCGTAAAGGGACTTGATATGGGCGCAGACGACTACATCACAAAACCGTTCGGAGTTATGGAGCTTGTATCAAGAGTAAAGGCTATACTAAGAAGAATGCAAAAGCCTGTCAAGGAGATTCTTACGCACGATAACATTCAGCTTGACGAGGGACGTCACACCGTTACAGTTGACTCCTCTGAAATTGAGCTTACTTATAAAGAATATGAGATACTTAAATCTCTTCTCAGAAACAAAGGTATTGTTATGACGCGCGACAGGCTTATGGAAATCGTGTGGGGTTATGACTTTGAGCAGGGTAACAGAACCGTTGACGTGCATATTCAGTCCCTTCGAAAAAAGCTCGGTACCGCAGGCGAGCATATTAAAACGATAAGAAACGTAGGATACAAGGTCGGTGATTAGCTATAGGTAAAAAATCCTTATCAAAAAAGGCACTGTATAAAATAATCGCTTCCTCCGTTTCGGTTATTGCCGTAACCTCGGCTCTTATGATTTTTATTTTTTGTGCATACTGCAAAGACGTAAAGAGCCCTGCTGACGTTTTATCCGACAATGCAATTTATATACTGTTTGCCATTTTGATTGAAATAATTATTTCTGTGCTGATAAGTATCAGAATATCAAAAAGTATTATTAAGCCTGTTGAGGAGCTTGCTTCAAAGCTTGATAAGACAGACGATATAGAAACGTACAGCGAGCTTGAGCCGTTTGTCACCGCACTCGAGGAGCAGAAAAAAAAGCACAGCGAGCTTGATCGGCAGAAAAAGCAGTTTACGGCAAACGTGTCGCACGAGCTGAAAACTCCGCTTACTTCAATTGCAGGCTATGCAGAGCTTATTGAAAGCGGAATTGCAAAGCAGGAGGACATCAGACCCTTTGCCTCAACTATAAGGAAGCAGGCGCTCAGGCTTGTTACTCTTTCGGAGGATATTATTAAGCTTTCACAGCTTGACGAGGGCGAGTCGGTCAACGTTCCGTTTTCTTCCACGGATATTTACGAAATAGCAAAAAGGTGTGTCGACGCTCTTTCTATCAATGCAAGACTTAAAAACGTAACGATAGAGCTTAAAGGCGAAAACTCGTTCATCAAGGCTAACCCTCCGCTTGTTGAGGAGATGATATATAACCTTTGCGACAATGCAATACGGTATAACACCGACGGCGGAAGTGTCACCGTAGAAATCGAGCAAAATGACGGACAAACTCTTGTTACAGTGAGCGATACAGGTATAGGAATCGACAGCAAATATCACGAAAAAATATTTGAACGCTTTTTCAGAGTTGATAAATCAAGAAGCAAGGAAACGGGCGGTACAGGGCTTGGACTTGCCATCGTAAAGCACATCGTTCAGCTTCATAATGCCGAAATGAGCGTTGAAAGTTCAGCAGGAAAAGGCACTTCAATTTCAATAAAGTTTAAAAATTCGTAAAAACTATTGAAAAATTATTTACTTTGGTATATTATATAGAAGTAATATTGACTAAAAAGGGGAATTTATATGAAAAGAAAGTCAGCTCTCGGCAAGTTCAACATATTTCTTTCTGTTGTTCTTGTGATTTGCATTATTGCTACTGCATACGCAATTTCAGCTTATCCTAAGATAGTTGAGATTGAGGACGCCTCAACCGCAGACGCCGGTGACGTAAGCACACTCGAAGCAAGCTTCACTGCGGGTACATACGGCGGTAAGGAATTTGCTACAATTGATGATGTAGTTAAGTACTACGTTGAGTGCTATAACTACACCAAAACTCTCACTGCTTCTTATAAGGAAGAAGGTGAAGCTAAGACATACTATAAGCTTCTCGGTGACGAGTATCTTAACGTTGAGAACGTACTCGTTGAAGGCAAGTCAAACTCACTCATCGACGGTCTTGTTCCTACAATCGTAGGCGGTATTTTCAAGGGCAGTGTAAAGGGCTTATCTCCTTCAGATAACAGAGATCCTCTCTATGATACAAGAAATGACGGAGCTCTCGACCTCAGGACTTCTGCACTTACAACTGAAGATGTTCTTGATGCAAACGTTGTTGAAAACAGCGACGGCACTATCAGCATTACAATTCAGCCTAAGGCTGTTGTTCTTTCAATGCCGGGTGAGGACGCACAGGGTCGTTTCTTCAACGTACTCGGTGATATTTCTTCAACTGTAAATTCAATTGACGTGCTTTCATTCTCAGAGGGTACTATTGATGAAAACTTTGTAGTAGACTACAAGGGCGGTACAGGTACTGTTAAGATTGATACTAAAACAGGCGAAATCGTAGAGGCTGATTTCAAAATGCTTGTTCACATTGACGTTAAGCACGCTAACGTTGCTGTTCTTAAGAATAAGAAGGCTTCGCTTGACATCGTTTACACAAACCACTTCCCTGCATCAGACGATTATCTTATGAAGTCAAGAACCATTACAAGAGGCTAATCAAAACTATATAAGCATAAAGTAAAGGCAACTCCTTTCGGAGTTGCCTTGTTTTCTATTTAATTATTTAATTTTAAGTACCATTTCCAAAACGTTTCTTGCCGTGCGTTCAAGCTCTCCCCTTGTAATTCCTCTGTCCGTATCAATATTCCTGAGGAGTGAGCCGTCTGATTTATAAGCCTTTGCCATACGGTTAAAATCACCCGGCATATAAACGTCAACCTGTGCACGAACACGGTATGCATTGTCCCTGATATCAGGAAATTCAGGACTTTTTGACTTTCGCATCCACCAGTCTGTCATAACACAGCCGTCATAACCCCATTCACCGCGCAGTACGGTTGTAACAAGGTCATAATTATAGTGGCTCCACACACCGTTAATTTTGTTGTAGCTTGTCATAATATTAAGAGGTTTTGATTCCTTAACGCAAATTTCAAAGCCTTTAAGATAAATCTCTCGGAGAGCTCTTTGCGATATTCTTGAATCGTTGCGAATACGATTATACTCCTGATTGTTGCAGGCAAAATGCTTCGGACACGCAGAAACGCCGTTCGCCTGAATACCTCTTACAAACGCTGCTGCCATCTTACCTGATACGAGCGGATCCTCGCTGAAATACTCAAAATTCCTGCCGCAAAGAACGTTTCGGTGAATATTCATACCGGGTGCAAGAATTACGTCTGTCTGATGCTCTTTCATTTCCCTGCCCATTATGTCGGCAAGCTTTTCAACCATATCAGTATTCCACGTGCACGCAAGTGCCGTACCACACGGAAGAAGCGATGTGTATTTTTTTATTCTTATTCCGGCAGGACCGTCTGTTGTAATAATCGGGGGCACACCCTTTTCACGCAAGCTTGGAATAATACCGGCAAATGCTCCTGCGTTGCCTGAAACGCCGAGTGAGCAGTCCATTCCGCCTTCGCCCCTTGTGAGTGCTTCAAGCTCGATATTGTCAAGCTGAGCGATAAAATCATCAAGCGTTACCTGTCCTGCCTTAACTGCCGAAAATTTCTTGCCTGCCCAGCCCTTAAATCCAATTGCTTCTGGCAGATTTTCTTCTATTCTTTTCTTGAGGTCAACCTCTCCCGGCTTCATCTCTGCCTTAATCGGAAGCAGCCTGCCGTCAATTTCTCTTGCAATGATTCTGTTAAACGGAGTCTTAACTGCGCAAACCTCATCAAGCTTCTGATAAAGCTTCTTGTCAAGGGTGGTGCAATGCGCTTCTTCTAAATTCTCACTGCTGTTACCGATAAGGAATTTATACTCGCCCTCCTGAATAACATAGCAGTTCTTATAACCCGTTTTTCCTGTATCGTCAAAGGAGCACAGGTCATATTCCGATACTTTCATCGTAATCGTCTGGCTTTCATTCGGCTTCAAGAGCTTCGTTTTTTCAAATGAAACGAGAGAAACGGCAGGATTAGAAAGCTCAGCCTGAGGCTTTGAAACATAAAGCTGAACAACCTCTTTGCCCGATACTGAGCCTATATTTTTAACAATGGCAGTAATTTCATATCCGCCGTCAAGGGCCTTTACGTCCTTTGGCGTTATCTCGAAATCAGTATAGCTCAGACCGAATCCGAAAGGATAGAGCACCTTTGATTTGTCAAAGCTCTCAAAATATCTGTAGCCTACGAAAATATCCTCAGTGTATTCATTAAAATTCTTGTCGCCAAAATGCTTTGCGCTCGGGTAATCGTCATAATTTCTTGCTATCGTATCAACAAGCTTTCCACTTGGGCATACCTTGCCTGTAATTACGTCTGCAAGTGCCGAACAGCTCTCCATTCCGCATTGCCATGCATAGATAACGGCACTCAGCTTGTCGCCGTACATCTCTGTCCACGCCATATCAATAATATTTCCGCAGTCCATAACGACTATCGTATGCTCAAAGCTGTCTGTAACGAGGCTGAGCATATTTTTTTCATCATCAGTGAGGTAATAGCTTCCCTTTTCAAGCTTATTTTCTCTGTCCTCACCTGCTGCTCTGCCAATAATCACAAGTGCGGTTTCATTGTCTTTTGATGCAGCTTTGACTATGTCCGAATCAAGCGGCATTTCGGGATAGCACATAGGCCAGTGCCCCCAATAGCCGTGGTTTACAGGGTTTTCACTGCACCATCTACTGTACGTATCGTAAAGCCTTTCGTCAACGACAATTCCGTTTTTCTTCAGGGAGTCTATAATATTCGTATAGTACGGTGCCTTGACGTCACCGCCGCTTCCGTAGCCTACGTAAAAATAATCTATCTGGCATCTGCCGAAAACTGCAAGGGTGCTTCCGTTTTTGAGCGGAATCGTGCCGTCATTTTTAAGAAGCACCTGTGCCTCGTGCGAAGCAGACAAACACACTTCAGGCATATCGGGAAATACCCTTTTCTCACCTATTACGCCGTTTTCCTCCTGCGCAACGCTGTTGCTCGTTACTAAATCTGCTGCTTTTTCTATGAACTTATCAATTTTCTCACGGATTTTCATAATGTCACCTCAAACGAAATGATAATAACTGTTTTTGTAATTATATCATAATTCACAATATCCGTAAAGTTAGTAATTGATAAATTATATATATAATGGTATAATTATAGTTAATTATAATACTGACCATCGGAGTAAAAAAATTAATGGAAGAAAATATAAAAAACGACAATCTTATTATCGGCAGAAATGCCGTTATGGAGCTTCTCAAAAGCGGCCGTGAGGTTGAAAACGTATTAATTGCAAAGGGCGAGCGTGAGGGCTCGATAAATCGTATAATTGCAATGTGCAGAGAAAACGGCATTGTAATCAAAAACGTCGACAGGAAAAAGCTGGATTTTATGTGTGCAGGTGCTAATCATCAAGGTGTTGCGGCTAACGTACCCGCCCACAGCTATTCTACTATTGACGAAATTCTTGAATATGCCGAGAGTAAAGGCGAAGCACCGTTTATAGTTATATGTGATGAAATTGAGGACAGCCACAATCTCGGTGCAATCATCAGGAGTGCCGAGGCCTGTGGTGCTCACGGAATAATAATTCCTAAAAGGCGCAACGTAGGTCTTAACTTTATCGTGGCAAAGACCTCGTGCGGTGCACTTGAATATATGAAGGTTGCAAGAGTATCAAACCTTGCATCCACTATTGATATGCTGAAGAAGAAAAACATCTGGGTTTACTGCGCTGATATGGACGGTCAGCAGTGGTGCAAAACCGACTTTTCTGGCGGCTGTGCTCTCGTTATCGGAAATGAGGGCAAGGGTGTCGGCAGACTTGTCAAGGAAAAGTGCGACGTAACGGTGTCGCTTCCGATGTGCGGTAAGGTTAATTCGCTTAATGCGTCTGTTGCCGCAGGAATAATTATGTACGAAATTGCAAGACAAAGATTAGGTTTGTGAGTGAAAAGAATGAAGGATAATTTATCTATTGACGAAATACTCAGACAGGCTGAGGAAATACGAAAAAAGGCTGAAAAAACTGCAAAAAGTGTTATTGATGACATAGAGTCGCAAAGCAAGGAATTTACAAGCAAGAAAATGGAAATTCCGTCCGCTGATACCGATGATACAAAACCTGCAAAGCAAATAAAGCCGGCAAAAAATAAAATCGGCAGCACCCGTGTTATACCCGAAATTGACGAAAAGAAAATAACAAATTCTAACGATAAAACAAGAGCAGTCGTTGTTGACGAAAAGACAGGCGTCGTCCCTAAGCTTAATAATCAGAAAAAAAGCTATTTCAGAAGCATCAATGCTGACGATGAGCCTATTTATTCGCGTCAGCCGCCTGAAATGGTTGAACGCCCTGCAATCATCAAGAGCAAAACGACTACTGATAAGTCCTCGGATTTAGAGGAAATGCCTACTCTCGTGGCAGTTGACGAGCTTGATCACACAAAAATCAATTTCGGTACGGAGCTTCATCATCAGCCGGACTCCAGCTTTGACAGTGAGGAAAGCGATCAGATGGTGCTTTCAGGCTTTGATGACACAATAGACAAGGTTGAAAGCATAGACGAAAGCTATGCAGAAGAGCTTCTTGCTAAAAAGCGAAGCGAAAAAATCAGCAAATTCAGACTTTTCAGCCCTGACGAGATTAGTGAAACTGATAGTGAAAACGGCTCTCTCGTAAAAAATGAATACAAAAATCACGATGAAAAAACTGCTTTTATGGAGAAGATGTTTGCATCAAAATCATCTATTACCATTACGGCTATCATAACCTTTGTTCTGGCAGTTTTGCTTGGACTTCTGACAGCATTCAAGGACAATGCTTATATGCCTCAGTTTCTTCTGAATGATTCCGTATTCTTCACAACGCTTGTTATTATTTACTCCGTTGTACTGCTTGTCAATATAAAAAATATTGTCCACGGCTTTAATTTCAAAAACGGCATAAACAGCGATTTGCCGATTTCAATTGCTTCGCTCACCGTGTTTGCGCACACGCTTATGCTTGCAATCAGTCCCGAGCTTTATATAGATAACGGCTCTGCCTTTACCCTTGTCGGTGCGTTTGCTCTGTTTATGAGCAACGTCGGCAAAAGGGCGCAAATTTCAAGAATTATTGAAAATTTTGAATTTATATCAGCTCACGAAGATAAGCTTCATACTGTTGAAAATATTGCAAACGTTATTGATGCTACGATTATCAGCCGCGGTGTGCTTACGGGCGAGGCAAACCTTAAGACGAGCATAAAGACTGATTTTTCAACAAAATTTCTTGATATTGCGTGCAGCAATGAGCCTGCCGATAATATTGCAAAGATAACGGGCCTTGTAATGCTGTTAATGAACGTAATTGCGTTTGGTGTATTTTCCATATTACATAATAGCTGGCAGTACGGCTTTAATCTTGCAGTCTGCGGTATCTGCGTATCATTGCCGTGCATATCGCTTTACTGCACCAATCAGTCACTTCGTGATATTTCGAGAAAGCTCAAGGAAAACGGAGCTATGATTAACGGATTTGAGGGTGCAGGAACGGTTAACGACACAAACGCAATAGTCATCGAAGCACAGGATTTGTTTGACAAAAAGAGCTGTGAAATTCACGGAAAAAAATCGTTTAACAACGCAAAGCCTGAGGATTTCGTGCCTTACACCGCCGCGGTTATTACACAGACAAAAAGTCCGCTTGCAAGCGCGTTTGACAGATATATCGTCGGTAAGGACTTAATCGTTCCCGAGGTTGACGGAATAATTTATGAGGACAAGCTCGGCACCTCTGCATGGCTTTATAAAAAGAAAATTTTGGTCGGCACGAGAGAGCTTCTCATTCACCACGGTATTCAGGTGCCTACAGAGGAATTTGAAAAAAGGCACACCAAAAACGATAAAAAGGCACTTTATCTTGCTGTTGCAGGCAGGCTGATGGCAATGTTTGTCGTTTCCTATCACGCTCAGCCGAAGCTTAAGCGTGTACTTCGCAAGCTTGAAAAAAGCGGTATGACCATTCTTGTAAAGAGTGCCGACCCGTATATTAATGACGAAAGCATTGCAAAGCTATTTAATCTGCCTGAGGGCTTTGTGAGAGTTATCAGCGCAGCAAATGCAAGAACGTTTGAAAAATATTCCGACAAGTGCGTTGAAAAATCACCTGCTTATATCATCCACGACGGCTCTGCCTTGGGCTTTGTATCTGCTATGGAGGCAGCTGAAAGCATTACGGATGTACGGAAGCTTCTCAGTATTATAATTTCATTCGGCTGTGCAATCGGACTTGGAATTACCGTTTTGCTTGGTATTGTCAACGGACTTTCTCAGCTTAATGCTATCAACGTTACTATGTTCCAGCTTGTATATTGCCTTGCCGTAAGAGCAATCTCAAAGCTGAAAAAGTTTATATAGGAGTAAAAATATATGACTGAAAGGGAAAAAATGGTGTCAGGCAAGCTCTATGACCCAACCGATGATGAGCTTGCAATTTTAAGAGAGCAGGCACATAAGCTGTCAAAGGACTATAATGACACGTATGACTTTGAAGAGGAAAAGAGAGAGGAAATCCTCAGCAAGCTCATACCCGATAGAGAGGAAGGAGTCTATCTTCAGGGCCCTATCTACTTTGATTATGGAATTAACACAAAAATCGGCTCGAATACGTTTATAAACTTTAATGCAACAATCCTCGACGTCTGCCCTGTAACTATCGGAAGTGACGTGCTGATAGGTCCGAACGTTTCAATTCAAACTCCCGTTCATCCTATGAGGTATCAGGACAGGAATATACGATTTCGTCAGGACGGCACACCGTATGACCTTGAGTACGCAAAGCCTATCGAAATCAAGCGCAATTGCTGGATAGCGAGCAACGTCACTATCTGCGGCGGTGTAACAATCGGTGAGGGATGTGTCATCGGCGCAGGAAGCGTTGTTACGAGAGATATTCCTGATAACTCCTTTGCGGCCGGAGTTCCCTGCAAGGTCATAAGAGAGATTACGGAAGACGACGCAATTGAGCTTAAAAAGGAATTGTATTAATACTATTTGAAAAACAAAAATCCTCCTATGGCAGATATTTGTTCTGCCATAGGAGGATTTTTTTACTCGCTTTCTTTTTGCTCAGCCAGTATTTCCTCTGCCGATTTGTTGTAAATATAATCAATCAGTTTTTCCTTGTTCGCATCAACGTTAATACTGATGACGGAATTGCCGTTAATGTTATCATACCACCAAGTACCGTCAAACGGCACCTTGTCCTGCAGATATTCACCGCCGATATTCCTTACCGCACCCAAGCCTATGCTAAGAAGCTCGCTTTTTGAAAGATTTGTTTCAACGTACGGTGCGCTCTTGCTTGCCATACTGTAAAGCCTGAACGGTGAACGCTTTGCCTTGCTGAGAATAGCACTCATAACCTTACGCTGTCTTTGTGTTCTGCCAAAGTCACTGTCAATCTTCCTGATTCTGCAAAATGCGAGTGCCTGTTCTCCTGTCAGCTTATGCTTGCCCTCTTCAAGAACAACGTTGCCATAGCGTCTTTTGTGCTTTGTAACCTCTTTTGCCTCAGCCTTTGTTACTTCAATTTCAACTCCTCCAAGGCTGTCCACAAGCACCTTAAACATTTCAAAATCAACTACTGCATAGCCGTCAATTGCAACACCGAAGTTATACTCAATCGCATCAACAACACCTTGATAGCCGCCTGATGAGCACGCTGCGTTAAGACGTTGATTCTGACCGAGTGTAGGAATGTATACCCAAGTATCGCGCAAAAACGAAGTCATCTTGATGCAGTTATGCTTACTGTCAACAGAAATAAGCATCATAACGTCAGAGCGGGAGGTTTCCTGCTCATCACCGCTTCTTGCATCAACTCCGAGAAGCAGAATATTCTTCACCTGTGAATCACTCATAAGCTGTGAAGCGTCAACGTAAACATTCTCCTGTCTTTCCTTATAATTAAATTTGCCGAGAACAGAAAAGCCGCACGACAACAATGCAATTACAAGCACAAGAATAATTGCTATAACAGCCAGAGCTATCTTCTTAGGCGAAGCCTTTTTCTTTGCATTATTTTTTTGTCTTGCTTTATTACTCTGTGTTTTGCGCACTGAAAAATCATCCTGCTTATCGTTAAATCCATCACAGGGATTAACGGAATTATCACGTTTTTTCCTGCTGTTAAAATCAAGGTCTACAGGCGCGTTGCCGTAAAAATTTTCGTCTGTGGGAACTGTTCTGTCAAAATCTCTGTTATTATTGCGATTTGGGTCAAAGCCCTCATTATCAAATCGTGGCATATTATCACCTCTTAGGAAATATTACTACATTATTAAAATTATTTCAACCTCCAGACTAAAATATATTGACAATATATACTAATTTATCATAAAATAAAGGTTGCGAGTTAGCTTGGCAGTTGCGTACTTAGGGTGATAAGACTTGAACCCTACAGTATGAGGAAAGTCCGAGCAGCACAGAGCAGAATAACGGCTAACGGCCGCCGAGGGTGACCTTAGGGAAAGTGCAACAGAAATAAAC
>JAFLRZ010000018.1 GCA_022511225.1 Eubacterium sp.
GAGTGCCTGCTTTGGGAGCAGGATGCCGCAGGTTCGAGTCCTGTCACCTCGACCAAAAAGAGCAGAGATAGTCTCTGCTCTTTTTTACATAAATCATACAAAAAACCGCAGTGTTATGCGGTTTTTATTATTTATGCATTATATTTTTTGTTTTTTCTTTTATCATTTTTGATGTGTCAATTGCTCCCCGCATTGCTCCCCACCTGCTGCTCAAAAAATTGTTGATTTTTGCAATTTTTTCAAAAAAAGTCTTGACATAGCACGCAATGCGTGCTATAATATAGTTGTAGAGAGGAGGTGATACCAATGAAGAAACCAAAAAAGAAAAAGTCCAAAAAAGCAGTACATAAAGTTGATTGGAAGTCAATACTTGTAAACGCTTTAATGGACTTGATTGTCGGAACTATCTTAATCATAATTGGTAAAATGATTGAATAGTCCTCAAGGGTGGGAGGGCGGAGGGGAGCAATCCCCTCACCCTTTCCAATCCGAGAATATTATATAATATTTTTAATGAGGTGTCAATATGAGTAAGTTTTTAATTACTTTCGGAATTATATTAATTGTTTTTGGACTTGTTAAGATTACAGTTTATTTTATTAACCGAAAGAAAGGATAATTATTATGAAATTTGAGGCAAACAAAAAATACGAATGTCGCTCAATTTGCAATTATAATTGTATATGGAAATTTGAGGTTGTTAAACGCACCTCAAAGTATATTATAATAAGTGACGGCGAAGAGCAGTTTCGCTGTAAAATTTATAATGACAAACAAGATAATTCAGAATTTGTTTATCCTCTCGGTCATTATAGTATGTGCCCTGTTTTAAGAGCAAAAAATGCAGCATAAGCAATAACCGAGCCGAGCGGTTAATCTCGGCGCTTATTTGGAGGTTTTAATATGACAATTAGTGAAGCAAGGAAAATCGTAGGACTAACGCAACAGGCTATTACTGATAAATTTGGAATACCGAGAAGAACGCTACAGGATTGGGAAGCAGGGCGCAGGTCTTGCCCAAAATGGTGCGAGCACCTTATCGTTGATAAAATATTAAGCTATAACACATATAAACAGGTATTAGTTATGGACCCTGAACGTATAGACGGCGAATTTCATTATGACGGTCAAAAAATATTTTCCTACAAAAATATTGATGATGATAAAATAGAACTTGATAACGGTGTTATTATTTCTATTGACTCTAATTCCGAAGGTAGCTATTATGATGAAAATCACAAGCAGTATTTTGAATTAATTGAAAAGCAATTAAAAATAAATGGTGATGTTATTAATCAAAAAGTTATAGGATTTGTTGATTATTATAACGATTAATTATTATAAACACAAAACTTCCCTCAAGGCATCTAAGCCCTGAGGGGAGTTGTTTTTTTATGCATTTGATTTTTAATGCAATTATTTCGCGTATTTATCGCCTTTGTAGTACAGACTAATCCAACCGCTCGGGATTTTCGCCCATATGTCGTTGCCGTTCTTTTTGATTTTCTGTACTGTGAATTTAGTATTCTTTTTAAGAACAGCATATACACCTACAACAGAGTTTGCCTTGCCGTCAGCTGTTAACTGACTTCTTTTCTTCTGACTGTAGCTCGTTCCTGCACCTGTTCTAACTTTTACATTCGTTGTCAGTGTGTATGTGCTGCCTACCTTGAACGTTGGAACTGAAGAAGTTGAAGTATCTGTTGCTTTAACCGCTCCTATTTTGCTCTGCTTTTTAGGGCGGAGAATACCGTTAATATAATCGCTTGTATACGGCTTTTCTCTCAATGTCATTGCTGCACCCTTGCCGTCTGCATTCTGGTCATAATACTTGATTTTGCCGTTCTTTGTTTCTTCTGCAACGATAAATATATGCCCCCAAGTGCCTGATGTTCTGATACCGATGTCGCCCGGCTTAAGCTCTCCGTTCTTGTACTTTGGTGTAATGAAATTAAAGTTTGCTTTCAGCCAAGCTGATTTATTTCTGTCAGTCCACCAAGTCTTAGCATTTCCGAAAAAGCCGATTTTTAATTCAAGCACCTTTTCAATATAAGCATCTATCAAATCAACACACTGAACTCCGTATGCGCCGTCCCAATCTGTCTTTTTGCCGAGATGTTTCTTAATAAAATCGGCAAGTGTCATTGAAGAACCTGCGCCCCTCTGTTCAACAGGCTTGTTTTTGATTGCATTCTTTACGGCTGAGAGTCCTGCTGCAACAGCAGAGAGCACAAGACCGATTACTGCCTTTTTTGTAAAGCCTTCAGCAAAGTAGTCACCTGCTGCAAGTACAGTCAGTATGTAAGCTAATACCGCCTGAATAAATGTTGATACAGCTCTTTCCACTGTATCTCTGTTGATTCCTTTTGATTTAAGAAATGATTTGATTTTATTCATAATTATTTACCTCCGTTTTCTAAATCATCTACTCTGTGATTAATTACTTTTATCTTTTCTTCTAACACCGGCACACGCTCGGCGAAGTTATTGTGCTTGTCTACCTTTTTTTCAAGCTGTTCTAAGCGATAATTAGTTAGCTTTGATGAGATTAGTATACCTCCGAACGTTCCTGAGAGTGTGCCTACAAGTGACAACACTGCTGTTAAGATTGTGTCGTTCACTCTGTCACCTCCTCGTTTGCATATTGGATTGAATTGAACTTTTCTTCAAGTGCATCGACTTTTGACTGCAAAGCTTCAAGGTCTTTTCGCTCTGCTTTTTCTCGCCACGCTTCTGATAATTCATAAATGAGCTTGTTGACTGTTTCCTGAAGGTCATCAAGGTTGGATTGGAATGCTTTTGTTTCCACTAATCCAGCAAGCAACTCAATACTTTGCAGTAAGCTTATTATGAGTTCGTTTATTTCTTCAGGAGCATAGGAAATATATTCTTTGCGGTTTTTGTTGCCTAAAAGCCATATTCCTGCAAGTTCATCCTCACTGCCGTTATGCCATTCTGTAGTTGCTATTGCGATAACATATTCGTCATCCTTAAGCGGTGAGGGTTTACTATTAGCGTAGGGACTGCAATACTTCTCATATGCCTCTGTCATTTCCTTAGCAGTGGCACAATAGAAAAAGCCTTTGCATTTGTTGTTGTCAAGCACTCCTGCCACTGCTTTGTTGGATATGGCGTTGTCGCTTTCAAGTGAGAGCTTTTGGTCGACTGCCTGTCCTATAATTATCATTTGTTTGGTAATATCAACCTCAGGGTCAGTGCCTGTCATAATGAGTTCTACATAACTGTTTGATGGATAATCCTCTGCTCCTAATAGAGAATTAAGCACTGCGTACCTTGTTTGGCAGTTATAATTAGGATGCTTTTCGACTCGACCACTAAAACTGAATGTTTTGTTATATTCTTCTTCTGTGGTAATCAGCTTGAATTCAAGAATGTTTGAAAACTTATTCTTAATTTCACTTAGCCTATCATTAACCGCTTCTTCAGTTTTCGTCTGAGCCTCGTCAATAGCCTCGTCAACTTCGATTCTGGTTGTTACATATGAATTTGCAATCGTATAATTATCATCGTTGTAATCAACGATATAGTAACTACCGTAAGAGCAAATTATTGTTAAAGTCATTTTATCTTTAATCAAGATGTCGCCTGTGTTGAGCGGAATGGTATTATTAAACGGTTTGAAACTGCCTTTGATGTCATATGCTCCGTCTTTGAGGCTGTCGAAATCAATTCCGTTTGAGACGTCTAAAACTTGTCTTGCTTGTTTATCTGTAATGGCTTTTGTCATTTGCTCTAATGGCATACGATAAAGTTTACTGTTTTGTTCACAGAGCAGATTAGGGTTATGAAAGTCTGTTTCCTCCTGTTGTTCATTTGTGAGAGGAAGTTTAGTTAAATTCTTTGCTTCTGTCGACATAATGCATGTCCTCCTTTATCCTATTGCCATATAGTAAATATAGTTCGTACTTGAAGAACTACGATTATTATGAAATATAACATTAAAGCCTTTTCTTGTTATATTATCAGCAGTAGCGTATCTGTCTGAATATTGTGTATTAATAGTTACAAAAACAAAAGGTACATGTGAAAAATAATTATAATTCCATTCGTGAGAGACAACGTTGTCGCTTTTCCCTTCTGCTGTTATATGGTCTCTACCAATAACAATTTGCAATCCATTTTCAAGAGGAATTGCAATATGATTATCTGATATACTTGCAATACAACCAGACTTTATTTTGAAAAAATCAAATCCGTTATCTTTAAGCAGTGAAAGCGTATCAGTTTTTGAATTGTTAATATGGTTTGTGAGTTTATCGATTGCACTCCATACTTTAGTTAATATTTTTTTGATTGTATCGCCTTTTTTTATGTTTTCAAGCGGTGAGCCTGTATCAAAATTTGGAACTTGGTCACTAATTGCCAAGTTTTCAACTTTTTCAAGTCCGAAATCTTTTTTCGTTAAACCGTGAGGATTGTTTTTGTTGCTGATGTGGTCTAATAAATCCTGCTTTGATGCGTATTGAATACTCTTAATTACAGCAGATACGTTTATATTTGATGAAATTATTAGCATTACTGAAAGATTGTTTTCGATATTTATTCCGCTTTGATTATCTTTAATGATTTCAAGTGCATCTTCCGTATTAACATAAGCAAAAAGAATTTCCCCTTCGTCGGGGTCGGTCGCATATACGCCAACTTCATTCCATGTGATATCGTTTTCTACATCGCTGTTATTGTAACCTGTACCGACAAGAGTTACATTATTGTCGTTTCTGTCTATACGACTGATACTGATATTCTTAATCGGATTTATAAGGTCTGTAAGCGATTTTGTATCAATACCCTCTGCACTACCACGACCGATTTTCAATTGTGTGAATTGTATTTCTTCGCCGCAAAATGCTTTAACCATTAATGAAATTCCGCTTAGCGTTAACGTTGGTTGTAACATTTTTTCACCCCTCTATTAAAATATTTCCGTCTCCGTCGGTTGCATAGCAACCGTCATAAGTAAAAAACGTTATATCAGATTCGAAGCGCATATCCACCGTAATATCGGAGGATTTAACTACGCAAACACCGATATTTGTATTCACCGATTTGTCAATATCAACTTTAATACCTTCGAGAACAGCACTCGCTCTATTTGAACTGTTGACAATTCGCAATATGCTGTCAAGATCATATTCACCCGGATTAATTAGGTTAATATAGTAGTGATTAAATGGTAAATTGCAATCGAACCATTCAAACACTTTAATTTCACCTTTAATTCCCGAATATGTTTCTAACGCCTGCTGCAACGCTGATTTTGTGCAAGCTTTCATTTTGCTTTTTAAGCCTGTTTTCAATGCAGTCTGTTTTTTTGATAAACTGTCAAATTTGCTGTAATAATCGAGGTTCAATTCCCACGCAAGCAAGTCACATTCTTCATCGTCGAGTTTATCTATTGCGTTCCAAACAGATAATTTATTCAAATTGAAAGAAGAATTCTTTATTAAAGCGCTGATGTAATTTGCAAAAAAACGATTAAATTCATCTTTTCGCATAAAAAAAGGCAGGATTTTAATTATATTAACATCGCATAATTTCATATTATTGCTCCTCAGCTACTACAAAGTTAACTATTGTATCAGTACAAATAGGTATTGAAGTTTTCGGGGAGTTTGGGCTACCCGGACTATTAACGGTAACTTTATATGCGCCTGCCTGCATAATAAACATCTGTAGCTTATCTTTATTGACCTGTCTTCCGATTTTTGCACATTGCCAAGTTTTATAATCTTCTACAGCCTGCGTAATTGCTTCCTTAATAGCTTCAACTTCTTCGCTCGGGTCAATATATACATCAACCGAAATATCGTAATTGTATATGTCAGCTGCTTTAACAATAACCCTGTCATTAAAGCTCCTCACTGAACTATCATTGCAAGAATTAGCAATTTGTAACAATTCAGCTTCTGTTGGAATAACACCATTTTTATCGACAATATACATTAAAACAGTTCCGGGAATTCGCTTTGGAATATAAAGAATAGGATTATCAAACTCAGTTGCTGATTTATTGAATACTGCAACATTATCGCCTATAACATCGCAATTGATTGTTTTAAGCGATGTTGAGCTTTCTAAGGAACTGTAATAGACCTCAACTTGTGTTTTTGAATTTATAAAGAAGTTTGAAGGTATATTTTCCGTGCTGAAGTAGTATGTATCATCGGATATTTCACCGAGCGATACTATTTCTTCGTCATTTGTAATATAAATATCCTGTATGTTTGTATCCGCTGTCACAGCGTGATATTTATAGTAATTCTCTGTGCCTGAGGCATATCGGTCTTGTGACAATCGAATTCGCTCTCTGTATGTATCGTCGTCTTCATTGTCCGTGCCGCCTGAAGTCGCAATTGTATTTGTTACATTGTCAATGTAGGCAATAGAGCTTACGAGAACATCAATCTCGCCGATACCTATATTGTTGTATTCGCTGCCTGCTGCTGTTGCTTCTGCAGGTACGGTAACTGCTAATTCACCATTTGGAATAACAGCATCTGTAAGCGTTTCAAAGAAATGTTCGCTATCATTTGTTACGAGCGTTCCTTTTGGAATTAATATGTCCATTGATACAATTGTTTGAAGAGAAAAAGTAATTTCAGTTGTTGCCTTTTCGCCTTCAAGTCTCTCTACTCCGTATGCTTCTCCGTTAGCATCGAGTACATCACCCCGAGCGTTTTGCAAAAACTTCTGTTTCGTTGAATCGTCGGCGGTCGCAAGAAACTGAACAATAATCATTATTAGTGCTTCGGCAAATAGGCGCCGTTCGTCGCCCGGATAGAGTTGCTCCTGTATCGCATTTTCTGCCTGCTCCAAAAAGTCGTTATATATTTCTTCTGCATTATGATTAATCAAACTATCCATCTTAATCTTCCTGTTCTTCAACTTTATCTACTTCAAGAATGATATTAAAACTGCCGAGGGCTGTTTGCTCCAAGTCTATGTTTTTAACATCGACTCTCGGCTCATAATCCTCGAGTGTCTCAAAAACATCATTTACTATATCTGTCCTGACTTCCGATGCAGGTCGATCAGTAAAAGAAATATCTATACCTCTTATTCTGTCGTACGGAACTTCACCCCTCACAGTCTTAACCAAATTTTGAGAGGTTACTTCCGCATTTCCATTTCCTTTAGAAAGCATATTTTCCCCCTTAACACAAAGAAAGGCTTGTTGATTTAATCTTCTTTCCGTTTGAAAGTGTAGCCGTTGAACCGCTTATACTCTTAATTTTATAGGTTTTGCTTTTTTCATTCTTTGATACTGCCTTTCCGTCGCTATATTTGCTGCCGACTATCCTGACCTTTGAGCCTGCCTGTATAGTGTGCTTTTTTGCATCTTTTGCCTTTTGATTCTTGGGCTTTTTGTTCTTTTTTCTGTTTTGTTCTGCTTTAAGGCTTTTAGCATCTTTCTTGTATTTTTTCTTCGTTGATTGCTTAAAAGATAAAGCAATTGAGCATGAGTGGATATTTCCGAAATTATCAAGAATAACATCTGAGAGGCTTGCAGATGTCAACATCAGATAAGGTCCAAATGCTTTGCCACCGATATATAACCGTCCTGTTTTGCTTATCAATTTTTTATAGCTCTCAAATTCAGTTCGAGGATTAACACCTGCTTCATATAAGGGTGATATTGTGAATGAAACCTCTTGTGGCTTTAATCCTTTAATTGTCGTTTTGCTCTTGCCATTTTTATCAGTTTTAGTGACTTCGTTTATTTCAAAAGATGTCGATAGTCCGTCAATAAGATTTACTGATTTCGCATTGCAAGAAAATTTTTTTCCATACCACTGTGCTTGCGTTTTATTGGTCATAATGTTATGCACCCCACAATTCACAGATTATAGCACCTGTATTATCATCAAAAATAACGAAAGCGACAGGTGTTTCCTTTCTTAATCTGTTGATATCAATATAATTAGGAATACAAAGCGAGGTTGATATATTGTTGGTATCGTTTGTATTAACCTTTGCAGTTCTGTTTTGTATGTCAATATTGTTGATTTTTCCTTTATATATATCTGCCATTAGTACCCCTCAATAGCGTATCTGAAAAATATTTTTGATTTGTTTCTAATAAAATCGTGACGGCATTTGTAAATGTATACCTTATCGTTATATGACTGTGCTTTATTATTGATAAGGTTGACTACGCTACCTGCTGAAAATTCTGTTTTTAATTCTGTTGTTACAGTTCCGATTTTGGCAGTTTTGTTTGCTGCTCTTAGCAAACCTTTTGCAAACCTATTTGCTTCGACTGTAGAACTTGCAGGAGTTTTCTTATCATAAAATAAAATATCCGAACTCCCGTTATTTGCCTTAAATTTACCTGTCAAGTCTGCATTTTGAACTATGCATTGACCATATATCATATGTGCATTATCGCTAATGCTGAATTCATTGTCTGCTTCAACGATAAGGTCGCCTGTACTTCCCATATTCTCTATTTTGTTTTCGTCAAAGAGAATAATCGTTTTATTGTAAAAAACGATACCTATCCCTTCTAAAGTGCATAATTCTTTTAGTTTACTAAAGTAAGAATCATTATTTAAGGATATAGAATTATAGAGTTGATCTGTCATGTTTTTTAAGTCAAAATCAAATCCGAATTCTTTTGCAGTTTCCTTTACAAATTTTGATAATTTTACATTTTCAAATGTGGAATGCTGAACGGTTGGAGCGATACTTGGAATTGATTTTACAAACAAATTGCAAAGGCCTCGGGAATACGTTACTTGATTGATATATAAAGCTCCAGTATTGCATTGTGCATCTACAATTGATATTTCATCGTTTCGCTTTAACCGCCAATTTTGCCAAAGACTATCAGCATCATCAAATTTTAAGTAAAGCCTGCTGCTTGAAGCAGTAGCGTAATCCTCATATACTGCTTCAAGCAAATTCACATCGTCAATAATATCGATGCCATTAACTAAAAGTTTCATTCTTTCGTTTCCTGCTTCCACGGCGGAAGTGTTTCCACCGATTGCTTCGTTTCATAAATTGGAATTCTCAGATTTATACCTTCATCGAATATGAGGTAATCGGAGTATTGAGGATTAAAGTCTATGATAAGGTGTGCAAGAAGTTCATTATCATAAAACTGTAATGCGAGTTCGTCAAATGTATCTCCCTGCCTTGTTTCATATTCGTAATAGTCTGTTATCCTATCCATAGTTTAATCCTCTTGCGTTACTAACAGAATCCATTGTTCAAACCAATCTGCAAATTCGTATTTGTGTTCTTCAAGTTCGTCAATGATATTTTTATCGTCATTGCTATTTCCACCGTTATTATGAAATTCAGGGTGATATTCAAATCCTGAAAAATCATAATAAATGATAGTTGTTGCTCCCATATCACCGAGAGAGAAGCCGTCAAGGTTAATAAGCTCACCTGCAAGCTGTAACGGCGTTTGCTGCTGATAAGGATTAACGCCGAGCATTTCACCTGCTTTTTGCCATATTGCGATATTTTCATCTCTAACGGATGGCAAGAACGAAATAACGGCTTCCGTCTGTCCGGGTACCTCACCTGCAATGGATGGTCCGTTTGTAAAGCCGCCCGATGCAAGAAGCGGTATTTTCGGGATATTGAAACTTTTACCTCCAACACCCGGAACCCAATCGGGAACTTTAACAGTATTAACGCCATCTATAAATGTATTTATTCCGGTTATTATAGAATTGATGGGTGCTTTAATAATCCCTGCTATTCCCGATACAATATTACTGAAAATATTGACTATATTCTGCCAAGCATCCGACCAATTACCGGCAAAAATATTTTGAACGAAATTAATTAAATTTGTAAAAATGTTAATAACTGAGGTAACTATAGGCATTACCGCATTCAACGCACCTGTCAAACGTTCGGTAAACATAGAAGCTAAAAATTGAATCACCGCAGTTAACGGACCTGCCGCATCGCTCATTAATGATAATATTGCATTGAATAATTCGCCGAGCGGACCATTAACCAATTCATTAATTATCGGCATTAACGCCGTTAATAATTGAGAAATTACAGGTAATACCAAATGAATAGACTGAATTAAAATTGGCATTATCAATTTCAAAATTGACAAAATAGGAGGTAATAAATTGGTTAAAAGAACACCGATAACAGGGGCTAATTCTTCTATTAAACTGATAATTTCAGGGAATATGTATTCTAAAAGCGGAGTTATTTGCGTTAAGGCATCGCCGAGCACGCTCTCTAAAATCGGAGAAAGAACCTCTATTGCGGATGCAATCATCGGGAGGGCATCTTCTGCAAGGTTTTGTACCATAGGAAGAATAGCTAAACCTACTTGCGTTTTGAAATTTTCGCCGAGGTTTTTAATCTTCTCTTCAACCTTTTCAATAGATTGTTCTTGACGACCAAAAGCAGTATCGGTCATACCTGCTGCTTCCGCCATTGCTTGCGTTTTTTTTGTAAGGCTATCGGATAAGTCGCCTGTTAGGGCGGTCGCAAGGTTGGCTGCATTAGATGAACCATAGAGTACTGATAGATTCGTTCCTGTTTTCTTTGCGTAAGCAGATATGCCATCTAATGTGCCTTGTAAACCTTCGCCTTCAATCATAGCCTGAGCTGTGTCATATCCCATAGCCTCCATAGCCTTTGACATTTCTTTAGTAGGCTTTTGAAGTTTGGTATAAATAGCTTTAAGCTGTGTTGATACTTCAGCTGCTCCACCGACAACGCCTGTGCCTGTTGCAAATACTCCGAAAAGCTCCTCTTGTGATACGCCGAGCGTATTAGACATTGAGGTAACCTTTCCCATATTTTGAGCAAGCTCAGGGAATGTCGTTTGACCTAATTTTACAGTTTCAAAAGCAAGGTCTGATACTTTATTGACCGCTTCAGTCGAGGTATCGCCGTAAGCTTTTGTTACTGCTGATAATAAGTTAATTGCATCGGTTGTCGTTGCTCCGCCTGCCGATGCTGATTTTGCGGCTGTTTCAAGAACGTTAATGCTATTGGCACTATCTCCAAATGCAGAAATCACCTGATACATACCGTCTGATAATTCACTTGTTGCAACACCTGTTTCATTTGATACAGATAAAATTTCCTGCTGCATTTCCGAAACTCTTTTTTGCACTTGTTCTTCCGTGCCGTCAAGAAGAGTTGCAACGTTTTGCATTTCGCTTTGAAAGGTCGATGCGTTTTCAACCGCTGCCTTTCCAAAGTCATATAATTCCTTTGCCGCAGCACCTAACCCTGCAACGACTGCGGCAGAAACTATCGCCGCTTTTGCGTTGATTTTACCGAGGCTTTTGTCGGTGTTTGATACCATTTTATTGAGAGAGGGGTCAACAGAGCCGCAGACTTGTACTATCGCTTTCATTACCTTGTCTCTGCCCATATTAACCCCTCCTTTTTAATGGTGTATTTTGTGCTTTTTGAAGCCTGTCCGCTTCATTTTGTTCATTTGTTCTTCTCTGCGTTTCTGCTCTTCCGCTAAATCTGCGGCAGCTTCTGCAAAGTCGATAAAAAATGCTTTTATTGACTTTTTTCCAAGGTCAATAATCGAGGTGTGATATACTCGGGCATAATCTCTTAAACACTTTCTGATGTGTTTTCCGTCGATTCTTCTGTATCTTCCTCTTCGGTCGTATCCTCCTCCGAGTTCAGCATAAAATTTCTACCGACCTCCATAATCTTTTTGAGATCGTGACCTTTAATACGTTTCAAGTCGTTAATGTCGATACTTTTTTTCTGCTGTTCTGCAAGAGCAATAACCGCCATAAAACCAAGATACAGGTGCATCGAATAATCTGTTTCGGCAACAGGGGAAACCATCATAGTTCCACTCTGCTTCTGCAATGATTGAGCCTTTAAGCCCTCTGCCTTTGCAAAGTGTTCAACTGTGATTTCCTCAGTATCGTATTCTAAAGTGTCAACGGTTTCGCCGTTGACAAGAAGTTTGTTGTGCAATTTAATTTCTTTAATCATTTTTATAGCTCCTTATTAAAGAAGATTTTTAAGTGAATTTCCATAATCCTTTCCGTCTATGCGGAGCGTTCCTGTGAGTTTGTTGTAGTAGAACTTTTCTTTTCCGGCTTCATAGAGCTGATAACGTGATACAGAATAGTCATAAGAACTTTCCATTGCTTCCTGCTCTTCAACATCCTGTCCGGGAATGTTTTTTGACATCATATTGAGGAACGCTTTGCAACCGACAGTCTTAATTGTGCCGTCTGTTTTGAGTACCTCTTTCGCCCAACGGAATTCGTGAGTTCTTAAACCGGGCTTAACTGCGCTGACGATAACACCGCCGTCTGTGGTGACATTACAGTCAAGGGCATCGGTCATTCCTACAAGTGGTACGTCAATGTTGCCGCCCGCCTTGATTGACTGTGTAAGCCATTCAAGGCTTGGAAGAGTAACCGAAACTCCCTCTGCTACAAGGTTGTTTTCAATGTACCAAGTGTCTGCAAGAACGGCTACATTCTTATTCTTCTTCATTTTCCGCACCTCCTAATAGAGCAGAATAACCTTTATCAGTGAATACAACGATAATTGTTCCATCTTTGAACTGCGATGTAGGTGTATCATTTAGAATCCAACGATAACTGCCCGACTTAATATTATTGCTGCTCATATTGTCAGCAATAAACTTCGGCTCACCGGTTAAGGCACCGATAGATACAAGATTGTCAAGGATTTCTTGCTCTTCGTTAACGATAGACTGCATAAGCCCAACGGCCATAGGCTTGTCTATAAGTTCGGCATTTCGAAGAATGAAATCATTTGCAAGGTGAATTTGCATCGCCACCGAGGTGTCAAAAATTTCTTTACCCTGCTCAGTTTCATTTTCGAATTTATATGCGGCAGTATGACCGCCCCACAAACGCCAATTACCGCCATAATAAACAGCAGTTGTAATTCCTTTTGAATTAAGTTCATTTGCATCTTCAAGGTCGAGACCTGAATTAATGGCAGAAGCACCGAAGTAAAGACCGTCAATACCGATAGTCTTATTACTTGCAGTTTCATAAGGGATGCCGTCATTTTCAGCATCGACGAGCATTTGTCTGACTGCAAACAGAGTTGAAATGTGATATTTTTCATCACCCTTTACCGCCATAGGCCAGAAGTTTTTTGAAAATTCGCTGTCATATCCGTTTGCAATCGCCCATGCTTCAGCTTTTGCTATTGTGTCGATAGAGTTGTTTGCATCATCAACAAGAGGAATATCTGCATAATCCTGTGCAATAAATCTGCCGTTAATCGACCGTGCAACAGATTTAATTTTGTCGTTGACATCTTTACAACAACTAAAAGAAGGTGCAAGGACCTTACGTGGAATATCTCCACATTCCTGATAAACAATTTTCAGAGCGTTAATACCTGTTGTCTGCCCTGCTTCTGTTTCAGTTCCTATAACAGCTTCTTTCATTGTTGCAAAAGGCATTTCAATCTGCGAATACTTGTATGTATTTGATTCGATGCCGTTTGCCGAAATATCGCTGATGATAAGCTGTTCTTTATCGTAATCAAACTCGATGGTATAGTCCGTTCCCTCGGCTTTGCCATCAAGCTCAAAGCTGTCAACAATCATCAGATTGTTTTTTATGTAAGCTTTTTTGCTTGCAAAGGTGATAGTACCTGTCTTCTGTTCTTCGTCAATATGAATCGAGGGGTCAAGAACATTAATAAGGTGAATCGGTCCGATGTTGTCGCTTGTGTTTCCAAAATGAGCTTTAATTGCTTCGCAGAGCGTATATTGCTCCCAATTGGAAGAATAGCCGAATATCTCTTTCGCTTCCTTAAAGTTGCGAATAGTAACAGGTCTATTAACAACCTTGCTTCTATCACAGCCTTTAACAAGGTTAATGGGAGCAGTACCGAGATAAACAACGCCTGCTGATATTTCCGATACCTCTGTAACAATATCATCACCAAGCTGACCGTATGAGCCGTGCCTGTAAGTTTCCATTGTCTTATCCTCCATTTATAAATATTGTTGATAGGGTTTAGGTGTTGTGGCAAAAGCATTTTCAACAGTGAATTCTATATCCATATAAAAGCGTGGATAAAAATCCAAAATAGCGTTTTGCTCTTTGTACGGTTCGACTTTAATGCCGTTTTCATAAAGGATGCGATGCCCATTAATATCGCCTGCTGCTTTCAGTTGATTGCAGATGTAGTCAGCTATCATCATTGCATCTTTCCAACCTTCAGCATTTCGAGCATATTTCATTTTCGGTGAAATAACATTTTCACTTGAAGTTTCATTGTTATGTGTACCGGGGTTCCAAACCATAACGTGGAGTATAACGCTAACGCTCCCTTTGTGTTCTTTAAGGTAATCGGTCGCTTCATTTAGCTGAACCAAAACACAAGGGTATAAGCTGATGTCCTTATTCTCCGTCATATCTCTGTTAGGAATAAACATCGAATATGCAGTCGGCGAAACCACATTATATCCGGCATCATTATCTGCTTCTTGTTTTCCTTTAACATTAGGTAAAACCTTAACATTAAGCCATAAAGCTATGCCGTCGATAATATTAGTAATAGTAGGCATTACGCATCTTCGTTCCTTTTAAGTGCAATTTCAGCTATATCGAAATCGTTTTCCCAATAAATGACAAACCAATCTCTGCCGTCAAAATTAAGCATACGGCCATAGCCTCTCTTCGGTGGTAAGTCTTCCGTTTTTGCATAAAATAAAATGTCTGCTTCGGTCAAAGCATTTTTCTCGCCCGCCTTCAGTTCTGCAAGACGGTCGTTATCGGTAACGATAGATATTTCTTTGCCCTCAACAGTATGAGTGTCGGCAAAATCGGCACAATCAAGGAAGATACTAATATCTTCCTTGATTTGCTCCTTTAGCTTTTTCATTCGGGCATCTGTGCCTTAATGTTCGGCATATCGTTGCCCTGCTCTGCTTCGCCATTGGTTTTTTCATCGTCACTTTCGCTTTCAGCCGACATAATAATAGCGACGATATCTGCCTTTTTGGTCGCAGATTTTGGGATTTCGATATCCTTCTCTTTTGCGTATTCCCTAATCTGTTTAACGCTCATATCTTCAAAATTAATTGAAGTGTTTTCCTCTTCAGGCTCGGGAACATGTTCGAGGGCAGGAATAGTAACATCAACTTTAACTTCTTCTGCAATACCGAGGTCAATCAGCCTCTTTTCTTCAGCAGGGTCAGTTTCGAAAGGTTCGCTTTTTGAGTTTTTTGGAACAACTCTACCGTCCTTTCTCAATCCGTATGTACCGCTGATAATTTTAATCATCGTTTATCCCTCCTTATTCGGGCATTTCAACACAAGTTGCAAACACCCATGGGTCGATAGTCTTTGGAAGAAGAACAGGGTGAGAAAATACTGTAATAGTACGAATGCCCTGCTTGCGGTCAACAACATAATGCGGAATTCTCTGTGAAGCATAAGTCTCAAAGGTTTCTTTACCCTCAGGAATAAGGCTGTGAGCACCGTAACAGGTATGACCTGCTCCGGGTGCTGTAATGCAAATCATATCAGCAGGAATATAGCTCTTGACGGTTCCGTCGTCTGCTTCGTAGGTTTCTGCATAAAGGAAAAGGTTGAGTCTGTGACCCATAATAACAAGAGTTCCCCAAAGAGATGCACCGTCAACGTCCTTAGCTGCTGTAACTGCACCTGCATCAAGATTATCTGTATCAAGGTTCTTAAGAAATGCTTTGTTGTTTTTCAAAACAAGGGCAACTTCTGTTCCAACAAGCATATCTTCTGCTGCAATGCCTCTGCCTGTAAGCATTAAAATCATTGCGTAGATATCTCTTTCAATTGTTTCAAATGATGTGTCAACAGTCCACTTTGAAGCTGGGACATAAAGAGCGCTGTTGTTGCCTTCATTTGAGAAATCGAGCTGCATATCCTCGCCCTTTGAGCCATCGTCGGCAATGTGCTTCATAATGCACTTGTTACTGAAGAGAATATCAGAAGCCATAAGCTCCTCTCTTCTTGTAATGCTGTCGCCGAGTTCATCAATATCTGTTAAGAGATACTGCTGCTGTCTTTGCTCAGGGGAGAGGCTACCGCCGATTGCTTCGCCGAATCCTCTCTTTTTAAGCTCGTCGCTTGTGAGGGTTCTTGCCGGTGCAATAGTTGGAGGCATAAAGCTCTCCATACGAACGGCATTTCTCTTCATAAGAACGCCGCCTTTTAACGGTGTGACAAAAGGTGCAAGTTTTTTTGAGCCTTCACCAATTTCAATCAGTACCTGCTCGGTATTGAAAATATCCTTGTTAGGATTACAAGGGAAATATCTATCCCTTAAAAAGCTCTTTGGCTTCTGCATAAGCTTGTAAGCCGCAATAAGCGAAAAAGTTGAATAAAATGAAATTCCCATTTTGATTTTCCTCCTTGTTTATATTTCTGTTTCAAGATAGATACCTGCGGAGCGGAGCTTCTCAATATCTTTATTTGAAAGAGTGTAATCGCTCTTAACTATAAGAGCTTTGCGGTTGAAATGACCCTGCCTGAATGCAGTAGCATTAATATCTGCAGTTGTTGATGTTTCAACATCTTCGGCGAGAATTGCGTTAGCAACAAGAACCTCGCTATCGTTCGCATTCGTTCCGAGAATGACATATTTATCGTCTTTTTCAGAAAGAGCGAGTACGGTACCTGCTTTAAGTGTCTGCACTGCTTCTGTTTGACGAAGTGTTGCAGTAAACACATCAACATCGTGAGGCGTTGCAACAAGAGCATCGTAATTTCTTGTTTCAACGACTTCTCTTAAATTTCTGTCCATTGTTAAACCTCCTGTGATTTGTTGAAAATTTCAACGGCTGCCTTAACTTCATCGTATGCCTTTGTTGCATCATCTTCTTCGGCACCGCCTGTCGGTTCGCTTTCAACTCCGCTTACATTTGAAGCGCCGTTGTCTGCTACCATTGCTGCAAAGTATTCTGCACCTTTGCCTACATTTGCCTTTACTGCATTGAAAAGAAGAGTTTCGGCTGAAATTCCGCTTTCGCCGTATTTTGCATCTGCAAGTGCGTTCTTGTCGGCAATAACAGGTGCAATTTCGTCAATTGCTTTCTGCCTTTCCCTCTCTGCCCTGACTGCGTTTTCAGCTGCTTCATCTGCGATACTTTTTACGATATCGGGATGGTCATTTTTCAACGCTTCAAGGGTGATTGCGATTTTCTGTGACATAGGTTTTTCCTCCTTGTTTTTTTCTGTCGGCTGACCGACATTTTTATTTTGATAAGCCGACAGATTATTTGCGGCATTTTCAATAATATTTTTAACAGCAAAAACCTTGCCTGCTGAATGGATAGTATTATTTGTGGAGTCATAAGTCGGTGCCTGCGACTCTGCTTCATTTTCAAGCAATTCATCAGCAAAGCCGAAGTCTATTGCTTCCTGTCCCGTAAGCCATACTTCCTCTTTAAGAAGCGGAAGAAGTTCATCTACTGTTTTGCCTGTCTTCTTTGAGATTATTTCAGCTACCGCTTTGTTGCAGGCTTCAAGCTGTCTTGCTTTCATTTCGCAGTCAGTTTGTGTTACATAGAAATCCCACATAACGCCGCTTGCCTGATGTGCCATAATAACCGCACCTGTTCCCATTTTTACAGTATCACCTACGCAAGCGATAAGTCCTGCTGCAGATGCGGCAATTCCCTCAATAATAACCTCAATGTGAGCATCTAACTGTTTCAGTTTGTTGTAGACTGCAACGCCGACAAACAGGTCGCCGCCCGGACTGTTAATTTTCAAAGTGATTTTCGATTTGTTCTTTAACTGTTCAACCTGTGCATTGAATTCTTCAGATACAAAGTACAACCCATCTAATGGTTGACCTGTCCACCAATGTTTGGGACGTGTTTCTACAATTTCGCCGTTAATTTCAATAACGGCAGTGTTATTCGATGAGTTGATAAAATTGTAAAAAGACATATATTATTCCTCGCTTTCAGTGACTTTTAAGTCTTTCATCTTTTTTGTTTCTGCTGCTATTTCTTCAATGTTTTTATCCCAATCGCTGCCGTTAAGTTTTGCAGTCGATAATTTGCTTGTTGAGAAGCCATTTTCAATAGCCATTTTTTCAGCCTGTATTTCTTTAACGGGGTCGAGCATACCCGGTGCAGGTCCCGCCCAAGTTGCACCTTGCCAAGCTTTACGAATAAGCGGATTATAAAAATATCCGGGTGCATTAATTCTTCCTGTTGCGACTGCTTCATCAAGCCACTTCGCATATACAGGCTTGCAAAAATCATTGACTATCCAATCACGGCGCATTCTAAACGCTTTCCACGCTTCAAGCAAAGCACCTCGAGAAGCGGAATAGCTTGATGAAAATTCTTTGATAAGAAGTTCATTAGGAATTTCAAGAGCCGAACCTATTTGTCTTATCATCGCTTTAACAAATGTATCAAAATTAGATGTCGGTCTCGTAGGATTCGCAAACTCAATATTCTCGCCGGGGTTCATTATGTTGATGTTTGCAGGTCCGAGTTCGTATTCATCTTCACTTTTTGCAATAGGCGATGCTCCTATACCTTCAGCTTCGTTATATGGCATTCCGTCTTCAGCATTTTCCGTTGTAACGAAAGCCGTGAAAAATGATTGAATAACAGCTGCTGTCAATTCACTTTCTGTATAACGGCGAGTATTAAGCAACGTTTCAATTACAGGGGCTAAATACGGAACACCTCTATATTGTTCAGGTCTTTCGCTATTCATAATATGAAGAATATTCGGAGTACCTGTTTTTTTTCCATAAGCTAAAACTCTCTGCCATTTTGTTGCGGAAAAGTATGAAGTTCCGCTCCTGTGATTATTAGCAATATGATATGCAATAATTGCGCCGTCTTTATCAATTTCAACGCCGTCAAATATTTTATTGCCGTTATAATTTCCGTCGGTTATGTAATTAAAGCCATTCGGGTTAAAAGAAAGCGGAGTTGATACTCTGTCAGCTTCTATAAGATGTAACCTTAATCGGTAAGGATTAAGCTCTGTTTTTTCCTTATACCTAAACAAGCAAAACGCATCGCCACTTAACAGCCAAGATATAAGTGCCAATTGCTGCATCGAATAGAAGTCGTTTACTCCTGTCGCATCGCAGGCTTGTTTATTTCCCGCCCACAATTCAAACTCAGCTTCTGTGTGCTTTTGCCATTCAAGTGCCGTTTCAGGAGCTATACCGAGAATGTCTCTGTCAATTTGTGATTTAAGAATTAAGCCCTGACCGATAACATTTGTACGATTTGTATTAATTGCTGAGGCTGCAATCGGCGAACTCATATAGAGGTTACGGGATCTCTCACGAAGCGTTTGATTATTCCAGTCAATATCTTCATTTGGTGCGGCAGATACAGGATTAAAGGCCCTTAAAGAACGTTTTGAGTGACTCGCTCCTGCTTCTGAATATCCTGAATTTTTAACTGCAGGTGGTAATTTTCCGATAACAATTTTATTGTCGTTCATCTAATCACCTACCAATCCATAGGAATAACGCCCATTGCCTTGCGCTTATTTCCGCCATTTAAGAGATTTTCTAATTCGGAAATTTCCTTTTCAAGCTCTTTTATTGCATTTCTGATTTGTGCAAGGTCGGTGCTATATCTTGTAAGGTTACGACTACCAATACCATAGCTTTGAACGCCGCCCTCGAGCATTTCTTTTTCTCGCTTATAATAGCTTTCAAGGCGGTCGGTTTTACTTTTAATTTTTGTTTTGATTTGTTCAGTTGACATTTTCATTTTTAGAACTCTTCCAAATATCTATTTTTACGCCTGCGGGGTTTTGCAGGTGGTGTATTTGTTGCAGGTGTTTGAACACCCTTAAGATGACTTTCAATTTTATCTAAATTCGGGTGAAGTGTTGCATAGGCTGCGTTTGCATAATTTCGGCAGTCAAGTGCCTCGTTTCTTGCACTTGTAACCTTTTCCCATTGCCATTTTTTGTGCCCAGATTTATCAGTTTTTAAGATAAGGTTTTCCGACAGAATCCCTTCAAAAAAACTCATATCGTAGCCTTTTCCCTCATTTCTTGGAAAATGACAGTATTTCGGGCCTGCTTCCTGTACTTTAAGCCTGTCCATAATCTGCTGCTTACCGCTGTCAACTCCGAGGCTATATAGATACACAAAGCGGCGATTTTTTGCTATGTTAGATTTAGTTTGTCCGATATATATTTTTGAGGGTGGAGCGGTCAGAGGAATATCTGCTCCGCCTTTACCTTTGATTGCAAAAACATTTTTTAATTTGCGTTTATAACATTCTTCATATACTTGCTGTGTATAATGACCGCCGCTATCTACAAATGTGAGGGATATTTTGAGCTTTTTCCCATTGACGAAACTATATGCTTTATCAATGATGTTATCGAGCGTTTCCCAAACCTGTGCTGTATCAGGTCTTCCCATAATAAAGCCTTTTTCAATTCCCCAACTTTCGCCGTATCTGCCATAACCGACTACCTCGTATTCAAGGCGATTATCCTGTGTGTCAACTCCACAAGTGAGAACAAGAACTCCGTCGGGCAATTCGGCTTCGTAGGTTTCCCTGCGATTGTATAAAATTTCGGGGTCTTCGATTTTTTCTCTGTCCTCAAAGCTCTCACCGAGAATTGTATTAACAAAGGCTTTTAGCATCTCAGGTTCGTCTTTTGCTTCAAGAAACTTTTTACATATTTCAACCCAAGATTGCCACGGACTTGATAAGGAATTAATCTTAAACGACCTTATTCCTGTTTGATATGCTTCCGGGTTATATTCAATCCACGTTTGCGGAGCAAGACGCATTATGTTTTGCGGAAATTCAGCGCCGCATTCGGGGCATTTCCAACGCACATTTTTAACAAGATAAGTGCTTTTTCCACCTTTTGCAGTGGTCTTTTCGTAGTCAAATTGAATGTCGCCGAATACGATTTGATTAAACACTCCGCATTCAGGGCAACAATGCGACCATACTTCTTGCGTTCCTTTGTAAAATGCTTCCTCAATTTTGCTTGCACCTTTAATAGTCGGAGATGATACTCTAATAGATTTACGATTGTAGAATGTAACCTGTCGAGCGGTTGCAACAACCCAAGGATCACCTTCTTTTCCTGCTGAAAAAGTCCAACGATCAACCTCATCACCGATTACATATCGAGAGGGAATAGATGCAAGAGCAGAGGGCGCATTTGAGCCTGCCATAGTCAAAATGCCGCCTCTAAAGGTCTTTTGTAGTACAGTGTTCGTTGATTTACCTGTCTTTTTAGGCTGCTTTTCTTTTTTATCATCAAACTTTGCCGATAATTTCGGTGTATCTCTTATCATCGGCGATATTCTTTGCCTACTGAATTTCTGTGCATCGGGAATAGTAGGCTGAATAAAAAGAATACTTGCAGGCTTTTGGTCGATGATATAGCCGATAGCATTCAATAGTAATTCCGACTTTCCGAGCTGCGAAGAAGCCATTACGACTACTTCTTTGATGTTCGGGTCGGTAAAACTGTCCATAGGTTTTTTTAAGTATGGTGTTCGCTCGGTGCGCCACGGTCCGACTTCCGCTGAGCTTTCAGCAGAAAGATATCTGTATTTGTCCGCCCATTCTGATAAAGTAACATTTTCTGGAGGCTTGAAATCTGCAATAACATTTCTTATCGCAACATTTAAGGCTTCAACTTGCCTTTCGTTAGGCGGTGAATATTCAGTTTGTATCTGATTGGTTTCCTTTTGTTTTTTCATTTGCCGCCTGCTCTTCTTTCCAACCTGCACGCTCCCTTACTCTTTTTTTGTATTCGACAGGGTTGTACTCAAAATGCGAAAGGTCAAATAAAATACTGTTGACCTGCCTTTCAATCTGTGCGGAAATCTGTGCAGGGTCGTCTAATTTTGCAAGGTCAATTGCTAATAATCCGGGCAGTGCAAGAAGTCTGTTTTTAATTTCCATAACGAGCTGTAATGTCATTTCTTCAACATCGCAACTTCTGTGCATTTCGCCTTCGATTTCTTGCAACTCCAATTTCGCCATTTTAGCTTTGTGAGTTTTCAAATCGGCTTCAGCTTTTGCCTTGCGTTTTTCTTGATTTGCAATCTCTGCTTCAAGTGAATTTTTCTTGTATTGCTCTTCCAAATATTGCAAATATTCGGGTATAACTTTGTAAAGGTCAAATTTTAAATTTTTATTTTCATTTGTAACTGATAATATGTCTTCAGCGGCATAGTTTTGAATTTGTCGTTGTGACTTCCCGAGGAGCTTTGCAAGTGTTCCGCTGCCGACAATGCTGTTGAATTTTTGATTTGCCATAATGAAGAACTCCTTGACGAAGCGAAACGGTCAAAAAATTTTTTCGAAAAAATTGTTGATTTTTGGGCTCGCAAAAACCACAACGCTGATTTTCTTTTCGCAGTACCTAAAATCATTTTATTGCTTTATCAATCGCCCTATTTGCTTGATGTTCGTACCTCTTTATCATCGTATCGCCGATGTACTTATCTATCTTTTTCCTTACATCTTTGTTGTCTATCATCTGTGGTATGCCGACAGCCTTAACAGAGTGTATCGGGTGTGACTTGCTTCCTGCTCTTTGAAATGGAATGTAACCTCCGCCTTTGTTTGAACCAAGAAATACAGGTCGGTCGCTTGGACCTTTCAAGGGTACCTTCTTTCCCTTGAATATCTGCACTTTCAGTTTGTACCTGCGACCATTAGCGGGTAATGCTTTCGGTGTCATTCCAAAATGTAGAGGTGTAAGTCTACGACCTTTGTAGACTAAAGCAACGCTATGTAGGCTATGACCTGCTGCTTTAACTGTTCCTATTTTTTTTGAGCCTGCCTTTGCCTGCTTGCCTGCTGCAGTCATTTCGGATTTCTTAATGTTGTATTTCTCTGTGACTGCTTTCGTTACTTGTGCGGGTGCTCGGCTGACTGTATCACGAATAGCACTATCAAGAGCTTTGGTGCTTGCCTTTTCGATTTTTTGCAGTTTGCCTTTAAGCTGTTTGTGATTCGTGAAATTTATTGACATAGAGCCTTTTTGAGCCATAGTAATCACTTCTTTTTTATTGATAATAAATAATTTGTTTAGATTACGTAAGTGTCACTCGCTCCCCATTACTCCCCATTGCTCCCCCTATTTGCATAAAATAAAGCCGATGCTTATTGCACCGACTTCATTTTGTCAATATTCTTAATTGCTCTGCTGTGGAATTTGAAAACTTTGCGTTTATATTTGTCAAAATTGATTTCATAATCAGACTGACTGTGATACATAATTTTGATAACTGTATTCCAATCGAGTCGGTCGATATAACGGTAAGTCATTATTTGCCGTTGTGCAGTGGAGGTAAGCCCTGCTATTGACCTTTTTATGTAATCTTTTTCAGCGATTTCTTTATTCGTGCGGTTGATAATCTGCTGCTTGATTTCATTAAGTTTATCAGCGGAGGTATTACCGCCCTTTTCTAATTCCTCATACCTCGCTATTTCTCGGTCGTTTTCCTCAACAATTTCAAGGTAAGCGGCGAGCCTTTCTTTTGAGTTCATTTGTAATACCTCCGTATAAATTATTCATCAGCCTGTTGCAGTTCGTATTTTTCGGTCAGCACTTTTATTATTTCAGCTGCTTTATCAACTGATATTCCTTTGATGTCGTCAAGCAGGATTATCGAGAGTTGCTGTGCATTGAATGGAATATTGCGCTTATGTTCAGCTGCTTCAAGTCCTGTTTTAATGCCGTTGTTGTATAATTGTTTCATAAAGGTTTCAAGTTGCTGCCGATTACTCTGTTTAATCTTGCGATATATTTCGTTTGAAAGTTCATATTTTACCTTTGGAGGGGAGTTATTCGGTTTCTTTTTCTTCTTCTGCTTTGCCATTATAACCACCTCCTTAAAAGGTAACCGCTGCAATTAGAATAGCTGCTTTCAATTTTTTCTGCACAAGGGATTAACATTAAAACTTCTTTCAAATCTGTGCTCCCTCCTGTAATGCTGCAAGTTCATTAATGATATTGCACATTTCAGTAAATGTTATTTTGTGCAAATCCGCAACGCTTTTTAATGCGGTAAGATTCTTTATTTCCTGTGTATTGCCTGCTACTTCAGCCTCTTTTAATCGCTTCGCATAAAGGCGATTGTCAACTATCGATGAAATAACTTTATCATTAATAGAATTTGTATTTTGTTCGGCCGCTGTCATTAAAGTAATAGCAATTGTACAGCTTTCAACATATTTTTGATATTGGGCATTCATAAGGTCACCCATTCCAAGAAGATTTATTTTTTTGCCCGCTGTATAAGAATTAATCAAATGTTGCTGAACTTCGATTGCTTCTTTTAATTCCATATGTTTTGTCCTTTCTTTGCTATATCTCTTTTCTATATCCGATAAAAATTCCGTATTCATCAAGATCAAATAAAATTTTGCCTTGCTTCAATTTTTCAATATCGTCATCTGTTATATAAAAACAATAATTTCCAAAAGGTGAAGCGTTTCTGCATATTTGATTTAGTTCACAGATTTCTAATCGTTGATTACACCAACTAATATCTGACGGAACGCATTTTATAGGTCCTACAGGTTTTCCCAAATTGTAAGATTTGGTACACTCATTTTCGTTATTTAATAAGTCACATTTCATTTTTCCTGCTCCTTTTTGTAATTTCACAGGTGTAACCGAATCTACGGCGCTTACAGTTATAACACTCTCCCTTATCTTTTACCGGAGAATGCATTACGCATCTGCCTGCTGCTTTCAATTTTTCAGCACAAGGGCGACACATAAATACTTCTTTTGCCATTTCAATTCTCCTTTCATTTTTTTCCATTTCACTAATCCGATAATCGCCATAATGAAATTGAAGAGATAAAGCAGCGCTTGTGCATACTGCTTGTTGTGCCGTCATTCCTGCTCTACCTCCTCAGAAGTTTCTAAAATTTCATTTATCTTATTTTCAAGATTTTCTATGAAATCTTCACAATCACCTTGTAATGCGTGATCCTTAAAAGACTGAAAAGATTCGTTAAGCTTTTCGAGCTTTGTTTTGCCCTCAGCAACACGCTTTGCCATTTTGGTATATTTTCTATAGGCATTTCGCTTTTTATCATTTGAAAGTCTGCAAATAATTTCACCGTTTCGTATGTAAGTGTGAAATCCTAAAAACTTTATACCTTGCTTAAAAGGCATTATTTGAGTTTTTCCGTTAAGCGTTAATTTCAATCCCCATATATGCTCGTTAATAAGTTGTAAGCAGTTTTTCAAGTATTCCTTGTCGGTATGTATGATATAAAAATCATCTGCATATCTACCGTAGTATGAAAAATGCAATTTGTCTGTTATTAAATGATCTAACTCATTAAGATACAATAGAGCGAAAACTTGACTAGTCTGATTTCCGAGCGGTAGTCCCGGATCGGCCGTGCTATCAATGATCACATCACAAAGCCACAAGATATTTTCATCATCAAAATATTTTCTTAATAACGATTTTGTATAGGTGTGGTCTATGGTGTAATAGAACTTCGTAACATCAGCTTTCAGAATATATCCATTCATACCATTTTCTTGATGAAAGGACATCATATGCTTTTTAAGAATATTGAGTCCGTATGATGTGCCTTTACCGATTCGCCCGGCAAAATTTGTTTCGATAAATTCTTGCTCCAATCTCGGAATAAGAACATTATCACAAAGACTATGCTGAACAACGTTATCCTGAAATGATGAAATCATAATAAGTCTCTTTTTCGGCTCATATACATACTTTTTGTGATATGGTGAAACCTTGTATTTTTTAGTTTCTAAAAGTAATTTCAAACGGTTTATTCCATCTAAGCAGCGTATTTGAAATTTAGCTGAGCTGGCTCTGTAATGCTTACCGCATTTAGCTTTTTTATAGGCTTTGTAAAGATTAGAAAAATCAGTTACTTTTTCAAAATCTGTCATATAAAAGTTTAATAATGAAGAACAAGAGAAAGGTAATATACTCTTTTGTGAGGAGTGTGCTGATTTCAGCGTACTGCTTACTCTGTCTGACTTTCTCCCAGAACGCACGAGCCCCATTGTGATTGTTACAGTTATTGTTGTTGATGTTACAATCAGGCGAAAGAACGCAAACAAGGGTTATACAGTATATTACCTGCGCTGCTATCTTTCTTTATCTCTTGTTCTCCAAGCAATCGTCATATATTTAACATCGGAAACAAGCTTCGACCAATATGCAGCACTCTTATCGGTGATAATCTTAAAATCAAGCAACAGCTCTATGTAGTACGAAAATTTGTCACATTCGTTAATGACTCGACTTTGCAACTCAATTCTGCGCTTCCCGTTTGTATTCAAATTCGTTCTATTCGCATCCATAAGCATTTCGTATATATCCATAGATTTGTTCTGCAATCTGACACGAAAAGTAAATGTGTACTTTTTGGGAAACTTGCTACTGTCTGTTTTCTGAATCGTATATTTATTCAATTCCTTTGATTTTAAAATCACTTTTAATTCGGTTTCTTGTTCCATAATTGCTCCTGTTTATCAAGATACTAAGATATCAGATTTTAAGATACAAAACGCACGAGCCCCATCGTGATAGTAACAGTTACCGTAGTGGATGCCACACACAGGCGAAAGAACGCAAACACCATATTTATAGCCGGTATCTTCTGTTGCCCAAGCATTTGCAAGCCACTGCCAATCATCAACGCATTTTTTATAATCAATGAAAATGTCTATGTTTTCTCTTGCAAAATCAAAAGTTGGAATGCTGATATACGCCTCACAAGTGCCATTATCTTTCATTCCGTTAAGTGTAGTAAGATCAACCGTGTGTTTGCAAATATTATCTTCGCCGACGATTTCCTTAAGCTCATCAAATAATGGGCTTAATTCTTCTTTAATCGAAGCGTTTGCAAGGTTTGGTGTATCTTCGTCAAACTGTGTGTTTTCGAGATAAAACTCTTTTGTCATTAACATTGTTCTGCCGTCAGGAAGATGTCCGCATACTATGTATTCACGGTCGCCGAGAGTGATTGTTTCTTTTCGATCATACTCTCCGAGTGGTTTCGGCATTCTTTCAACGATTTCAAGGTCGTTTACATCAACACCAAATTTCTTTGCGATTTCCTCAATTGTAATTTTCTTTGACATAATAAATTTCTCCTTTTACTTTTATTAATTTATATTTAGCATTGTTCTTCCTTTTTACCCCTCTGCCTCGCTTTCAAGCCATTGTTTCATCAGTGATTTTCTATAATTTATATCGCAATTGAAATCTTTATCAGCAACACAATTATCACCATCTGTTTTATCACATAAATCGCAGAACGAAGGAATTGCAAATGGTGATCCAAATGCAATAGCCATATCATCAAGTGACATCTTCTTTATCCAGTCAAATTTTGTATACGGCTTTAATAAAGACACCTTTTCCTCTTTCGGTTCTATGTAGCCGTTCCCTAATCCTAAACACATATTTTTTCCTCCAAATTGATATTAAGTTAGTTTATCAACAAAATGTATTCCGAAGAATTCCTCAGCCTCTTTGCAATGTTCAATTTTTCTCAAGGTGCTAAATCCCATTGGGTTATTTTTTTCATTAAACACGTGATAAACATCTTTCGCCTTTTGAGTTAATGTATTGCCATGTATTACAACAGCATTCATTCCTCTAATCATCAAATTAAATAACAAGAAGGGAATCGTCTTATCACTAAGTTCATAACAAAAATATAATATGCTCATAGGATTGTAATTCCAAATGTAATCAGATCTAACTCTCTTATACCAATGCTGAATTACTGTACTCCCTGTTCCTGCTGCTGGCTCGCATATAATACCATCGTCAGCTTCTAAAAATTCTGCCATTAACTTAGAAATACACGTTGGTGTAAAATCTTGCTTGTTTCTTTTCCTGTCAGCGTGTTCATCTTCAAAATAGCTATTAAACCATTCATAGCTTACGTCATAATTAAACTCTTCCAGGAAAGAAAAGAATAACTTTTTTGATGCTTTTTGATCTGATAATAATTGCATCATTCTTTCAGGTGCCTTATAGCTATCATCAATATCAAGAAGTTTGTTTATTTTAGACAACATACTTTTTGTGGCTGTTTTTGACATTCTCTTCATTACTCCTTGCATATATAGTTGTGGTTTCTATCTTGGCATGTCCTAACATTTGTGAAACCTGCTCTATGGGCATTCCTCTATTAAGTGCTATCGTTGCACAAGTTCTTCTGAACCTGTGAGGATGGCACTTTTTCACGCCAGCTTTATTTCCTACATTGCGAATCAGAGTTTCTACAGCTCCTGCAGTTAATCTTTTATGCGGACTTCTTAATTCTACAAATAATGAATCATTGTTATCAGTTCGGCTATTTAAATAATCTTGTAGTGACAATTTTGCTCTTGCATTAAGATAGACTATTCTTTCCTTTTCACCTTTACCAAAAACAACTATTTCATCACCGTCGATATCCTCTTTATTCATTGCAATAAGTTCAGCACATCTGACACCGGTCGAATATAAAACATCAATTATAGCTTTATCTCTTATGTTATCAGCTGCGTTTCTGATTTTTTCCAACTCCACCTCTGAAAAAGGCTGTTTTATTCTTTTTTCTTGTTTAACCGGCTTTATGTTAAGCGTAGGTGATTTACATATGTATCCTTCGGCAGAACACCAGTTAAAAAAGCTTTTTAAAACACGCAATTCATTATCCTGAGTTGTTTTGCTTATTTTATCTTTCATTGAGCGGTTGGCTATGTAGAATCTAATAGCATCAGCATCAATATCATTTAAATCTGCTGTAATCATTTGAAAAAATACAGTAAGAACAATTTTGTAATAATTAATCGTCTTATCTGTGCAACCCTCTACCTTTTTCGAGATAAAAAACATCTGTATAGCCTTTGTCTTTAGGTCGCTATATACAGGCGCCAACTCCTGAGAGCGTTTTGAAAAATCATAATCATTTAACACTATATACAAGGCATTTCTTACAGTTTGAATATCATTGCCATCTGATAATGAAACAAGATTTATTACTTTATCTACTATTTCACTATTTTTCATTAATTAGTCAATCCTTTCTAAGTCGGTTTTTTAAAGCAACATTTACTTTTGCAATATTCACACCAACTTTTGATATTTCGGGATCATCACTATGTAAATCACGCCTTGTAATCTCAATATGCTCTGCTTTTGTTATTAAAATTAAATTTTCGAGTGAACAATTCAATTTGTTACCGTCAAGAAACCGGACAATCATTCCTTCAGGTATTTCGCCGTTAGCCTGCTCCCAGACGAGCCGGTGTTTAAGTTTCCATTTATTCGGATCTTCTACCTTCACATATACATAACCGTCAACATCTACTCGTTCTGAACCGACCTCACGGTGATTTTGAGGAATATGCCCGGCACAAAACCTTGTAGCTTTCGTTCGCTCTATTGCCTCAGCCGTCATATATTCCGTCTGCCTACGGCCTTTGTTCATCGGTTCGTGACCTTTTTCATAATATCCTGTTACTCCGCTATTCAAATGGTGATTGTGATAATATCCTTTGATCTGTTGCGGTGTAAATGAGGTACCGAACTTATCATTCAACGTTTTTGACATTTCTTTCGGTCCAATCCCTTTATGATAGACAGACACGAATTCAGCCTGTTCTTCAGTTAATAATCTCAGATGCTGAGGGCATGCCCTCTTCGGTCTGCCATTTTTTAATTTATGATTTGAACAGTATGACTTGATTGCGGTTACCGTGAAGTTTGTTCCGAACTTCTTGTTTACCATATCAGTCAGGTTCTTTATCGGAGTTCCGAAGACATTGTCTGCTATGAACTGCTGCATCTCCGGTGTATACACACGTTTCATCAGCTTTTCTTTATTTTTTCAGGAAGAAAGAACATATGTTGACTGACATCGTCACTGTAACCTGTAACCTCATTTTTAAATTTCAAAGCATCAAGTTCCAGCTTTGCATTATCTACAATTTTTGTTGCAATATCAGTTACTGCCTTTGTCCTTTTTGTCTCTGCTTCTAATTCTTCATTACTCAAATCAGGATTCGTAATCGTTTCAAGCTGTTGAAACAACATATCATTTAATGCTGCAAGTGATGTATTTGCCATTATTTATCCTCCATGCTGTCGTACAGTTCATATGTTCCGGTTGTAATTTCAATTTCTTCCTGCGACATCTCATATCCGAGAGCAGTAAGGTAATCATAAATACGTTTTAACTCATCACTTTCTTCGTATACAACTTTACTTGAATCATAATATTTACGATAACAATTTCGAATTTCACTATCCTCAAGTAATCTGTAAACGATTAATACAGTAGTTCCGGCAGGAGTAGAGTTATATGTTTCGAGCAATTTATCCTTATTGCCATAAAGGCTATCTGTTCCGAGAAATTCACAAAGGATTTTGTTATAAGAATGATTATTGTTTATATATCCGTACTTTGATGCAATTTTTATAACTGTTTCAAGACAAATATGTTCATAATCCTTAATCTTGCTGCACTTTGCAAGATTCATTATGAATTCTTTTCTTAATTCGTAATGCTCCTTTGCAATTTTGTTAAGTGCTCTAACAGCTCTGTCGGTTGATTTTTGCTTCTCGGTTTTTTTAGGTTTTTCAGGCTGACTTCTGTAGTTTTCATTTTCAGTGTAAACCCTAACTTTCCAATCACCGTGATTATAATGAGCAATAGAATAGTAATATGTTTTTGTTTTATCTTTTGGAATACGTTTACCTTTTTCAAATTTTGATAAATCGTAAGACAATTTATCATTCATATTCCATTTGTTAGACCAAACATTTTCATTTTCCGGGAAAGGCTTAGCAAAGATTTCAAGCTCTTTTATTGCAAGCTTTTCAAGGCGCTTATTTTCCTGCTCCTGTATAGCTCGTTTATATTCGAGGTTAAAATCTGCGGTTCCAATCACCTTGAGCAGTTTATTTCTGTCTGCCTTAACTTTGATTTGCTCCAGCTTAGCAAAATCCTCAAGCGTTGCTCCTCGTTCCTGAGCTTCAACAACTTTCTTTTTATCGTATTCATTCAGCTTAAGACGTCTTCTGACTGTTGATTCTGAAAATCCTGTTTTATCTGATATTTCTTCAACAGAGCTTCCCAAGTCAAGCATCATCTGCATACCTTCAGCTTGTTCAATAACAGTAAGATCCTCACGCTGAATATTCTCAACCATCATAGTTTCTATTTGCGTTTTATAATCCATATCCGAAATAACGCAAGGGATTTCTTCAAGGCCTGCTGCCTTTGATGCTTCAAGCCTTCTGTTACCGATAACAACATAATATGTACCGCTGTTATTTGGTACTACAGTCAGATTCTGCAGAATACCTTTAGCTTTGATACTGTTACTGAGTTCAGAAACATCACCAATATTCTTTCTCGGATTATCCGGGTGATGTTCTAATACGTTTACATTAAGCATTACGATTTTGTTTGATGTGTTTGTCATAGTTTTTACTCCTTGTTGTTAATTTGTATGGCCGATGTCTGCCGACTTGAAAAAGAGAGTGCAACTGCTAACACCATTGCAGTTGATTAATCCTTGCTGATATTGATATAAAATGTTTAGACCATAAGTTTGTCGGTGTAAAATCACTATTAATCAGGTCAGGCAGCACATCGCTTTTATTTAGTTTTCGCTGTTTTCTGCAATCATTTTGTTTGTCAGAGTTTCACTTGCACCATCAGCTATTTTGTTCAGTTCATCAATGAGCGATGCAGTTATGATATGGTCGCAAGGCTGGATTAAGGCTTCAACTACAAATCCGACTTTAACAGCTATGTAAAGTGAGCCGTCAGCTCTCGTCCTTTCGTAAAATTCATAATTGTCTTTTATGAGTGGTGTAATATACTTTGTTTCAATAAACCTTAAGCCTTTTGATGTCATAAGCGGAATTACTGCTCTGTCCATACATTGAAGGTTTGTTGAAAATACTCCGCAAAGCTTATCACTCTCGGTTGCATCGCTACAATTAATTACTGCCGGCATATCTCCGATTCTGTATATCATTTCGTTTTTCTTTTTTTCGTCAAGAGATAGCACACTTGCGATAGTGTCTTTGTTGTATTCCGGGTGTTCCCATAACGGATATAAGGCGAAATCATCACCGAGCCACTGATAATCGTCCGTATCATAGAGTGATATAGTTCTGCTTTTTTTGCAAATTGCTTTTATCTTATCAAAATTCATTGTTTACCTCCTAAAATATCGGTGTATCAAAAATCGTTACTGCTAATAATAATGTCAATACACCTGCTGCAATCAGCAGTGTTGTTTTAATATATTCTTTCATATCGTTTCCTTTATGCTGATACCGTGAATATAAAGCATCAGTTTTCTTTTGATTATGTAGTCCTTAGTTTTATGGCCTTTGCAATCTTCGACAACCTGACGAAGTGAGCCATCAGGCATAACCACATCATAGACATAATCGGCAATGTAGGTTAATGCCCTCTCGTTGCGATTTTCGCCCTGTTGCTTCGGTATCAATTCATATTTGACTTGATATTTAAGATTTTTAATTGCGCCTGCTCTTTGCAGTATCTTTAACTGCTCAAAGCGATTTGATTCTGCAAGACTGTCTCGCTCAATTCCGTCAATAGTGATTTTTTTATTGCCGAATTTGTTCTTTTTAGGTTTGCCTGCTGCTGAATATGCAATACCTCTTTTAGCGCAATAGGCTTCATATTCTTCCTCAGTCCACCTGAACATTGTATTTTTCCCTTGCTTTTTCTAAAAGGCCATAATTTATTTGACTACCTGCTATGCCAAATTCATAAATGTCTATCAGCTTGCAGGCGGTAGTTAAGGCATCGTCAAACTGTCCAGAATTAATTTGTTTTGAAAAATCTGCTCTCAATTCATCTGTAGGTTTAATGAGTTCAATCTGTCTTTTAGAATATTCACAATAACGCTGATTATCTCTTGCCATTTTTTGAACTTTTGAATTGATCTTGCTCATCTGACCTTCGACAATTTCCTTAGGCATTCTGAACTGCTTTGCAAGAAGAATGGTGTATGTAAAACCAAGTACAAGGTTTTGCTCCTCAAGCGACAAACCATACATACCTTCCTCAAGCCTGTCAAAATAATTTCCTTTTTCACTTGCAATATCACGAGCAATGTCAAGAATTTTTGATTTATCAACAATCTCTTTATTTGCGTATCTCATATATTTAGCCTTTCTTTTTCGTTGCATTTGACAAGGACATAGCTTTGGTATCTGTAAACACCTTTGTTATAAGGGTTTTCTGTATAGCCATTTTCGAGTGTAGACTTGTCCACATAGTAGCCTTGTCTGTTTTTTGGAACATCTCTCCAGCTTGAGCCTTTCAATTTTGTTATTTTCGGCTCAGGCCGTTCCAAATTTTGTGAGCAATACGTTTTCCCTCCGTGATGAAGTGTCTTAACTTCTTTATCTTCTTTGGTTGTACCTCTTGCAAAATAAGAACCGATAGTGTGATGTTTTCTGCTGTCAAGTGTTTCAATCTTCGGAGTGCCATATTTCCACTCAGGAAAATCTTTAATATTAAACTCGTTATTAAAGACATAATGGAAATGTGGTCTGACACCTTCATCATGCAAGCGACCATAATATTTCAGTGCAACTCCATGCTTCTTATAAACTTTGCGTAATTCATCAAAATAATTTCGCCTTATCCTGTTTAATTCTTCTTTGCTATCAGGCAACATACCTCTGGCAAATGTAAAAGTAATGAAATAATCGCCTTTTTTAAAATTTCGATTTACAATAACATCAGCTTTAATCTGCGCACGTTTTTCAAGATATCTTTGCGTAGCCTCAGTAACTTCGCCTCGCTCATTTGTAGTCTTGTATGTAATTTTTCCTTTTGAACCATACCGGGTACAAAAGTGATGCGTTATAACAATACAGTTACCACAGTCATATTCTTTTTTTATCCATGGCAATATTTCAACACCTCCTGTCATTTAACAAGAAATGTGAAACAGACAATATAAATCAACTCAAAGCCTACGGCTTTTCAAACAGATTTCTTTTTGCTAAATAAAGCTGGATTATGGGCACGCACCGACAAAGTTCAATTTGTAGTGCTAAACCTACCACGAAATTAGAACTCCTTTTTGCTGAATATTCTTTTTAGAAAAGAATCAAAACTAAGTCCGCTCAACACCATTTTTACCGATAGACCAACCTCGAGCAGTTAGTCATTCTGCAAATTGTTAAAAAGACTAATATTTCCCTATATAAAATCTGCAAAAAAGTTTACTTTAATCGAGCCATCAAAGAGGGGCTGAAACCCTCTTAAAATCTTGACTTTTGAGTTGTTTTTTGATATAATATTTTTATAGGTTTTATGCACATTAATTTGTGCCCTTATTGACTACTCAGAGTGCTGTTCTGAGTAGTTATTTTTTTGCCCTTTTTCACATTCCTGTGCCACTAAGTCATAATACAAATTAGCTATTTGCTTTTGATAACTGAGTTTCTTTGCATCGTCCTTGTGCCTTTCAGCCTTTGCCTGCCGCTTAGCTTGATGTAAAGCTTCTTTTTTTTCTTTCCTCTTTTTGATAAGGTTAATTCTCATTTTTTACCTCCGTTTTTTCGTAATCGTCGCAGTCTGCTACTACTTTTGTTAAATCATCACGCCATATATCAAGCTCTGTTTGCTTGCAGTCGCCTTCAATGCGATGCCGGCAAGATAAGCAAAGACCATCAACACTATGTATTTTCATCGTTTGCCCTCCGTAACAATAATTCGTTGCTGTGTATATTCATTGAGTGCGAAAATATTAACAAGAGATTTTCCGCCTATCTTGATAAGCGGAAATCCCGGAGAATTCATAAATTCGCCTGCTGCTCTCACACTGCAACCGAAGAGCGAAGCAAGCTGTTCTTTGCTTAAAAAGAGCTTGTCCGCTTCAACGGTGTTGATTTCTTTGCAGAGATCTTTGATTCTTTCGTACTTTTTGATTTCTTCATCGGCGTTGCTGAATACCATATTTTCACTTCCTTTCAAATCTTATTGCTGTACCTCTGCTTTAGGCAATAATGTAACTTCAATATACTCGGGCGGTATCAGAAGATTTGCATTGTATTTCCTCATCATATCGTCGCAGGTGTCGTATTCAGCTCTCTGCGTAAGACAATATGTATAAAGCAGACAATCATTTTTACAAGTAACCATTTATTCACCTCGTTTATATTTTTGCTATTCCGCAGAATTCAAAGTTTTTACGCAAACCTCTTACTGTCGCTAAGTGTCTCTTGCCGCCATACCTTGTAACCTTTTTGTCGCAGGTAGAACAGGGTTTGCGATTTGCGTTATTGTGAAAATGTTTGCAATTAGTGCAACATTCTATTATTTTTTGCATCTTTTCACCTTTTTTTAATTTAGTTTCCATTAGACCTTTTTGATTTTCGTTGCTTATTTCTTTTTGCCTATTAGTGTAAAATATTGACAATATTTTTTGCTTTTGATATAATTTTATTGCTCTAATGTGGGCGGAAAGGATTGTGTTTATTTTGAAAGCACTTTTGAATTCGCCCTGTTCTCTTATATAGTTTTAATGAGTTGTCTGACAAACAAGTTTTAAAACTTATCTGTCTGCTAATGGGCAAAATCATAGTATTGCAGAACCACAACTGCTTAAGTGACAGAACATATCATAGAAGCGCAAGTGCCATTTGCGTATTATCAAAATGGAGCAAAACAGCATAGATAAAGAAACTTCTATTGGTTGATTCTTGCTCTGTTTTATAATTGCAGATGTTAAGGGTAAACAAATTTGGGATAATTGACGGGTGTAATGGCACTACATCCGTCTTTTATTTTTTACCTTTATATCTCATAGCAATGATTTCTTTGAGTTTTAAGCATAAAAAATTGAGTGTTGAAAGTGCTTCAAAAGTTTCCTCTACTCCTTTTGCTTCCGTATCCCTGAAATTGCTAACTTTCAGGCTTCAGTCGCAACAACTGTCAGTCTTCTTCATCAGTACCACAAATGGTTGAATCAATGAAATTTGCAAACCATTTCATAAACTCATCTCGATGTTTTTCAAGTGGTATTTCTTTTTTATGCTCCGCAAGTTCAAACAACCTGCGGAGCAGTTTTTTTAATTTCTGCATTTCTGCACCTCTACTTCATTAAGAGTTAGTATGCTGTTGATTGACTACCTCCTTTCTTCTTGATATAATCAAATCAAAGAAAGGGGGTATATAATTTGATTGATATTGAACGATTGCGAAAAGCTATAAGTCATTTTGAATTTTCAAGTAAGCCGAGTTCCGCAACATCAGATACACCGGCTACAGTCGGTGATATCAATAAAGTAATTAAGAATGCTGCTAAATTGCTTGATACATTTGTTGATGAACTTGAAAATCATAGATGAAATTAGTTTTGATTGTCGTCTGATGTGGTACCTTCAGGCGACTCTTTTATTTTCAGTACACCAAGTGATTGAAGTTTGATGTAACATTTGTATATTGTTTCCTGTGCTTCATTGAGCTCTTTAAGTATCTGCTTAACTTCGCCATCCTCTATCTCAATACGAATGTTATAATTATTCATAATTCTTCACCTCCATGCTGCTTGAAAATAATTGTATTTGCCTATGTTTTTTTTAATTCGGTGCAAATAAATAATCCAACTCATATTCTGGAAGAAGATTTGCTTTAATCTTTATTGCTTCCCCAATTGTAAATTCGCTTTTCCCTGACATTTTGTTTGTGTAAGTATTTCTATGAATGCCTAATAAACTAATAACAACCTCATTTGAAATACCTTTTGCATCTAAAGCCTTTTCGAGATTACGCATATTATCACCTCCAAAAATACGAAAACTCGTAACTTCAAGCTAATAATACACGAAATTTCATATTTTGTCAACATAATATTTTGCGTTTTCGTATTTTTTTGTTGACACGCACATTTTTTTGTGCTATTCTCAAAGAGAAATGAGGTGTTAAGAATGGGTATAGGTATTATATTGCAAGAATTAATTGATACTTGTAATACTAATGTAAAAGAAATAAGCAGAGAAACAAAAGTCCCTGCTTCGACCATATATAGCATAATTAAAAGAGATAATAAAAATGCAAATATTTCTGATTTGTATAAAATTGCACATCATTTAGGTGTTACATTGGATTATTTCTATGAAGGTAATGCTAACAGTAATATTTCATTATCTTCTCACGAAAAAACAGTTATTACAGCTTACAGAAATCAGCCTGATATGCAGGGGGCAGTTGATCGCTTACTCGGTATTCAGGAAGAAGAAAAGGTTGTTGTATTTCAGGCTGCACGAAGCAAAAACAATACACCTCCGGGTTATGTTGAAGTACCAAAGTCGTTAATTGACAAATTAAAGAATGCACCCGATTTTGATGGTGATTTATAATAAAATTTAATTCCATTATTTACCTGTATATTTCTGCATTAGTAAAAATGTAAAATATTACAGGTGATGGAATTGAGAAACTATGGTAGATATAAAAACATTAGAAATGCATCTTGGCAGGCGTTAATCGATTTTAATATTTCACAATTGCCTGTTTCACTAAAAAATGTGGCATCTCAGGCAAATATTAAAATTATTCCGAACAGCTCCTGCAATATACTTAATGACAATCAAATCGGCTTAAGCCTCAGTATTGATGATGAATGGTATATTATATACGATGATACTTGTACAAAGGAACGCTCACGATTTACAATAGCTCACGAGCTTGGGCATATCTTTTTAGGGCATTCTCTTACTGATTCAGGTATGTTCAGAACTGTAGGTACAATAAACAAACCTGAGGAAGAGCAGGAAGCCGATATGTTCGCAATACGCTTTTTAGCTCCTGCTTGTGTACTTAAAGGTCTTGACCTGCACACTGCAAAAAAAATTGCCGATGCTTGTTGCATCTCAATGCAGGCGGCGCAGTACCGGGCAAACCGTATGAAAATTTTATATGAAAGAAATAAATTCTTTTTAAGTCCGTTGGAAAGACAAGTTTATAGGAATTTTGAAGAATACATAAAAAGAAAAAAATAACGCCACTCATTAAGAATGGCATTGTTTTTTAATAATTATTTATATTTGATGAAAGGATTTTTATTATGAACAAATCAAAAAAGATAGTTATTTCTATCGCAGTTGTGGCAGTTGTTGTTATCGGCGTATTTGCACTTTCAAGAGGCGACAACGGAACAAATGAAAACGCGCACACTAATTACCTTATGACAGAAGAACTGCAGGAAGCCCCTGTTATGAACGGCTTTGGTGATGAAGAAATAGGTACATATGCGTATATTAAAATTAATTCTGGCTATTTTAATATGCTTACGCCTGATGATTATTTGGAATTTGCGAAAGCAAATGTAAAGGATAGCGGATATTTATATGTAACTATTATATCCTCTGACGGTAACGGCGCAAGATGGGCGGCAGGTGTAATCGACTTTTTGAGCTTTGGAAAGGTTGATGCTGAAGGTCAGCTTAAAGAACAAACTGCACAATGGCAATTAGTTAACGATAAATATGAAGATATAACAGAACAATGGAAAGCTGAACAGGCTGAATTACAGGAGAAATAATGAACAGCAATGATAATAATTTTTCATTGAGTCTTAAAGACCACACTGATATCCTCATAAAACAATCACAAGATGCAGGCTATACCCTTGAGGAAGCGGTTAATTATTGTCTTGAAATTGCAGAGCGTTTCAAAGAAGCAGATAGTATTATAAACATATAAATAAAAAAAGCCCCTCGACTATTTGCTTAGTCGAGGAGTTAGCAGGGTGCGATGCACTCTACCGTCGCAAGTACATTGTATCACACCCTGCTTATGAAATCAAGTAATAAGCAGGGGATTTTTATACCCTTTTTACCTGCATCATTTTATGATTTATGCAGGTAAGTGACCTGCTGCAAATTCAGCCAAATAAAATTGAAGGTGACACGATGGCAAAAGAGAAAAAGAAGAAAACAAAAAGCCGTTTTAATGGTGAAGGCTCTCTATATTACGATAAGAGTAAAGACCGTTGGTATGGAGTTGTTACCGTCGGCTTTGATTTAGAGGATAAACCTATACGAAAAAAGGTCAGCGATAAAGACCACTCGGAAGCACAACGAAAATTTGAAGAGCTGAAAGAGCAGGTGCGTAAAGGCACCTATGTTAATAAGAACGACAGCAAGCTTGAAGATATCATTAGATATCAGGTTGAAAAGGATAAATCGCTTAATATAATCAAAGATGTATCTTACCATAGGCGCATCGAAACTCTAAAGATTGTTCAAAATTCCCGCATCGCTAAAATGCCGATACAAACTATTGATGATTTATGTCTGCTTAACTTTTTTAATTCTATTACATCCTATTCGCAATCGGTAATACGAAAAGTTTACGGTCAAATCAATTCAGCTTTCAAGTATGCGCAGAATAAGGAAATTATATATCGCAATCCACTTGAACAGATAAGAATGCCGAGATCTGCGAAAGTTACAAAAAAGATATCAGCATTGACAGTAGAGGAGCAGAAAAAGTTTGTTGAGATATTAAACAATCAAGAAGCTAACAATAAATACCGATTTATTTTCTTAATGATGCTTACCGAAGGGTGCCGTTGCGGTGAGGTTTGCGCTCTTGATAAAGAAAAAGATATAAGCTTTAATTTTAAGTTTATCAATGTTCGGCGAACAATTACAAGAGATATTAATGATAAGCCTATTATTGGAACAGATGCTAAAACCGAAAGCGGTCAAAGGTCATTTACAATGACTGATGCCTGCTGCAGAGAACTCAAATATTATATAGATAATATATGGCAGTCGAATCGTTATAATCTTCTCTTTTATGATTTTGAAAATGACAAACTGATAACTACGGGTCAGGTTAATTCTGCTTTTCAACGAATAATAGAAAAATATGAAATAATACCTATACACGAAGAGTTCAAAATGCTTTCGGAAAAAGGGCGAAAAAAGATAGCATATAAAAAATATACTTATTATAAAAAACTGCCTGATGGTACCTTTGAACGATTGAAAAAAGAGCCGCCGATTGATTGGGAGCGTAATTTTGGAAAATATTATTTCAAAGATAAGGTTGGAGACAAGCCGTTTAATGTGCATATGCTTCGACATACTTTTGCTACTCGCTGTATTGAGAGCGGAATGCCTGCAAAGGTGCTTCAAAAGATACTCGGTCACGCTGATATTGAAACAACCTTAAATACCTATTGTGATGTATTTGAGGAATACGAAAACAACGCAATGAAACAAGCAGAAACTTATATGAAGAAATTATCTTTGATAGGTTAATCAGTTCATTGCTCCCCGCATTGCTCCCGAGCACATACGCAGAAGTCCATATGTTCCCGATTTATCGTATTTTTTTAAGAATATGCGTTATATTCAAACTTGGTCACCTCGACCATTTGACTCACATTTTGTGGAAATTTATCCGCAAATTGTGAGT
>JAFLRZ010000019.1 GCA_022511225.1 Eubacterium sp.
TTATAGTAAAGAAAAGCGGCGATAAAGCTCATGGCAGGGCACATAATTCCGACGGTGGCGCAGATAATTGCCGTTTCAAAAAGCACCGGATGTGTTTTTTGAGGATCAAAATTCTTGCAGGCAAGCTTGAATGAAAGAGGTGAGCCCAAAAGATTTTCAAGGGCAAAGGCAAGAACAAACTCAATAAGCATCACTGCCCAGATTGGAACGGGAGTTCCGAATACGGGAACGCCTCCCATTTTATCGATAGCGGCAATCACGCCGGTTTCCCCTGTAAGATTCATAAACATATTTCCGTGAATAACATAGAGGCTGTAAAACACGTAAGCGTGCACGGTTATCACAACTGTGATAAAGGCAAAGACTGTTCTCTGAAATTGATTCCTTGGCATAATAATACTCCTTTTGGCAAACAAAAAAGCACACGCAATGCATGTGCAGAAATAAAAAAAACACATGCAATAAATCCGTACCGTAATCAGATTTACGCACCGCAGAGTGCCACATGTGTCGTTGATTGTCATAATTTTATTTTTTAATATAATACCATAAAAATTTAAAAAGTCAAGCAAAAAGGCAGGGTGAGTTTTCACCTTGCCTTTTAGTGATTGTAGGGGTTACCCGATGTCAGAACATATCCGTTTCAGCTATCGAGCTGTCCGTTATCACACCGTTGCTGAACGTACCGTTTAAAATAACATAAGTGCCTATTGCGGGCGTAGTATCGGCAGTTTCAAATTCCTGCATCCACACGTTGTCATAATATGGGTGTTGAATGCTTGAAAGAGTAGCAACTCTACCGTACATATAAATTGATTTGCCTTCAAAATCTGCGGGATGCTGCTGAATATTGATAAGCTGAACGCGCTCGAGCGTTGCGCTCATCGTTGCCATATCAACATCGCAGACCGGGCCTTGATATTCCTGAACCACCTTGATCGTAGGCTTTTTGATCCAGTAGCCGTCAAGCGAAATATCATCTGAGGCGAACGTGCCCGTCACCTCGACGAGTGAACCGTTTTTAGGAAGCTCGCTCGTATCCGTAATGTGGATCTCCCATTGCCAATCGCAACATTTCGTATTATCGTTGTAGCCCCAAACGTAATAGCGGGTGATATTGTTAAATCTGTCATCAATAGTGGCGAACGTGCCGATCTTCGTAACTTCCTTTCCCTCATAAGAAGAACCCTGCTGATTATAGAAAATATTTTGATAAAGCAAATATTCCGTGGGATTTAAAACCGAGGGAAGCACCGTTGTTGTGGCGGACAACTCGTTATTTTCGGTAGCCGCTTCTGTGCCCTTTTCGGGAGCCTTTTCAGCTTCCGAGTTACTGCACGCGCAAAATGCAAATATTATAAATGCGCAAATAATTATTGTTAAATATTTTTTCATCTTTTTTTACCTCCGAAAGAGCCTATGATCCAGAAGATCACGAAGCCGATAATATCAATTAAAACGATCGTTGAGCCAACGGGAGTTCCGCCGAGAATGGAAATCAGAATTCCGAGCGCAGTGCAAACTACGGAGAATACGGCGGAGCAAACCGTTACGGCTTTAAAATTTTTGAACACGCGCATTGCCGAAAGGGCGGGGAAGATAACGAGTGCTGAAATAAGAAGCGAGCCAACGAGATTCATCGCAAGCACGATGATCACAGCGATGATCACGGCTATTAAAAAGTTATATGCTCCCGCGTTCGTTCCCGTTGCGCGGGCAAAATTCTCGTCAAACGTAACGGCGAATATCTTGTTGTAAAACAAAACGAAAACTGCGATAACTACGATCGAAAGAATAACGCAAAGCCAAACGTCGGTAACTGAAAGCGTGAGTATTGAGGTCGAACCGAAAAGGGAAGAGCAAACGTCGCCGGATATATTTGACGAGGTTGAAAACAAATTCATCAGCATATAGCCCGCGGCGAGAGAGCCTACGGAAATCATAGCAACCGATGCGTCACCTTTAATTTTTCTGTTCTGACCTCCCGCAAGAAGAAGGATTGCGGCGGCAACGGTGATCGGCAAAATGATAAGCATATTATTAGAAAAATGCAATATCGCGGCGATTGCCATTGCGCCGAAGGCAACGTGGGAAAGTCCGTCACCAATGAATGAAAATCTTTTTAAGACCAAGGTTACACCGAGAAGCGATGAGCAAAGGGCAATCAGGATTCCGGCGATCAAAGCGTATCTTACGAAGGGATATTCCATATACGCGGCTAATTTTTCGAGCATTATTCATTGCCTCCTTCCGTCTTTATGAAGGCAGTGAATTTTTCATTTTTCAGGTATTCTTCCTTCGTGCCGAAGAAAATATCATTGCCTATATGAAGAATATGGGTGGCGTATTCAAGCGCCGCATTGATATCGTGAGAAATCATAATAATGGTTATGCCCTGATCGTTAAGCTCCTTAATCAGTGAATACATTTCAGCGGTTACTTTTGGGTCAAGCCCCGAAACAGGCTCGTCAAGCAGAAGCATTTTTTCAGTGGCGCACAATGCCCTTGCAAGAAGCACTCGCTGTTGCTGACCGCCCGAAAGCTCACGGTAACAGCGGTGCGCCATTTCAGCAATATGCATCTTTTCCATATTCTCTTTTGCGCGTTCCTTGTCCGCCTTAGAAAAGAAAGGATGAAATCCTTTTTTGCTGATACAGCCCGAAAGCACGATTTCCCAAACAGATGCGGGAAAATCCTTTTGAACTACCGTCTGTTGCGGAAGATAGCCGATCTCATTTTTGTTGAGCCCGTCACCTGTGGCGATTTCTCCGCCCGACACGGATTTCAGCCCGAGAATCGCTTTCATAAGCGTGCTTTTTCCTGATCCGTTTTCTCCTACGATGCAAAGATAATCTCCCGAATTGACTTCAAAATTGAGGCCGGACAAAACGGTGTTGCCGTCATATCCGAGGGAAACGTTTTCACAATTTAATAAAGCCATTTTTACCTCCTTATGCCAATGCCTGTTTTAATATTTCAAGGTTGTTTTGCATTATTGACAGATAATCAGCGCCGTTTTCGATATCCTTTGAAGTGGTTGACTGCATGGAATCAAGGGACAAAATCTGCTGATTCTTTTCAGTCGTGCTTGCGATAATGGTTTGGGCGATCTGACTGTGACTGCCCTCGATCGTTAAAACAGTATGCAAATTGAATTCGTCAACCTTGCCCGCAAGGAACGATATGGTTTCAAAGCTTGCTTCCGTTTCGGCGGAGCAGCCCGAAAAAGCGGCAAAGCAGGTGAGCCCGTAATCGTCAGCCATATATCTGAATGGGAAACGGTCGCCGAAAAGCAGAACCTTCTTTTCGGAACTGTCAACGGCAGATTGGTATTCTTCATCAAGGGCGTTTAGCTTTTCAATATATTTTTCCGTGTTTTGAGAATATGTGCCGCTGTTTGCGCTGTCTATTTCGCTGATTCTTTCACAAATATATCGGCAAAGCGTTTGGGCATTTTTCAGTGAAAACCATATATGTTCATCGTATTCAACGCCTTTATCTTCCTCTTCTTCGCCTTCCATTCCCTCAAGCATTTCTTCCTCTTTTGCGTCTCTGCCGAGCACCTGAAGCAGATTGATCACGGTAACTTTATCATTATTTGCAGAAGCGAGGACGCCGTCTACCCAATCATCGCTTTCGCCGCCTACGTATATGAACATATCACAAGTTGAAATCGTAATAATGTCAGTGGCGGTCGGCGGGTAATTGTGCAGATCAACGCCGTTATCGAGGAGCAGAGTTAAGTTGCAGTCGCTGAATTTGTCGCCGAGTATTTGCTTTACCCAATCGTATTCGGGAAAGATCGTACATACGATGCTTAATTTATCTGTGCCATTATTTGGCGTTTTGCCATTCTCCGATTTGGAGCAGGCAGAAACTAACGCAAGGCAGAGAATAAGACAAGCGCACAGCAGAATTGATAAGATTTTTTTAGAATTTCGCATAATAATAGCCTCCAAACTTTAATACTTCCTAAAAATGGACATAAAAAATCCAAGGGTAATAAAAGGGCAGAATTGATCTCCCTTTCAATGTCTGTCTATCTGTTATGCAGACAGACTTCTCCCTTGGTTGGACAAGTAATTAGTTTGAAAGCTTAACTTTTAATTTTATTAAGGTGTTAGTACCGAAAACGTTTTTATCAGAGCCGAAAACAAGCACCAAGGCAAACGCCAATATAGCCGCCAATGGAACAGAGCTTGAAGCGGCAGTTATATTGCTCATCTGCTCAAGGCAGGTGTTGATTTGTTGGCATATTCGGCAACAGCTTTCGGTGCAGCTATGGTCTGCTTGGGTGACGATAAAAAGGGCAGAAAACAATAAAGCAAAAGCAATTGCCAATGCAATTACTGCAGCAAATATTTTTTTGCGCTTTGCCATATCGTTCACCACCTTTTTGATAATTTTATAATAGCACTTTTATTAAAAATGTCAATTAAAATAATTATCACTCGTTTTTACAAGATGTTAGCAGGAACGATCAAGATCTTTTGTAGCGATAAAAATCATTGATAAAAACCAAAGAAACATAGCCTCACTCATTAGACCATTAGTAAAGCCAAGCCGAAAAGCACCTACCGGCATCAGCAGACTGATTCCTTTTAGTATAAGATAAAAGATGATTGGATTTGAAAGCACCATCCATTTTGGGAACACGCTTTTGCCCTTGAATAGCTGCCACGCCCAATAAAAATACGGCGGCAGCATAAATGGATAACTAAAAAATACGATCCATCCAAACTGACTACGGAAGGCTTCGGCAGCAGGAAGAGCAGCCGCTGACCAAGCGCTGCCGTTCAGCCATGCAAAGAGGTATAAGGTTCCGGCTACAAACAGATGGACACACAGCCACGGTGCAAGACCGAAGGCATTAAGAGTGAACCATATTTTGCGGTGCTTTTCCCCACGTAAAAGGCTGCCGATGCCAAACAGACCAATGCCGTAAAACACCACCGCCGGAAATGCTACCGCCATAGAAAGCGCATTACGCCATGCCGGGATCTGCTTAGCGCCTTCCGTCAGCCAAAAGGCGGCGCCGGTAGCGGTAGGATCTCCGTAAAGCATCAGAAAGTCTCCCGTTCCCATCAGTACACAGCCGAACATTCCGCAAAGCAAAGCAATTTTAATTTTCCTATTGTTCATAGCTCCTTACTCCTTAAAATAATTTGTCTTGACAAGCTTCCTTGTGATCAAAATATCTGTCCGCACAGTGCTACCAGTCCGCCTACCGCCAATGCTACGGGAAGCCCAATAAGCATTCCTTTTAAGCTGGCCTTAGCATGAAACCAATAGTCATGGTAATCCTTCACCATATCCTCCGTGCCCGGAATTACAAAACGCGGATCATGGCAAAACCAAATCCAATCAATAACGATAGCGTCGTACCAGTTAACCACCGTCCAAATCAGGTATGTTGTAGCAAATCCCTCCCAAAAGCTTCTTGCGCCATTCACAAAATAAACGATCAATGCGCAAATAATCGCAATAAATATCGCAGTAATCAGCTTGCGGGCGATGACCTTCTTTGAGCTTGGTAGTTCAGTATCATCAATCAATCCCAATTCCCGCACCCGCCTGATGATGGCAGGGGGATAATTGTTAATTCCGCTCAAAGGATTTTTACTCATAATCAGCAAAGGTATTGTAAACAGTACACACAGAATCACACATTCTACAAAAAGAATCATATTTCCATCCCCTTGTGGTATATTGGGCTCTATTGTAGAGTTCTTAAATGAGCGAACATACCCATGCAAGCACAGCCGAAACTGCAAAACCACCTATGATATGTACTAAATGCGTTTTCCAATTGTATCCGAACAGATAACGTCCCAGCACTTCTTTCGTTTCGGGATAAAAATGCGGGAAGAAGTTAAAACCTGCGTTACACAATAACACCCAGTCGAAGAACAGAATATCAAAAGCCTTCAGCAAAAGTATCATTACGGTAAATCTGATAAAAAACTGCCGGAACCCAAAGTCGTTGTGAATACCGTTCCATGCGCCGATAATAAAAGCTCCTATCATTAAAAGCATGGAGAACGCCGCCATGATCCACCCGATAGCGTGCGCGCCCTTAAATCTCTCTTCCCGAGGCTTTATCACATCTCTGACCTCTTTCGGCGCAGAGCTGAAAAACTTTGTATCTTGAATAAATCCGACACCTGATAAAAGCATCAGAAAAAGTCCTGCCATAGGCATTAATGAAAGAAGCAATGTTATAATCATCATCTTGTTACTCTCCTTAAAAATCATTACATAGAAAATTGGTAATACATAAGCTCGCTTGCATTACTTTCTTTTATAGCGGAAATCACAATGATCCGCGCCTTCGGCAATGGTCTGCGTTCTGCAAAGCTCCATTCCCATCATGTCCGCAAGAACAAAATCAAGTCTGCAAAGATACTTCGCTAACTCAAAGCAATCCTCATCACGGCACAACTTACAAATTCCGCACTCGTGATAATCATATCCAAGCTCATACTGACCGTTACCGTCCAAAATATCCACGATCCAATCGTTCTCATATTTGCGTTTATGTGATTCCTCTGCCCAGCGTTTACGCTCCTGAAGCTTTTTGGGATTAAGATAAGCCTCTGCATTTCCCATAACCTTATGAAGCAGGGTGCTGTTATACAATCCATCTTTAAATAACTGATAATTTTCCTCCGCAGACAGACCCGTACAACGGTTCACAGCAATGAAATACGCTCCCATACAATACGCGCTCAGCAATTTTGAATCTCCAATATCCTTTGCGCGCAGTATCACGTTTTTATATTCTGTTTTTATCCTTGACTGGACTTTTTCAGAACAGACGGGGATTCTTTGATAGTTCTTTTTACAAGCGGTATGATAGAACCGACCGTAAAGTTTTGTTTTTAAACTTGGTTTCATATTTATTCGCCTTTTCAGAGTATAGATAATCAATGAAATTGGGATTAGAAGATAGTTGCGTAAAGTTAGCAACGGCTAACTCTTAAAAAGAGGTTAGCACTTCCTAACCAATTTGTCAAGATTAAAATAACAAATGAATTGCAAAAAATATTCAATTTGCATTAAAAAATATTGAGCTGTTATTTTTATTAAATCTAATGGAATTTTATATTGTTAGTGTTAAGATTTTGAGGGAGGGGTTGTTAAAAATTTATATCCACTCAAAAATTGGACTTTATAATGCGTTTGTCCGAGATTTTTGAGAGACTATTTTTCTTTGTTGTATGTTTGATTATATGATTATTTCCTTTTTAGAAGAGAAATTATAGTTTTTCAAGATTTCAAATATTTAAAAATCAATTAGTCAGAGATTTTCCAGAGACTAAAAAGTGAAAATTTGGCTTAAAATCAAGGGCTTCAAAAAGCAATTCTGCAACTCTGACTCCGTCATTTAAGGTTCGAATCCTTATACCTCTGCCAGCAAGGCTGAAAGCATAGGCTTTCAGCCTTATTTTTTGTCCAAATTATCTTGATTTGTCGAAAATAGCTTTAAAGTTGATGATATTTTAGTCTTTCTGTCGAATATTGATTTTTTATTTGTGTTTTATTCTGCGAGACCATCACAGACCAATGATTTTAGCTGATATAAAAAATTTCAAGGTAAGAAGCAATTTCTCACTCCTTACCTTGAGATTAGTTTTTGAGTTCGATTATGTTTCGCAACAATTGAGCCCGTGCTTTCGCAACACAACACATATCACACTTGAACTTGAAAGTCCAGCAAAATATTTTTGCTTTTACTATTATTAGTGTTAAATTTTTGGAGTAGGGGTTAATGAAATTTTATGTGTTTTATTTCTTTTGTTCTTAGAAAGTAGCATTCTACTATGTTGCCTACATCTTTACTATGTTTTTAAATTAAATGTCATACTAATTCTTGAAAATTCAAAGCAATTGTTAAATTTTATTTTTTATTTCTTATAATAGATTTGTTAAAACTAATAGCTAAATCTCGATTTCCTTTGGTTGCAAAATGAAGTAGCGGTTACACTTTGGTTGACTAATCAGTTTTGCCTTTTCAATTTCAACTATATTGATTTTTCTATAGCCAAGGTATTTTTTATTAAAGAGTTTCCCAAGAATGCTTTATAAGCTCAATGCGAAAGTTGCAATTATCAGTAAAACAAGTTATAATTTAGTAAAAAGACATAAACAGAGGTGAAATATGGCAACCTTAAAAGATATTGCCTCTTTGGCTAACGTTTCTCAAGCAACTGTTTCGAGGGTGTTAAATAGGGATTTAACTTTAAGCGTTCCCGATGATACAAAAGAAAGAATATTCAATGCCGCCGAAAAGCTCGGCTATAAAATTTCCGTAAAGAAGGCCGAAAAGAAATTAAAGGCAAATAGTGTTTTTCGAATCGGAATTGCGCAGATGTTTGATTTGAAGGAACGCCTTGAGGATGTATATTATCTTCTTATGAAAAATATTCTTGAAGAGGAATGCTTTTCAAAGCAGTATTCCTGCGTTAATCTGCATAGAAATGAAGATAAAAAATTCACTAAAAATGACGATTTAAAGCTTGACGCGATAATTGCTATCGGCAGATTTACAAAAGAAGAAATACGTGATCTTGAAGGCTACACGAATAATATAGTTTTTCTTGATTCTTCCCCTGATGAGCTTAGTTATTACAGCGTTATTCCTAATTATCATCTTGCGGTGAGACAGGCTTTGGAAGAGTTCAGAGCCAAGGGGCATAAGAAAATTGCTTATGTAGGAAGTGTATATACTTTTGGAGATACCAAGGAACTTTCCCTTGATCCAAGATTTTACTATTACAAAACCTCAATGCTGTCTGAGAATCAATACAGTGACAACCTTGTTATTGATTGTGAAATGAAAGCGCAGAGCGGATATGAAAAAATGTCTGAATATTTGGATGCAAACAACGAATTACCCACTGCATTATATATTGCCAGCGATACGGTTGCACCCGGTGTTCTTAAGGCATTGCGTGAAAAGAATTATAGCGTTCCGAATGATTTTAGTATCATCACGTTTAATAATACCAGTTTATCTGAATTTGCCAATCCTCCGCTTTCATCGAATGAAGTATTTATTAGAGAAAACGTAAAATCGGCAGTTAAATGTATGGAATTGGTTTTGCAGAATAATAATCTTCCCAAAAAAATTGTTGTTCCCTGTACATTGATCGACAGAGGAAGCGTTAAAGAGTTACTAAAATAATTTGACAGTTTAGTAAAAATATGATAATATTTACTAAACAACAAAAGGAAGTAATTGATATGGCAAAAGAATTACCTGTTACAAAAATTACGGATGATACTTATTTAATAAATGAATTTGACGGCACGAATTGCTATCTTGCAGTCGGCACTGAAAAGGCTTTGCTAATTGACTGCGGCACGGGCTTCTGCGATTTAAAGGGTGCTTGCGAAAAAATCACGAGCCTGCCAATTACTGTAGTTGCCACACACGGCCATGTTGACCATATAGGTGGGGCAGGGCAGTTTGAAGAAATATATGTTCATCGTGACGATTGCAAGGCGATCAATAAGCTGCAGATGAGTATGCCGATGCGTAAAGCCTTTTTAAGTAGCAACAGCGGCATTAAAGCATATGGTTTTACTGCAAAAGACGTAACCAAGCCGAAATATAAAACAAGGCTGATCCCCATTGATGAAGGCTATGAATTTGATTTGGGGAATAAAATCATCTCAGTAAAGCATACGCCGGGGCACAGTGTCGGCAGCATCGCCCTTATTGATGAGTGCGATAAAATCATATTCAGCGGAGATAACGTCTGCGATGCGCTCTGGATGCAACTGCCCGGAGCAACGAGCCTTGAGGAATGGCTGCCGTCAGCCAAATGGCTTTATGATATGAGCAAGGCATACCGAATTTTTTGGGGCCATAGAGTTCCTGAGTTATCAAGCGAATATATCGCAACCGTCATAAAATGGGGCGAGGAAATAATTGCGAATAATAAAAACTCGCTTCTTCCGAAAACAAAGCAGTACCCCAATCAAAGCGACGGAATCATATATAAAACTAATAGGATCCATAGCAGATAGGAATTAACCTATCTTTGGTAATTTGGGAGGTATAGTAATGGAAACGAAAAAAGAAATTCTTACAAAAAAATATGCACTAATATATGCGCTGGGTATTTTTGGCGTTCAGTTATTCATAGGTTTTATGAACAGCTTTCAAACGGAGTTTTATAACAAAATGTACTCTGCGTTTGACAGTAATATAATTTACGCCTCTGCAATCATTATCTTTATCGCAAAGCTAATCAGCTGTTTTGGCGATCCCTTGATTGGAGCACTTATTGATAAAAGCAATTTAAAGGGCGGTAAAATGCGTCCTTGGGTGCTTCGCAGTGCTTTTCCGCTTGCGTTTTTAACAACACTTATTTTTATCTACATACCGTTCAGCAACAAAATTTTGCTCTATGTTTATATCACCGTTACTACGATTCTTTGGAATATTTCGATGAGCTTTGCGGATATTCCTTCGCAGGGTATGCTCTCGCTTTTATCGCCTGACGCTGAAGAAAGAAACGTTGCAGCAGGCTTTTCAAATATCGGAAAATCAATAGCTCTCGTATCTCCCGGTATTTTTGTTACGATCGTTATGATGGTATTAACCGCTATGAAAGGCGAGGGCAATTATCCAGACAGCGAATATTATTTGGTATCCGTTTTGCTCGTTTTGGTGCTTGGAACGATATGCTACTTGCTTATGTATTTCAAAAATAAGGAAGCCGTGCCGAGCAGTAACTCTTCTTCAACGATTTCAATGTCTGAAATGGTTAAAGAGTTAAAGCAAAACAAAATGATACTTATCGTATTTCTTATCTACATTCTTGGATTTGCCCGCGGAATTGCGTCTATTGTTTTGGCGCAGGCTAACGGCGCATTGATTGGGAAAATCGACATTTTCGGTTTGACGATGGATACAACTGCCGACGCAATATGGCTTCCGGGACTTCCGGGAGGAATAATGGGTATGATTGGTTTATGTATCGTTCCCATAGTGAATAAGAAGCTCGGTGAAAAGAAAACGTATATTTATTTTTCAATAGGCACGTTTATTATAACAATGGGCTGCAGTATTTTTTATTGGTGCTTGCCTGCCGATTCTCCGCTTAGATACGGTAATCCTGCGCTGATTATGATTATGATTATGCAATTTATCGGTGCGTTTACTATGTCGGTGAACTCGTACATTCCTCTTGTTATGACGGCGGATATAGTTGATTATGAGTATTGGAAAACGGGTAAGCGCAAGGAGGGCGTTAACTTTGCAATACTCTCAATGGCGATTAAGCTGAGCAATGCTATCTGCGTTGTTGCGGGTCTGCTTTTAGTTGCGGCATCAGGTTATACTCAAGTTGTTTATGAAACGGGTCATATCCCCGTAAAAATGCAGAATATAGCAATATTCGCCTACGTTGGATTTATAGGTGTATCGGCACTGCTTAGCGCAATACCAATGCTCTTTTATAAGATAGATTTCAAGACGAAGGAAGAAATGCACAAAGCAATAAATGAATAAGCAAATAAGGCGTTGGCTATAAAGTCAACGCCTTATTTTTTGATTAATTGTGAAAGTTCACGACGGGAGAAGCTTTTCATCTCCTGTTGTGAGTGTGGTTTTTTCTAGCGGTAGTCGCAGATATGCATATCCGCTACATAACACATATCACACTTAATCTTGAAAGTCTAGAAGATTTTTGCCTTTTAGAGTTGAGATTTTAAAGTAGGGCTATTAAAAGTTTGCCTGCCCACTGAACTGAATAATGTTGTTGATCTTTTCCGCTTCCTTTCAATGGCCTCACAAAACAAGCCTTGACATTTAACCGTATATATATTACGTTTTTTATAGGGAGGTATATGAAATATGAAGCGCTTTAAATACCATTTTGAACCGAAATCCGGCTGGATAAACGATCCCAACGGGTTGATCTATTTTAAAAGAAAATATCACGCTTTTTTTCAGCACAATCCCAAGGAGCCGAAATGGGGGCCTATGCACTGGGGTCACGCCGTAAGCGATGATCTCATCAACTGGACTGAGCTCCCTATCGTGCTTTATCCCGATATGCCATACGAGAACGGTGAAGGCTGTTTCTCCGGCAGCGCCATTGAAAAGGACGGGAAACTATATTTGTTCTACACCTCCGTTGCGCGCGGTAATAAACAGACTCAATCCGTTGCGATCAGCGAAGACGGAATCAATTTTAAAAAGTATGACGGCAATCCCGTGATACGTCATTTTCCCCCTTCGGGAAGTAAGGACTTCAGAGATCCTAAGGTTTCTCTTATCGACGGAAAATATTATATGGTCATAGGCTCAGGCAAGGGCAAAACGGGCAAGGTACTTTTATATACGTCTGAAAACTTGCTTGAGTGGAAATACCTCGGCGTGCTTTATGAAAACGCAGATTTCGGCAAAATATACGAATGCCCCGACTTTTTCAAGCTTGGTAACGACTACGTTTTAATGTTCAGCAAAATGATTTCCGATATAAATAAAACACAGTTTATCATAGGCGATTTTGACGGACGCAATTTTTATCCAAAATCCTATTCGGCCCCCGAATACGGCCCGCAGTTCTACGCGCCTCAAACTTTCCTAGACAACAAGGGTAGGCGCATTCTGATAGGCTGGTTTTATGATTGGAATAAGCAGCCGGAGCCCGATTTGAACTACGCGGGCGCGCTGACCATTCCCAGGGAGCTCGATATCATTGGCGGAAAAATCCGTATGTTCCCCGTGGAGGAGGCATACGGTCTGCTGACAACGAGCGATGAATTCGTTGAGATATCCGAAAATAAAGCGATATTTCACGGCGCGGATCTGCCGGAGCCTTTGTGTTATAACGGCAAAATCGATTCAGTTCATATATTACGTGATGAAAAAGCAATAGAGGTTTTCATAAATCGCGGTGAGATCTCATATTCATACTGGATAACAGAGGTGAATAATAAATGAAAAAACATGACGTAACCGCGCTCGGGGAGCTGCTGATTGATTTCACGACGGACGGAACACTGAGCAATCAGGGCAACAAGCTGTTTGAGGCGAACCCCGGCGGAGCGCCCTGCAACGTGCTGGCGATGCTCCAAAAGCTTGGCAGGCATACGGCGTTTATCGGGAAAGTCGGGAACGATTCCTTCGGAAAAATGCTGAAAGTTACTTTACTGGAAGCCGGTATCAACACCGATAATTTGCTTATGGATAATAACGTACCGACTACCCTCGCGTTCATACATACCGCCCCGGACGGTGACAGGAGCTTTTCTTTTTACAGAGATCCCGGAGCTGATATGATGCTCCGCCCGGAGGAGATCAACACGGAGTTGATCAAAAATTCAAAAATATTTCATTTCGGCACGCTATCCATGACCGATCCCGGAGTCGAGGCCGCAACGAAAATGGCAATAGAAGCCGCAAAGGAAGCCGGCGCGATCATCTCCTTTGATCCGAATCTTCGCCCGCCGCTCTGGAAATGCCTTGACACGGCAAAGGAAAAGATACGTTACGGGTTAAGCGTGTGCGATGTTCTTAAAATATCCGATGAGGAGATTGCGTTTCTCACCGGTATCGAGGACGTTGACGCAGGTATTGAGCTTATACGCCGGCAGTATGATATCCCGCTTATCTGCGCCACGATGGGAAAGAATGGCAGCAAGGCGTATTACAAGAATATTGCGGTATCGCGCGAGACGTTTCTTGACGTGAACACGATAGAAACCACCGGCGCAGGCGACACGTTTATGGCTTGCGTGCTGAACGCTGTTCTGGAAAACGGTCTTGACGGCTTTGACGAGCAAAAGCTATACACAATGCTGACTTTTGCCAATGCCGCTTCTTCAATCATCACAACCCGCAGGGGCGCGCTGAAGGTAATGCCCGAAAAGACAGAGGTTTTAGATTTTTTAGTTAAATTCACAGAAATATTGAACGAATCTTTGACCATATCGAAGTTCAAAAGCAAATTTTAAAATGAAAAACTCAAGGCAGAGGGGGGCATTCCTATCCTCTGTCTTGAGTTTTTTGTGAGACTTTTAGAGACCTAAAATCTACAATTTTGAAAACCAACGAAAGCTACTGGCGGTGAAACAGCGCGAGACTTTTGAAAGATAAAGGCAAGGGATAAAACCCCTTGCCTTTATCTGTACTTATTTTGTTTCACTCTTTTATATTCATAAATATATTTTCGTTTAAATTTGGTTTGCCGGGCAAACGTATCCATTATATTGAAAAATACCGTTTGCCTTTTCAGGGTATTCAAGGTTGAAAACAATTTTATCGTTTTTCCTTTTCCACGCTACGGACACCGTTCCAAATATGCTGCCGAAATTAGCAGAGGCACTGTTTATTTCACTTGGAAAATGCGGTTCGATATTGATCGTATCGGCACACACCTTGATGCCGCAAATCTGCTCCATAAAGAATGCGCTGATATTTCCCCAAAAGTGATGGTTATGCGAGTTTAGACCATCATATTCTCCAAAACCCTCACATAATGCGGTATCGCCTTCAAGCACCCATTGCATATATGATGGCGCTGTAGGATTCGTAAGTATTTTCAATGCCGTGTCTATCTCGCCATTTTCCGCAAGAACGTGGAACAATACTCTGCCTCCAAGCACTCCGCATCCGATATGATAATCATCCTGCCTGATCACGTCGAGCAAGTAATCAAACGCCTTGTTCTTTTCGTCCTCGTTAATAATGCCATAGTAAATTCCCATAGCTTGTGAGGTTTGCGATCCACCGGCGAAGATACAGGTGTCCTTATCAAATAAGTGCTCTCTGATGCTCGCTCTGATCCTTCTTGCAAAGTCGGCGCAATATTCAGCGGGTTCAATGTCACCTATAACATTAAACATTTTTGCGGCTTTATTTGCGATATCAAACGCTTCAATGCTGTCGGTTAAAATGAGCGGCGCTTTTCTCGGATTGGCAGGCGCACACCAGTCGCCAAGTCCTATTTCCAAAAGTTCCTTGTCATTTTTTCTTGTTTCAAGATATTTCACGTATCTGATGATAATATCTTTACATATTTCAAAAGCGGAAATATCATTTCTCTTTTGCCAAATCTGATATGGCAACTCAACCAAAACGCTGTCCCACGCAGGGCCGTTGCCCCATTCAAATCCCCAGCCCCAAGTGGGAACGATTCCGGGAAGCGCACCATCTTCGTTCTGCGATTTGCAAATGCTTATTAACCACTGCTTGTAGTTATCAGTCGGCTCAAAATACAGCAAAGTGTGTGAAGATGAAAGAGCCGCGTCTGCCGTCCAGCCGTTTTTTTCTCTTTGAGGACAGTCGGTCGGAAAGTGATGAAAGCTTGAAAGGGTTGAATTAAGCGTCATCTTATGCAAAGTGTTTATGGTTTCATTGTCACAAACGAACTCGCCCTTTTTGCCTAAATCAGTATTGAATACAACGTAAGTCAATAAGTCCTTCGTTGCCTGTTCTTCAGTTATTCCTTCAACCTTAACGTATCTGAAGCCGTGATATGTAAACGTTGGCGTCCACTCGTTATAGCCGTCTTTGCAAATATACGTATCGCTTTGGTAGTATATATTTTTTGAATGGTCGAAGGTAGTAGTATCAACGAAGAATTTGCCGTTTTTTAATATTTCGCAAAAAGTCAGCTTGATTTTTTGACCTTTTTCGGCATTAACGCTTAATCTGCACACGCCTGCGGTGTTGATGCCGAAATCGTAAATAAAAGCGTTATCCTCTTTGAAAATTTCAACAGGCTTAAGATCCTCCCTTGGAAGGATAGGCTTGGCGATAGACAACACTTTTTCTCCGTTTGGCGTGTCGGTCACAGTTGCATTTTTCCATTCCCTCTCATTTTTGTTTGCATCGTATATTTCACCAAGGCGTATATCGTCTGACAGAATATTAGATTCTGCAACCATAACCGTTTCGTCAGCTTCAATGATTTCCTTTTTGCCGTTGGAATATATTATTTCAATGGCGAAAGCCAGTTTGGGCGCAGAGCGAAATTCGGTTTTTTCAAAGTCCCAGATAAAGCCGCCAAGGGCATTCTGCATACCGTTGCCAAGCAGAAATTCAAAATCATTTTCTTCTTTCAGTAGTTCGGTAATATCATAATTATCGTAGTAAATCACTTGATTGCTGTTTGTGATATACGGGCTAAGTCTGCCTTTTGTAATGTTTTCACCATTAAGATAAAGCTCATAAAATCCAAGACCGCATACGGTTATCTCAGCTTTTTGAATACTACTTGATATCAATACAATCTTTTTGAAAATCGGAGCAGGAACACGCTCCGAAATGGTACTGTATTTATCTCCCGCGCAAATAAATTTATCTGATAAAAGCATAAATATACCCACCTGTATTTTTTATAAATTCATATTAACATAACGAATCTATAAGTGCAAGAAAAAGGGATTTGGTTTGTATATGAACGGTAATTATTAAAATTTTACGAGACTATCACAGACCAATGATTTTGAGTAAGCATAACTAATATTGCAACCGATGTATAATATCAAGTGAATTATTGAATAAATTTTTCCATGTGCTATAATAGTCTTGTGTATAAATCAATAAATCGGAATTTGAAGGAGGCAGTAGCAGTAATGGAGCATACGATGAATTTGTATCCATCACCATTCTTCAAGATAAAAAACGGTGTGAAAACGATAGAATTACGATTATATGATGAAAAAAGAAGAAAGGTCGTGCCAGGGGACACTATTCGTTTCTATAATAGCGAAAATGCAAACGAAACCATATTGACAAAGGTATTGGAACTATATGTTTTCGATACTTTTGACGAGTTGTATAAAGAACTTCCACTCTTAGAGTGCGGATATACAGAAAATGATATTTGTAGTGCTTCCGCTAAGGATATGGATGAGTATTATTCCCCTGAAAGACAAAAGCAATTTGGAGTTATCGGCATTCGTATTGCCGTAATATAAATTCCATTTTATCGTTTAATTAAACAGGACAGTGAGTTTGAATCACTGTCCTGTTTTTCAATTTGGGTTTTATATTGTTCGTCTACAAATTTTGAAGTGGGGATAGTTTGAATTTTGCGTACGGTATAGATATTACTTTGCTGTGCATTGTCGATATATCTTTTTGTTATATCTACATAACCTTTTTCTGTCAGACTTTTGTAGCCTTGCGACAAGAGTTTTCGCATATACCACAGTAGTGAGCACTGTTTAGCACTGACCAATAGCTCTGATTTTTCTTATCCTTGGCTTTAGTCAAAAATAAGCACACTACAAATTCATTCGGTGTAAGACCTTCATCAAAAATTTTATTTGGTAATGTGAAAAAGTTTCCGTTAATGTTATCATCTCCGATCCGAATTTTTAGAAAACAAAAGAGACAAACCTTTTATATACAATTCGCCCTTAGTGCATACAGTTATTTTCAAACTGTTGTGATAACACTAATGGGCGAATAAAACATATAAACTGTCTCACTCTATATAAGCATTTATGTCAAAAGATTATGTCCTTATTTTGGTACATCCATTTTCTTATAATAAAGCAAAACAAAGAAAAGGAGAACACAAAATGAGTATAAAAGAATTTGACAGAATTATAGGCTATTCTACTATTAAAAAGGAGCTTGAGCAGATTGCGGACATTTTGAAAAATGGAGAGGTTTATGCTAAACTTGGCATATCAGCTCCGAGAGGTCTGCTCTTGCACGGCGAGCCGGGTGTTGGCAAAACCTTAATGGCTTGCTGCATGATAAAAGCGACAGAACGCAAATACTTTGTTTGCCGCAAGAACAAGCCTAACGGAGATTTTGTTAAGCATATCAAAAATACATTTAATAAAGCGGTAGAAAATGCTCCGTCAATCGTTTTTCTTGATGATATGGACAAGTTTGCTAACAGTGATGAAAATCATAGAAATGCAGAGGAATATGTAACCATTCAGTCTTGCATTGACGAGGTTAAAGATAAAAACGTATTTGTTCTGGCAACAACAAATAATTTGCATAATCTTCCGGATTCTTTACTGCGTGCGGGCAGGTTTGACAGAATTATAAAGGTTAAATCTCCTATTGGAGAAGACGCCGCTTCAATTATTGAGCATTACATTAAGAACAAGCCTTTTGACGCAGACCTTGACGCAAAGTCAATCGAAAGAATTCTTAGTGGTTGCTCCTGTGCTGAGCTTGAAACAGTTATAAATGAGGCAGGTCTATATGCAGGCTTTGAACGCTCTGAAAAAATTACGATGGATCATTTTATAGAGGCTTGTATGAGAATAATTTTCAAGGTGCCTGCTGATTCCTTTAAATGCGACGATGAGGATTGGTTTGCAAATCTTAATAATGCTGACTGCATGACCTCGCAAATCGTTTACCACGAAGCAGGGCACGCTGTAATTTCTGAGGTTCTTATTCCTGAAAGTGTAACGCTTGTATCTGCATATAACCGATTGGGCAGGCAAGGTGGGTTTACAAAGTATTACAATGATGATTTTGGACATCTGCAAAGCCATAGAAAAAAGTATGTTGTTGCGGAACTTGGTGGTATGGCTGCAATTGAACAGAAATTTGGCTTATCAGACTCAGGTAATAGATTAGATCTTATTAGTGCATTCGATATGGTCAGGGATATGGTGGTAAAGGAATGCTCTTGCGGATTTTCACTTCGTGAAGGAGAATTTAATGATTCAGTGGAGCTAATGAACAGACAAGAACAGGCTGTTGCATTAGAGATTGAAAGATACTACCGTAAGGCAAAAGAAATCATATCGCTTAACTGGGATTTCTTTGAAAAACTCGCAGCCGAACTTGCAAAGAAGAAGATACTTAATACAGACGATATTCAAAAAATAAAGGCGGAATGTAAGATTACTCCAGTTGCCGTGTAAAAACATGTCCGTTTATTGTGGAAATGTGGTATAATTAATTTATTATAATAATTTAGGAGAAACAATATATGGAAAAATATTTTATGCCGAATGGAGAAGAAATACTTAGAGAAGAATTTATTAAATTCTACAATAACTGCTACTATGTAACAAATAGTAAATGTGTAGAAGATGAGATTGATAGTTTATTAAAAAAAGAAATTAAAACGCGAGAAGATTTCAAAATGATTCTTGCTTGGAAAATAGGAAGAATTAACCATAAGAAAAGTCGCTTTAAAGGTGAAACAATCTTTTCTGAATCTTGGAAAGAGAAAGATGAGACTAAAATAGCAAAACTCAGAAACGGAAATGAGCTTGATATTTATGAACTTTTGAACTTAATTTCTGATAATGATGATTTGGTAGAAGAATCTAAAAAAGATGATCAGAAAGCACAAGAAGTTTTGTGTAAAATAAATCAAACCGAAGGCATTGGAACAGTGTATTTGATTACCCTATTATATTTTATTTCTAATGGGAAATATCCTATTTTTGATCAGTTTGCATCAGCCGCAGTTAATGCAATTACTAAAGGAAAGAAACCGGGAGAAAAAGTTAGCATTAATAATTTACCGGATCGAAAGAATATTGATAATCTTTTGATAGGTGATAAAACAAAAGGCTATTTGAAATTCAAAAGAGATATTGAAAAGATTTTTAAATATTACGATTACCAAAATAACAGAGATGTTGATAGAGCCTTATGGGTTTACGGACATCTTTTCACTTGAGCAATAAATATTGATAACAGGTGCGCCGTTTTTGGTGCACCTGCTTTGTTATATTATCCTCAAAAGGAGGATATGTATATGAAAGTTACAATTCATTCATGGGAGAGCATAAAAGAATTATTAGAATCGGGTTTTCCTGAAAACACTGCTTTAATTAGATTTTATGATACGGAGTTATTGCTCGGCAAGAAATTCAACTTTCTGTTGTTTCATAATATGCCAAATCGTATTTTTCAGCTTCCGCTTATGGATATAGATATGGACGAGCTTAAATATTACGATTTTACTTATGATACGTTTTTTTCCGAAGCGAATAAGCTTGCCGAATTTATTTATTCTGCAATTTCAGACGGATTAGATATTATCTGCCAGTGTGAATACGGACAGAGCCGTAGCGCAGGTTGTGCTGCAGCAATACTTGAATATTTTGAGGGCAACGGAATTTCTGTATTCTCTGATTACAGATATTTTCCTAACAAGATTGTGTATCATAAGTTGCTTGAAGCTTTAGAAAAGTACGTAAAGGAAAACAATATAAAATATACTAATATAAGGAGGCAGAAAACATGATAAAACAAATTGATATTCTTAAAAATTTCAATATGAATATAGTTGTTTTAAGCAGAGAAAAGCTGAGCAGTTAAGTTGCGCGGATTTTTATATGACAAAGTCATTATTTCCATACGGGATCCTAATAGCAAAAAGGCTGATATAAACAGCGAGAACGATACGATCAAAGACGTGCTGTATTTAGAATTCTATGATATAAGCTCTGAAACTCAGGATGTTTTCAAAGATTGCATATCAATGAGTGACAATGATGCGGAAAAGATAAGAGCTTTCGTGTTAAAGTGGAAAGACAAGGTTAACACGCTTTTTTGACAAGTGTTACCGATTTAGATGGAGCACGATCTTTTGAGCAAGCAGTTTTCACACTTTTCTGAAAAGTTGAGAATTGCAGAGCCGTCTTGTTGAATTATAACAGCACCCTCAATTGCAGCATGATAATAATGTGTTTCCGACACTTCCTCTTCTTCATAATAATTTTTCGTTACCTTTGTCGTTTCAACTTGGATTGGGTTTTCAGTTGTTTGTGTAAAGGAGCTTGTAGCACTTTCTGTTGTTTGCGGCTCCTCTGTTGCCTTTCCGCAGGCCGTAAACGACACACCTATACAAATCACCATTACAACACATAAAATTTTTAGAACCTTTTTCATTTTAATACCTCCTGAAATTTAATATTTTCCGGTTCGTATATATAACTGTTTCAGGAACTATACATGGTCCACTTTTTCAAAAAATAAACCGCTGAATTTCAGCGGTTTTGTTGTTACTGCAATCTGAATTCTTTAAAATCGTCTAACCTAAGCAGTATAGGTTCATTGCCGGCTGATACGCCAACGTCTATGTCAATCCACGTTTTTGTTTTTATGATTTTTCCTTTATGCTCTGCTCCGTAGCACAAGGTTGGTGTATGACCGAAGACGGTGATGATATCGTTAAAATACTCCTTATTAAGTCTTGGTCTTGCCCAGATTAAATCATGGGCAGTGTATTCAGACAGCTTTTTATCAGCATTAAAATTATCAAATCCTGCGTGAACAAGAATGAAATCCTTTTCGCCGACTGTCAACGCTTCATAAACAGGCGTGTCACGGAGATAATCAAAAATTTCCGCAAGTGTTTCGGGCGAAAGCGATTTTAAATGATTCAGCGTTACATCGCCGCCGTTTCTCGTATAGGTACTAAGTATACTGAGATCTTTAGCATCAATTTTATCTATGCTTTCATCTGTGATTTCATCAAATACAAACGAGCAGGAAAGAAGCATAGCCTCATGATTACCGAGAATGAGCTGAACATTAGGCTGTTCCAAAAGCCAGCAGAGCATTTCAACTCCGCCGTCACCATTCCTGTCAATAACGTCGCCTAATATGTAAAGAAAATCATCATCTGAAAACTCAGCCTTTTGGAGCAATTTCTTAAATTTTTCAAGCGGATAACCGTGTAGGTCTGAAACTACATAAATCAATTCTTTAATACCTCAAATAATTTACCTAATACATTACTATAGTTTTCAATTTTATATCCTCCCCATGCTGATGGATGTCTCAAACCATAGACATCTATATTCCTATTTAACAAGACATCAACATTCGGATGCTCAACATTTGCGAGATATTTACAATGTTTAATATAATCTCTATACCTTCCAATTCGTATATCTCCATTATCAGCATTTTTTAAATTTTCTTGTTTAATATGTTTTTTTGATAAACTTGGCATATTATTGTATGTTAATCTGCTGAAAACAAAAACAACATCAATATCGTTATTATTTATGAAATCAAAAAGCTCATTGTTATTTTTTTTCTGTTTCCTTCTTTCTTTACATGATTTTTTGCTCTGTTGTCTTTTATTCCACATAAATCGGGAATATAATTTCCAAAATAAACATAATCCCAAAATTCAGAAAATTCATCCGCGGTATTATCTTTATCAATATTAAAAGATTGCGCTATTTTATGAAAGAACTGATATTTTTGATATTCCTTTGAATTGCAAAAATATTTTTTATAGTTGTTAATAACGCTTTCAGTTGTAAAATCATTATTTTCATCTTTGGAGTAATGAGATTCACCTAAAATTAGTATTTTCTTTTTAAGGGAGCTTGTATGGCTTCCTTCATAAACACCTTTTTACATAATTTTATCTCCATGTTCTAAATCATTTATCTCGTTACACGCCACATAATCGTAATTCCGTAGCATACTTGGTCCAAAATGAAAGAAAGTTTACAAATATTTTACTTAATAAGCTCGTGCATCCTTTCAAGAATCCTAACCATTACGAGCGTATCAAGTTTGCAATAGGCAAGAAGGCTTTTACGAATAGCTACTATCTCATTTAGCTACAATATATCACTAAAAATGCCAGATTACATTGTCTTGTCCGTTGGTGCATCTATTTATTATTTATAGCGTTTTGTTTAGCCGTGTCTATTGCAGCAAAAAGCGATTTATCATTATCAGCCGAAACATCACAGGAATAATGCCATATCATCATTCCGCCGACACCGTTTTCAAGCGCCCACTGCGTCTTTTCTTCAATCATATCATAAGTATTAAAGGAAAAGGTCAATCCCAGTCCCTTATCCTCATAAAGTCCGTCATCAGAAATCTTGTCATAATATTCATTATAATTATACCAGTAGGCCTCCTTAGTTGTCGGACGGGCATAAAACGGCACACCCAAATCGAGCTTTGCCTTATCATAGCCCTTCTTTACGAAGAGTGAAATATCATCAGCAGCAATGTCCATCGTTGCGTGATAGCCGTTATCATCCCATAAATCGTAGCTCATAATCTCAAAGAAATCTGTGGCGTCCATTGCCTCCTTCGACTGCTTTAAGTTCCAGCCTACCATTGACATACCAATTTTATATTTATCTCCGAGTACAGAATCAAGGCTTATGATAAACTTATCAAAGGCTTTCCAATCCTTGCTTCTGAGCGGAAATTCATAGTCAAATACTACGCCGTCAAAATTGTACTTCTCAAGCACAGTCTTTATACCTTGTTCAAGTATTCCGCTTTCAAATGCGGCAGTGTTCCTGTCGGCAAGGTCGTACATCTGGTCATTCCAGTTGTCTGAATCAGACTGCGAGGAGGGTCCTAAAATATTAAGATAGAGATTTTGACCGGTCATAAATTTACGAATTACCTCAATATCCTTTTCAAAAGCATCTGTTAAGGTCACGTTTCCCTGTTCGTCATAGTTTGCATTACCGAACATAATAATGTCTGTTACACGGCTTAAATTTGATGAATCAAAGGTCTTTTCATCAAGTCCATTTGCAACAAGATACGCAGACACTCTGAAATCTTTGGGCTCGACAGGCGTTGACTCTACCTTTTTAGAACATCCAAAAAAGCAGGCGAAAGCGAGCACTATACATAAAACTGCCGATAAAATTTTAACTAACTTTTTCATTTTAATTCACATAACCTTTCATATATCTTTTTTTATAATTATTATCCTTTATATTTCTCTGCCGCTTTCATTATATCATTTTTCACGCTTTCTACAAGAGATGGCGGAGAAATAACTTTAATCTGTAAAGCGTACAGCAATGCCCAAAAACGCATATCCTGTTCGTTCACCGTTACAGTAACAGTGACCTTATCTTCTGTTTCATTAGAGAAAACTACGTCGTTTCCGAAAAAGTCCATAATATCACTGATGATATATTTTTCTGCAATGAACTCGGCTCTGACGGTATCACCTGTAAACATATAAATATGCTCTGCCATATGCTTTGAAAGGTCAAAGCCGTTTTCGGCACCCTTAACGTCACGCATAGGCTTTGCGGGAGTATCAAGAAGCTCTATGTCAGTGATTCTGTCCACTCTGTAATTTGACAAATTATCATATCTATCATTGTTGCAGATAAGATAGTATCTGCCGTCAGTAGCAACAATCTGATACGGATTGATTATGTACTCTCTCGGCTTGCCGTTGCTGTCTTTACGTGGGTGAAGCTTTTTATCTGTTTCATAAAAGCTGTAATGAAACTTAACCTGCTTTTCCTTGCTGATTGCCTCGTCAAGAATGCCAATCGTATAGAATAGCTGTGGGTTAGCAGGCTTGTTTTCAGGCAGAGTACGGATATGCTTAATTTTTGACTCGAAATATTTATTTGACAGACCCTCCAACTTTTCAATCAATTCCTTACACTGACTGTATGGAATATGCTTTGAAAACAGCAAACTGTCAATAAGCAGTCGAAGCTCGGCATCTGTAAAATCACGCTCAAGATAAAAATCAGACAGCATATAGCTTTCTTCAAGCTCGCCGGTTACCTTATTTGGCACCATACGTATTGACTCGCTGTATTCGATAGGATAGCCGAATTCAAGGAGGTTTGACAGATTGCGCTTAATCGATTTTCTTTCAACAGTCATATTGTATTCGTTCTTAAGAATTTCAGCAATCTCCCTTTGCGAAAGCCTATGATCCTCGTCAGTATATCTTTTGAGAATATCAAGAATGTTGATTATGATTTGCTTTTTATTTGCCATATTATCACCTTAGATTTATCTTACTGCATTTGAGAAGATAATACAATAGTTTATGGGACAAAATTCACTCATATTTGTTTTGACATTTGTTCTTAACACATTTTCTTTTGAAAATCGAATATATAATTTAATGATATGAAATATATAATTTAGTTTTTTATATTGTTTGTCACCAAATTTTGCAGTAGAGGTACTTTAAATTTTATAGTGGCAGAGTGTGACTTTTTAGAGAAAATTATAAAAAACAACACAACAAATACTACAACTGTTTTCAAATGTCTAGTTAAATATTGAATATATTTTACCGTGTGGTATAATAAACTTGTAAATATAAATCGGTAAATAGAAAAAAACATACAATTCATTAAAAGATTTGTATAATTTAGAAAAATTTAAAGAATATAAAAGAGCTGTTATATATATTTGCATTTTAAAATAGGTGAACATATTATGAGTAAAAAAAAGATTATATTATGCAGTATTTTTGCCGTAGGTTTAATAATTATTACAATTACTGTATTTATTAATTCTATGCATAGTAGTAAAAATGTATATAATGTTGATAGTAACAATTCCAAATCGTATCAAGAAGAGATAGAAAATTCTGTAAAAATAATAATTAAGTATGATAGTTTTATAAGTGATGATGAAACAGATCAGTTTTCAAATTATTTTCAATCGATTGCAACTATACCTGAAGAATACAATAAGCTTATAAAATTAACTATTACAATGAACAATAATTCTAAATATGATTTAAGTGGCTTTATTTCAACTATATATGATGATTATATTTATATGATACCAGAATCGGTAAATTTAGAACCAACATTTCCAATTGTAGCTAATAGTAATATTAATGTGGACGCATACATCTATATTAATGAAAATTTTAAAACTGATAATGAAATTAATGACATATTGAAAAAAACTGATTTCAACTTTTTATTTTATATAGAAAATGAAGAAAAGCCATTAGAACCATATGAAGTTACAGTTAAGGGTGAATATTTAGAATAAGACCGAAGTGCTTTTTATATTAATTTCAAAAAAGGGGGATACGTTCCCCCTCTTTTGAAATAAAAATGCAAAATTTGTTGAATTGTTGCATAGCAAATCGAGGACTATAAATACAATTGTGCATCAAATACTGTAGTCTACACCTATGATAACAGAGGATACGTACAGACGGTAAAGAAATATCCATACACACGCTGAGAGATTACATCAGCAGCTCAAAGTGTAGAAAATATGGACTTTGAGTATGAAAGCGAAATCTGGCTTGATGAAGTAGCAGAAATAGGAGAAGATACAATTCTGTACGATTCACAGGGTAACCCCGTTAAGCTTTGGGATTGTACATTTAACTGGATAAACGGAAGACAGTTAGGCTCGATATCATATGTGAATGATGACGGAATTGAGAAGATATAATATCATATACATATGACGAAAACGGAATAAGAACGTCCAAAATGTATGAGGGAGTAACCACATATTACACCACAGAGGACGGCAGAATAACCTTAGAGTACAAGCAAGCAGAAGACGGTACAAAATATGAAGAAATGATATTTATGTACAATGAAAGCAAAGAGCTTGTAAGAGTAAACTTTGAGGAATATATCTTCTATTATCTGAAAAATGCCATGGGCGACATAATTGGGTTTATAGACGAGCTGGAAAATACCCTTTCAATAAATTATTATGATTCTTGGGGATATAAAGTCAGCGGAAAACATTCTACATACGATTTAAGTGTGGAAAGCACATATACATTATCAAAGCTTTGTAATATCAATTCTATGCAGTATAAGTGATATTATTATGACTATGACTTGAACGAATAATATCTTCAGTCAAGATATTATAATCCTGAAGTTGGCAGGTTTATTAATGCAGATGAAAATGTTTCAACGGGGCAAGGTGTATTGAGTTTCAATATGTTTGCCTACGGCAATAATAATTCTATTACCAGAAAAGATGATTCCGGAGAAATATGGAATACTGATATTGGTGCTGTGTCTGGTGCAATTGTTGAAGGAGCATTATCTTTTGGTCTAACTGATGTAGTGGCAGAAATAGTGCTGTCTTTAGGTAAAATATCAGAAGATCTTATAATGAGTACTACTATTGGATTTGGTACAAGTATAATGAGTATGGCATATAATAATGTTTACAATCCTAAATCTAAAACTAATAAGAAAATAGCAAATTCAAATAATACGGCAAAAAGAGTAAATGCTAACACCAAAACAGCAAAGAGCAATGCAAATTCAAACAAATCTTTTAACCCATTTCAATTTACACATCCAGCAAAACCACCGACCTGGAGAGATAATCTATTTGATATAAAAAATTTCATTGGAGGTTGTTAGTGTGAAAAAATACTTGGGCACATATATGGAAGTTTTTTTGTGTATATTTTTTTAGCAGCAGCTATAGGACCATGTTTATTCGCTATATTTGCATCCGATAAATATAACGATATTAAATACCTTATACCTATTTACAGCATTTGTCCATTTATCATGTGGTTGATAATACTTATTTACCATGCAAATGCTTTTCTATCTGTAGCATCTTTTGAGAAAGACAAAGTTATAGTGCATACCTTATTCAGAAAAAAATTTACAATCAACTACTGTGATGTATTGGATATTGGTGTTTCATTTTATATTCACGGTATATTAGGCAGTAATATGGGTTCTAAGGTAAAATATATATATTTATCTAAAAGAGCAGTACCAAATCGTTATAAAAAGAATGTGAATTATATTAAGCCGAATAAATCATTTATAAGGCTTGCTTACAACAAGAAGAATTATAGAGATTTAATGAATATCCTTCCATATGATTTGTCAACTATGTTAAATCAATCTATAGAAGATATGGACAAGCAGAGTTGGAAACTCACGAAAGAAGACAAAGGTCGTTACACGCGTATTGAACTTTGATTACCGAACTACTGTGGTTGGAAATGCCCATGGCTCTGTTTTACACAAGTTAGCAACGAATATGGAAGCTGGTAAAATGGCGGCATCTGGACAGTACTCACAAATAGGCTTAAACAAAGCACTAAAAACAATGGGATTGAATGGGACAAGGCGTCCAGATGTCATTGGTATTGCCAAAACTGGTAGAAATAAATTAGTGGAAGTGGTTAGTCCAAGACAAAGTACCAACTACATAGTAAGCAAAATGTCTAATATGCTATCTAGTAACCCAGGCTCTGTTGGAAAAATAATTACTTGGGTTAGAAGTTTGTTTAAATAAGGAGAGAAAACTTGATTCCGAGAAAAATACAATCTTATTTTAAAACAACTTGCCAGAAAATGGATGGCGAGAATACATTAATCGAAGGAATGCTTACATGCTGCAATTCACATGAATTTGAAGTGCAAATTGCTGGAGATATTAAACGGGACCTATTTTCTGGAATGCATTTGCAACCAATAAATGAAAAAATTGTGGTTGATGCTTGTTGTAAAAAATGCGGTAAGACTATTTCGGTTTTTGATAGTGACCTGGATGGATATGAGAAGAGCGAAACAAAATGCGATAAATTCATTTTAGCAAAGCCATTTGTTTGTAAAAGGTGCATCGATAATACTTTTTCCGTTGAGATTAAGTATGAATATCCTGATTATCAAGAACTCATAGATCTTGGTACAACCGAAATTGATAATGCTTTTACATGGATATGGATTACACTTAAGTGCAACCAGTGTGGGAAAAGATATTGCAATTTTGTTAATTTTGAAACAACATAAAACAAAATACCAGCAAGCATCGCCGTTGTGCTACCAAGGCACTTGACAGGAATATTCCTTATATCTTTGAAAGCTTGTCCAAAAGGCGATGCTTGCTGGTAAATAGCATTTCATTTCACCAAGCTGCTTATAAAAGCGATTACTAGTATATGGGCGACAAGCTCATATACGAAAAGAGAGGCGATATAGAGCTTCGTTTCGGCTACAACAGCTTTGGAAATCTTTCATTAATTGAGTACACAAACTCAGGAGGCACTACCAGTTATTACTACGTTGTATGCAACAGCAGAGGCGATGATGCAGCTAGCAACGGCGGTAATGTTTGGGCTGGTATTGGGATAGGCGCTGCGGCTGGTGCACTAATAGGTACAGGTGTTGGCATGGCAACAGGTGCTGCATTAGCTGGCAGCATAACAGCAACCACAGAAGCGGTTATGGCTAGCGGTAGTGCATTGGTTGGTACTGTAAGTGTTGGTGCAACTAGTGCTACTACAACAACTGCGTTACAATCATACTATCCACCGAACAATGGCTTTGGGGATCTGTTGAGGAACTTACATTGGATGCTGGAATTTTAATTCAACGCACTGGTGATTTTGGTGGAAGGTTTGTTGCCCAAGTGGGACACCGACAGAATCATATATAATCAGATTGGTCAAGCAACAACTATTTTACAGACACAACAATCTATACAGGTTTTAAGCGGGCAGGCAGCACCATGGTTTTGCCAAATAGGCGGAGGAACGCAATACTTAATTTTGGATGGTACCGTGGAAGAACTTATACTAAAAGGAATAATTGCTATTTTTGAGGGGTGAGTAATTGACTAGGACGGAGTTTAAAAGGCTTTTAGAGCAGAATGGAATTGATCCTAATATTGTTTCTTTCGATAATAGTGTTAGTGAAGGATATTGCCTTAGAAAAAATCATTTTCGTTGGGAGACTTTTATTAGAGAACGAGGGATTGAGTATAATTTAATGGGATTCCCTTCAGAAAGCAATGCCCTTGAAAGTTTATATGAGAGAATCGTCAGGATTTATCGCAGTGATAATATGAGAATAGCAATGCAAAAAAGAATAGAACAGGAAAAATTTATGAGTAAGAAAACACGAGAAACGACTTCTTGTGTTGACAGCAAATATAATAAGGAATCTTTTCCTAAATAGCTGATAACGGAAATCAGTAGTTGAATGATGAGCTATATATATAGGTAGTAAATAACATAGTAAAATCCGTAGATGAATTAAATAAAAAGTTCCCTTTCAACTTTTCATCTACGTGAATCTGCCAAATCTTGGCCAAAACAAAAATAACACAGGAGGAAACTCCTGTGTTATTGATGGAGTAGTAGATACTGAAATTCGTTTTTACTATAACAGCTTCATATCGGATACCAGATGGCTTAACCGACACTGTTTTATCTGAGGTAAAAAATTATTCGGGAACACTGTCATATACAAACCAATTGAAAGATTTTGTACTATATTCACAAAGTGAGGGACTTAAAATGCATTTATACACAATTGCTCATTTGACTGGCCCGTTGCAACAGGCTGTAGACAGTGGATTGATAGAAGTATTTCCTTTGGAGTAGTTGGAGGTAGTATAGTGAGTAATTACGATATTAACAGTAATCCTAGTTTAGTGAAACGTATGATAGAACAGTATAAAGCTCATGAAGAGCAAATGAAAATGAATCCAGACAGCATATTGCTGAATTTCAAACAGGAGTTACTGAATTTGGGATTTAACTTTCAAGTTTTAAATCAGGCAGAAAGTTTACTACCAAAGTATAAAGATACAGTTCTCCCGGTTGTGATTAAATATTATAAAATGGCGAAATTGAAAAATGAAAAGCAATATCTGTTGGGTTGGTTTCATCATAAAGGATTGGAAGAAGTAGTTCCTATGCTTCTGGAAGATTATTACTCTAATAATCCAGAAATTGATAAATGGGCTATCGGTGACCGGCTATATCAAATTCGTTCAAAAAAATATATCGATGACTATTTGAAAATAATATCTGATCCTTCATATGGACAAGACAGACAAATGATTGTTTTGCTTCTTGGAAAATTAAAGGAAGAAAGTGCAATTCCAATACTAATCGATTTGCTGGAAGATGAAGAGGTTCGGTTACAAGCTATTTGTGCTCTGGGTCAATTTAAAAGAGAAGAGTTTCGTTGTTATTTTGAGAGATTTCAAAACTCAACACACTCTGGCTGGCGCAAGTATGCCAAGACAGCATTAAAAAAACTTAATAGCTAATTTATACTTCTAACCTTCTTTCTTTTTTAAAAGATGAGACATACCAGCAAGCATTGCCGTTGTTATCCCTTGGCACATGTCAGGGAGTACACCAAAAAACTTTGTCTTTTGTCGCCAAAAGGTGATGCTTGCCGATAGATAGCGTTTCATTTCAGCAAGCTACGGATGGAAAAGCTATTGTTAGTATTTTGACGATAAGCTTATCTACGAAAAGAGAGGCGATACGGAGCTTCGTTTCGGCTACAACAGCTTTGGAAATCTTTCACTAATTGAGTACACCAACTCAGAAGGCACCACCAATTATTACTATGTTGTATGCAACAGCAGAGGCGATGTTGAAGCATTGGCTATCTGGACAAGTTCTTTTTAGACAAAGAAGATTGGATATGCATTGCGGAATATGAAAATGATGTTGTTGCATTTCTTTCAATTGAAGTATATAGGGATGAGGGTTTTATTTATCTGGATGATTTGTCTGTGGCAGAGGGATACAGGAATAAAGGCATAGGAACAACGCTGATTTATGCTGCGGAAAAGTATGCAAAAGGGATCGGCATTACGAAGATAGTATTTCATGCACAAAATTTCCAAATGTATCTTTTTTGTCAACCCTATCCAAATAAGAACCCTAATTTTGATACAAGTTGAAATTAGGGTTCTTGCTTTTTCATATGTAACAACTTATAATATTTATGTAGTTTAATATAGTAACTTACCGTCGAAAATAGTGGGGTGTATAGAATGAGAAAAAAATTAAATAAAATCATAAAAAAAGCGCTCAAGCAAACGATTGAGGAGTTTGAAGATTCTTCCCCGGTCATTTATCAGCATTTCTTTTACGGTGCTGTTGATCTTGCTCCACAAAACTTGGTGGTATGGTATTTGTTTGCAAAGGATAAGGAACTACAAGCTGCTAATGAAAACGGTTTATGCAACAAACTAAATGAGACAACCATTCGTAACTTAATTGCAGCCGGTTATCCTGCTGAAGCATTTTCTGAAGCTTATTATCCGCTAAACGGCAAAATTACTTTTCAAGGCGGAACCAAAGATGAAATAAATGATGTGATTTATTCGCTCACCCACCGAAAGGCAAAAGTTGCTTTCACAACGCAGGAAGATATTGACCGAAAAGCACACGGAGATTATCACTTGTATTTTCAATAAATGTTTCCTGTTATAAAACAGGGTGTTTTTACTAAAAATGACCCCCTTACTCAGCAAAAGTGAACCCCATTGATAGTTTTGTCCCCCCTATGGGTAAAGGGGGGTCATTTGTATCAAAATTTGCGTTCTTTTTCTTAATATGATTGTAAAAGGATTCGAAGAATCCTTATTATGAGCGTAGCGAATAACAAGGTTCTGCCTTGCACCGCAAGGCAGGTTCTCATACCTCTGCCAACATATTTTGTTTTGTGAGATTTTCACAGACCAATGAATTTTATTAGGCATAAAAAATCTCAAGGGAAGAAGCAATTTCTCCCTCCTTACCTTGAGATTGGTTTTGAGTTTTGTTATGTTTTACAACAATGAGCCCGTGCTTTCGCAACACAACCAATACCACAACCGATTGCGAATGTCCAGTTAAATATTGAATTTGTTTTTTTGTATGCTATAATAGCTTTGTTAATGATAATCAATAAATCGAAATTTGTGGCGGTATTCATATGTGAATTTTGAAATATTTATGGAGAACATTAAAAAGACGAAAGCGAAAGAACCTTTGCTTCTTGAGTTGGAGCATGACAATATGCCAACGATGGATGAAGTTCTTGCTTTACAAAAAGAATTGTTTAGTGCAAATAGAAGTAGTTGGTTGTTGAGATTTGGTTTAGGAAGGTTTGTTAAAGCATGCAAAAGTTAGAAATTCCGATAGTGTTTGTTTTATTCTTTTTTTATCTTTTAATATATAAATTTGCTTTTTTAAATTCAGTATTGGACTTAAGCATTAGGAATCATCATAGCAAATCATATATAAAGAAAAATAAAACAAAAAGCTTTATTAAAAAATTACTTTATACTAATTATAAAAAAGAACTCCCTAAATTTTATTATTATCAGAATATAGTAATTGTGTTAATTGCAGTTTTCAGTTTAATAATGAGTATTATTTCAATAATAGTTAGTGGTAATATTACAAAAATATTATTATTAATTATGCTATCTGTATTTTATTTATCACTATTAAACTGGGAATTAGAAGCTACATTTTCAAGAATAAAATCAAAGCCATTAATTATTAAAATCATAATATCGTTAATATATTCAGTGTTGACATTCTTTGTTATATTTCAAATAATTAAAACATGGATAAATGGTGCAAATTATTTTATTTTTTAACAATTAAATTAGGTGGGACAGGGAACGGTTCCCTGTCCTACATCAAAACAGAGTAGAGCTTACCTGTGGCGAGAAGGAATATTCGTGGGAAAGCAGACGCAATCTCAAGAGTATAACTGACGGAGATAACACCTATATCCCTATATATCTCTTAGAGATGGATATACTGGTATATTTTGTAAAACAACGTTTTCAGAAGTTGAATCTAAAATTAAATCTTATTCAAAAAAGGGACTTAAGCTTAAGTTATCAAAAAAAGCTTTACTGCAAAACAAACAAAAAATTATTTTAAAAATACCAAGTATATAAAATCTGCATTTGGTATTGGAAAAGGATGAAAAACTGGAAGAAGAGTTTGGTTTAGAGAAGCTGGACTTACGACAGCATTCAATACCTTTTTGACAAAAACTGTAGGAATTTTAGGTGTGGCATAAAATATGAGTTTATTTGAATATAATTGTAGCAACATCATAGTAGTTGCTATAGTAATTACAGCGGTATCTTTTATCATTTATAAAATCATAGATAGATTTAATAAATCGAATTGTTCTGATAGTGTAATTAAAACAATAATTATTTGTGTCGCTATTACCGCTTGTATAATTTTGAGCTTTTTAAGTTGGGAAACAAGCCCACAATTTCAAGAAGGGACAGTTACAGACTATGTTAGAGTGGGTAGTGTAGGAGATTATATGGTAAACTATACATTTTATGTTGTTGATGATAAAGGAAATGAGTTGGTTTATAATACTCCTATTATTTCGAGCAGAAAATATATAAGTAAACTTGAAAATATAAGTCGCAATGATCAAATACTTATAAAATATGGTAAAAAATTACATTATGCTTTTGATATTGAAAGAATAGAATAGGGTAATGGTACAGGGGACGGTTCCCTGTACCAAAGATGATAATTATCCGTCGCTCCAAGTTCAATCAAAAAATATGGCTTTGTTTAAGTGAAAATATTACTTCAACACCAAAGGAAACAACAGCCTTCACCTATTCAAATAGTGGATGGAAAGACCAGCTTGTTTCAGTAAATGGTGTAGAGCTCACTTATGATGAAAATTGCAATGTACTTACCTATGGCGATAAGGAATATTCGTGGGAAAACGGTAGAAATCTTGCTCAAATTACTGACGGAGATAATACCTATATCCCTATATATCTCTTAGAGGTGGATATACTGGTATATTTTGTAAAACAACATTTTCAGAAGTTGGATCTAAATTAAATCTTATTCAAAAAAAGCAACTATGTTAATGTATATATACATGCTATAAAAAGAAATGTAAAAATATTTAAAACTGGCAAAATAATTTTATCAGCAAAAGGATGATCATTTTGTTTATTAAAATACTTTATAAAGTTTTAAAAATTCTTGTTTGTTTATATATAACTATTGCTAGTGTTGCTTTTATTTATACAATACAGCATTCACAAACTGCTGATTCGATAATAGTAGGTGTCATTTTTATTATAGGTTCGCTTGTTGGCTTGTATTTAATCAAATACTACGCAAACACAATCATATCTTTCAAAATAGACTCAGAAGATATCATATTAATAAACGCAAAACAGATTCAAATAAGAATAAAAAAGGATAAATGCGTAAAAATCATTCATAAACCAAGTAAAGTAATTATGGAGTTTAGTAATGGAAAAAAGTATTACATCCATAAATATTATTTTTTCAATAAAGAATTTTTTGATTTTTCTGAACTGAATAGTGATAATTTCAAATTTGCCTCTATAATAAGTACATAGTTTATGTTTTAATATCTTACAAACTATATTAATTGCATGGGACAGGGGGGAGGTTCACTGTCCCAATCCAAACAGAGTAGGGATTACTTATAGCGAAGACGGTATCCGAACATCAAAAACAGTCAATGGCGTAACAACATACTACAATACAAAAGACGCTACTGCAGGCAATAACCTATTTGCTTACTACAATAATAATCCAGTAAATAATAGTGATCCAAGTGACATATAGCTTCGGCAATTGTTGGTGGTGTAATATCAGGGATTTTTACATTTTTGTCTTATTATTCAGAATACTATCGTATTAATTGCATTGATTACAGCAAATGTATTATATGGTTCATTGTTGTGGATGTGGGGCATTGATGGATTATTGCAAAAAATTACAAAATTAGCCGGTATAGCTTAAAAATTGTATATGATTAATAAAGGTATAAAAACTTTCTTATTATCTTTGAGTGGTTATCAAAGGGTATGAAATTTATCACTAATGTTTTAATAAAAAAATTCACTCGAAAACCAAATGAGTCTTGGCTAAATTTAGTTAAAAGAATACTATGCAATCAAACCGGAGGTGTAATGTGATTAAGATTTTTCTTGTTTTGATACTGTTATCAATATTTATTCTCCTTATTGTATTACTTGTAAAAGAAGCAAAAGAAAAATCATATGATTATGATAACATTATATTTAAGATAATTGATTTTATCATTGAAGAAGATATTACTATCGGTATATTATTTGTTTTAATTGTTTTGATAAGTATTATTGTTTTCGGATTATAAAATCAAGTGACGATCCTTGACTTGACGAAAAATAAACAAAGGCAGGGCTGAGCGGATGTTTTAGATATCCGATCTTTTTCTATGCCAAATGGTCTTAAATCGTCTATAATCGCCCTCAATCTATCGTTAATTTAAGGGCAATTTTCTCTTTTGTGTTTTGTTGAGATTTTTTTGTGAGATTTTCAGAGATCTAAAATCTGCGATTTTGAAAACCGAACGAGAGCGACCGGCGGCAAAACGGTGAGAGATTATAGAGAGATTGTATAAAGTTCATTGTTGAAATAACGGTTTAATATGATATACTTAATTTAATCGAATAAATAAAACGAGTGTTTTGAGAGAAATAATATAATATTTATAAATTTGTAATGGATTTAATTATGAAACGATTTAAATATCATTTTGAACCTGAATATGGTTGGATGAACGATCCGAACGGGTTGATTTATTTTAAGGGGAAATATCACGCATTTTTTCAGCATAATCCAAAGGAAGCCAAATGGGGACCTATGCATTGGGGACATGCTGTCAGTGACGATTTAATCCACTGGGAAGAACTGCCGATTGCACTTAAGCCTGATATGCCTTATGAAAATGACGGCGGCTGTTTTTCAGGCAGTGCCACCCAAAAAGACGGAATTATGTATTTGTTCTATACATCCGTGTCGGATAAATACGGTCAGACTCAGTCTGTTGCTATGAGTGAGGATGGAATTAATTTCAAAAAATACGAGGGCAATCCTATAATTATGAACCCACCCTGTGATGGCAGTAAGGATTTCAGAGATCCGAAAGTAACTGTTATTGATGGAAAAAACTATATGGTTATCGGTTCCGGTAAAGACGGCATTGGAAAAGTGCTGTTGTATAAATCTGAGGATTTACTGAATTGGGAATATATAGGTGTTCTGTATGAAAACAGAGATTTCGGAGAAGTTTTTGAATGCCCTGATTTCTT
>JAFLRZ010000002.1 GCA_022511225.1 Eubacterium sp.
TTAGTTATGGGAATTGCCGCAATCGGTTCAGCAATCGGTATCGGTATTGCAGGTCAGGCATCAATAGGCTCATGGAAGAAGTGCTATATGAATAATAAAGCAGCTCCTTTCATCCTTACCGTATTTGCCGGTGCGCCTCTTACACAGACAATTTACGGATTCCTTTTGATGCAACAGATGAAAGGGTCTGATGCTGACCCTGCATTTTTAATTGGCCTTGGAATTGCCTCCGGTGTGGCTATGGCACTTTCAGCTGTTTTTCAGGGCAAGGCAGGTGCTGCCGGTGCGGATGCATTAGCTGAAACAGGAAAGGGCTTCTCACAGTACATCACCGTTGTCGGACTTTGCGAAACCGTTGCACTCTTTGCTCTCGTTTTCAGCATGGTGGCATTGGGATAAATAAAAATAAATAATTATCGACTAAAAAGGAAGGAACTCAGTGTTCTTTCCTTTTTTTATTGTCCAGAGATTACATATTGACATATTTGGACAAATTAAATTGTTACAAATTGTAACTTTTAAAAATTACATATTGACATATTTGAGTTTTCGTGATATATTACTGTCGTCTGAAAATATATATTATGATTATTATATTAAATCTCAAATATAATCTATAGTTAGGAGAACGTTATGAAAAAGAAGTCAACGATACGCAGAATTTTTTTGGTACTACTCTGTCTGTGCTTGATTTTACCAAGCTTCAGCGGACTTATAGTGCCTGCCGATATTACGCCCGGAACCGTAGAGCATACTGCGGACGGCGATACGACAGACAGCTATCGTAACCTTGTCGCTCTGCGTGACAATTCACGAAGAGCCGGCCGTGTGTGGGCAGATAAGTCTGTGTTTACAGACAGTATCGAGCTTGATATGACAACGGACGGTATCGACAAAAACACTATAGACAGATACCTGCTCAGTAATAGCGATATTGACGTAAACGGCGAGAATATCCAAATTATGAACGGCAGCGACTTCCTGCACGTATTCTCCGCACTTGGCTCAAGCCAAAGACCTGATAAGCTTCAGCCTCTTGACGTAGTATTCGTTCTTGACACGTCTGCATCTATGTCAAGCCAGGGTGAAAGTCAGTTCACTGATACTGACTATGAGAAACCCGTAATTGGCGGAGAAACCAATAAGAATCCCCGTCTTGAATATACAACCGATGCACTGAATGCAGCAGTAGATTTGCTGATGGAGAAAGGCGATTTTAACCGTGTGGCACTTGTTTCATTTAACATTGGTGCAGAAACGATAATGCCTCTTGGCAGATACGAAAAAACACATGTAAAGCGTAAATCAAATCAGAGCAAAGGTTATCACAACAATGAAGAGCGTTATTTCACTATTGCGCAGTGTAGTAACCCTTCACCCTCATTACACAATAACGGTTATACCGGTGATACCGGCAGATACGCTTCCACTCCGACTTACTATGATAATAGATTTGAGCAGCAATATACAAATTCAGGTACGATAAGATTTGTTGACAGTAAGGGAACACCTGAAGACTGGAAAATCATTGAAATCAACGCTGTTCCTCAACCGGGTCAGGACAGCTCAATAAAAATATCATCAAGTTATAACGGAAAAGCTGACGACGGCACTATAATCCCTGCCATCCACACGTCAGCCGGTACTGATACAACGTGGGGCATCAAAGAGGGCATGCAGATATTAGCCACAGAAAAAAATACAAAGCTCACGTTGTACAACGACATTAACGGCAAATTAACAGACAAAGCAAGCGAAGCTGTCGGCCCTGCCGTGGCTAAAATCCAGCGTCAGCCCATCATTGTTGTGCTTACCGACGGTGCTCCTAACCCTAACAGTACAGGATTGAACGGCTCGTCAAGAGTTTATACCGAAAACTGGTGGGACTGCAGCGGAACTTCAGTAAGCAAATCCGTAATTAACAGATATCACGAAGCAAACGGATTACTTGTAGCTGCCAGCGCCGCTTATCAGAAGCAGCAGGTAGAGAAGAACTACTATGGTTCAATTCCTACAGATAAAGATAAATTTAAATCTCTTGTTTATAATTTTGGTATCTGTATGGATAATCCGGATTCCGCTACTGCAAATACTGCTCACGATGGTCAGATAGCACAAGCTGCATTAAATCCATCAAGTTTCTTAAAAGAGCCAAACAAATATGATTATTTCAGAACCATTAGCGGCTGGTGGAATACGTATATAAGTAATTCAGGCAGAGGAACCCCGAGGTTTAATAACGCCAGCTCCGGTACCGCATACGGAACCGGCGAATACACAATGTACCACCCTCCGAGAGAAGACATAAATACCTCAACTCTTGATTATCCTACTATGTACGATAACATAGATGACCCATCAAGGTTAGAATATGAGCTTAGTAAATTAATTCTGAAATGGGTTGGCGATGCTTTCAATCCTATTGAGGGTAAAAACGATTTAGAAGTAGATAATGCTTTGACATATATGGACCCAATCGGTAAATATATGGAAGTTAAAGATATCAAATACGTTCTGCTGTTAGGAAAGCTTTATGAAGTAAATCCATCCGGTGGTCTGAAGTATTATGATAAGGACGAAAAGCCTGCAACCGCAAGCGACTACGTCTCCACAAGACAATACTACAAAATCGACAGCAAGGGTAATGATGAATTGTCTAACCCCTCATACGGAACGGATATTGATAATAAATTTAAATTCAAGCTGTCCGAAATAGAGATTTATGTAAAAACCACCAACGACTACTATGACGCAGGAGTTGGCAGCGGTGGTATTAAGTCAGACTTAGGCTATGATCAGGCTTTGTATATTAACATCCCTTCAACAGCTCTGCCAATGCAGGTAGCAACCGTTACTACCGATCCAGATGATAAGTTCATTAAATATGAATCCAATATAGGTAATGATGAGGAGAAGCAGAATAATCCTAATTTATACCTTGAAAAGAAAACTCAGTCTACGCCTTTCAGAGTATTCTACGAGGTAGGAATTGATGATGAAATCAAGACCGAAAACGGAAATATAGATATGACCAAGGTCAGCCCTGACTACGTTATGGCAAACAGAAGCGGTGATGGCGAAGACGAAAAGGTTTATTTCTATTCTAACTGGTATAAAAAGGATAAGGATCCGTATGGTGACTACGCTACCGGTGATACCGAATACACCTACGGCGACCCTGTTTTAACGTTTAGTCCAAGTGATAAAAACCGTTATTACGTGTTCCAAAAAGAATTACCGCTGTATTCAAATCCTAATGGAGATACCGTTGGCGGCATAGTCAGCGGCACCGAGTCAAGCGGTTGGTCTTTGAATGGAACAAAGCTTGACACAGTCACAAAAATAGATCCTACTAAGTGGTACTACATTTTAATTGAATACTACAACAATGACGGACTTGTTCGTTTTGCACTGCCTCGTCTTGGCAGTGAATTCGGCTCAGGTATCGGCGGTGACGATGGCGCATCAACCGAGAATGAGTATCTGTGTTGGTATAACCCTAACGAAACAGATGAAAGCAAAAAGACTAAGCCTTATATGGAAAACGGTCAAGTCACCGATAGGCCGGGCGATGATTATATCATTGCTGCAGCTACAGGCGGCTTGCGCGTAGGTGATATGTCTGCAGGTATTGGTACAAAACAGCCCGACGACACCAAAAAAATTGCAGCTACGTCACTCGACCCCAGCGGAAACTGGGCAGATTCAAGTGCAAATAGCACCAGCACATCAGATACGTATTACTTGCCAACCGTTAGCTCCGAAACTAAAGGCGATAACATTTTAATCAACATATATCTTGGTAACAACGGTAAACTCGGTGTTACAAATACTCAGCTTTTAGTTACTAAAACAGTAAATACTATCGGCGCTGACAGTGACGATTTAAGCAAAGCTTATTTCGATTACACAATCAAGCTCGAAGATAATGAAGGACTCCTTAATGGAGATTTCGGTGCTATTAAAGCTACAAGAGAAGACAACGGAACGTGGCGTGCTCTTATTGAAAAGATTGTGCTGAAGACGAGCAACCATGGTCTTCTGCTCAACAGTGCTAACGGCAAGTATGCCACTGTAGGTATAGACACAGACGGAAATATCGACAAGAACGGAAGCGATTATTACGTCTATGTCAAAGCCACAGCTAATGCATATACGTTGTTTGATTCAAACAGGGGCGACAGCTTCCACAATATTCTTGGATCAGGTCAGAATTTGACTGTGAAAGCATATCTTGTTCCTGTAGCAACCTTTGATGATTCAACTTGGAGCTATTCTGATGATTTACATCTCGAGGAAAAGGATTTAATCGTAGGAAGTGTCGGATTCGACGGAAATACGCAAATCGGATTTGCTGCCAAGCTTGACTATGAGAGCGAATCAACATATCAGACAGAGCATCTCAATTTTGTAGACGGTATTGCTGATTTCAAATTGAGAGACGGCGAAGGTCTGTTGTTTACCGGTCTTGATTCCTCAACAAAATATACTGTAACGGAAAAATTGACAGACAGTCAGGTTGATGACGGCGTAGTGCTTATGAAAGCAAGCCATAAGATCAATGCTCCGGATAACAGTGCCGTAACAAACACTTATTACGGAGCTTCAACGGTCAAGGACAATAACCACGATTTCGATGTTGATAAACACACCTACTCTGTTTCCGGCGAAACAACAGCAGTGCTTACAGAGGAAGTTAACTACTTCAACTATCTGCCAAAGACAGAAAAGCTTTTGATTGATCACGAAGAAGGCGATCTCGTTGAAGTTGGAGATGAACTCACTTACGTCATCTATTGGGAAAACTTTGCAATGGACGATGAAGGAAATTACGTTTCGGCAGATGTAACTGTAACAGACCGTCTTGACGACGGAGTAAAATTTGTAAGTGCTTCATTTGCTGAACTCGTAGTATCCCCTGACGGAGAAAAATCATTCAATGCTATCAGCACCCCTACGGGATGGTCGTATACATACAACGATGCGGAAGCCTCCGAGAATCCTCATACTGCTATTTGGCATATTAATGCAGGTGCAGGAGAATCCGGTTACGTTATGCTCACGGTCGAGGTCAAGAATAATGCCGAAGAGTATTGGAATGACTATGAAGAGCTTGAAGCAGGCACAACTCAACCTGACAAGGACTTTGAAATTCTTAACAAAGCTGTAGTAAGAGTTGTAAACAATGACTACGGATTTGATCATGAAATTGATACCGATATTGTCAGAAATCCTATCGGAAAACCGCATAAGACCGAAACAAATATCGGCGGAAGCGATGTAAGCGAAGAGCTTGGCAATCTGATTAAGGACGAAGATACCGGTTTCCTTGTAGGACCAAAGGCAAATGACAAAGATCTAATCACCTATTCTATTTCCTATATAAACTACAATAGAGAAAATAGTGCAAACATTATAATCGTCGACAAGCTTGACCCCGGTGTTAAATTTGTCAGCGCAAGCTGGGTTGATACGACACTTTCTACAACTACTGTTCCGACTGACGATATAAGCGTTAAGGAAGATGACGTTGTTGAAATCGAATACGCTCCCGGTTCACATACTGTTACGTGGAAGATTTTTAACGTCGATCCGTTAACAGACGGTAATGTAACTATGGTAGTCAAGGTTGATGAAGAAGAGGCTATCAAAGGATGGAGTTACAAAGGTGACGGACTCGAAAACGAGAGCTCAGACGATTTGGACTTCAAGATTTTCAACCGTGCAAGCGTTCAGGTTGGTGCTTTGATTGGCGTTGACACTGATAATGACGGCAAAGCAGACAAATTTGAAGCTCAGTATGATGATCCGCAAATCACCGAAACAGTGGAAAATCCACTTCTTAATATAGTAAACTTCCCTGCTACCGGTGGTATGGGTAACGAGTTATTCATCCTTACAGGCGGATTAATGACGTTTGCAACTTTAATTGCCTCCTACTTCTTGCTTAGCGATAAACGCCGCAAGAAAAAATCTATGTGATATCCTGTATATCAGCTTCATATATAAACAAAACCAACTAAAAGGAGATTCGAGATGAAAAAAACATTCAAAAGGTTTTTAGCTGTAATCCTTGCAGTATTTATGGTACTTGCTTGTGCAATTCCTGCAATGGCTGAAGACACAACCAAGTACACACTCACCATTAATAACAACGAAAACCTTCCTGCAATGAATGATAATCAGTTTGTTGCTTACCAGATTTTCAAGGGTGATCTTTATGAATACCAAGGAAAAAAGCAGCTCATCAACGTTGCTTGGGGTAATGATGTAGACGGTACTAACCTTTTAGCTGCCTTAAAAGCTACAACAGCTGCTCCTATCAGCAGTGCATTTGCAAAAGCAGCAAGTGCAGCAGATGTTGCACATATTCTTGAAGATACTGCTATTGCAACTCACGACTTCCTTCAGGCATTTGCAACAATCGTTAAGGCAAACATCAAAACCGATGCTGACGGAATAGGCTCAAAAGCTAACGCTACAGGAACCAGCTCAACTATTACAGCTCCTGTAGGTTACTACTTCATTGATGAACCAAACGTTCCTACTAAAAACGGAAGCGGCGCAGTAACAGCTGAGTTTGCTCTTCAGCTTTTCGGCAGAGATACAAATCAGCCAATTTCAATCAAAGCTGATATCCCAACAGTAACCAAAACAATCGTAAAGGATGATGACAGCGAGGTTAAGGGCGACGATGCAGGTGTAACCGATACAGTTAAGTTTAAGCTTGTAGGTACTCTTCCTGAGGACTATGCAGTTTATGATGCATACAGATATATTTTCCACGATACTATGACTGCAGGATTCGATTATAAAGCACCTGTATCAATTAAAATCGGTGATGATGTTGAGATTCCTCAAGCACAGCTTGCAAGCTACTTCAGTACTTCAGGCAAAACCTTGTTAACAGTTAAGTTTGCTGATTTGAAAAAGCTTAATCCAAACCTTGCTTACGGTCAGAAAATCGTAGTAGTTTATGAGGCTACAGTAAACACAGATGCTGTTTTAGAATCATCCGGCAACCAAAATACAGTTTACATTGAATATACAAACAATCCAAATGCTACAGGTACAGGCAGTTCTATAAAACCACCGGAAGGACCTGGAAAGCCGGGACAGCCAGGAACACCTGAGGATCCAACTAATCCGGATGATCCAAACGGACCTGAAACAGGCGAAACAGTAAAGGATCTCGTTTACGTTTACAGCTTTGGTCTTGATATCACTAAGATTGGCAATGATATTGCTCACAAAAACGGACTTGATGGCGCTGGCTTCATTCTTTCAAGAACAGTTAACGGCGTAACTCAGTATGCAATAATAAATAACGGAACATTCACAGCTTGGGGAACAAAAGCTCAGGCAACAACTATTACATCAGCTAACGGCGGTAAGATTTACGTTAAGGGTCTCGATGCAGGCACATATACTCTTACTGAGGTTGAAGCACCTGACCACTATGTTGCATTGTCTGCTCCTATTATTATTACAATCTCATCAAACATTGATGCAAACGGTGTATTGCAGTCTGTATCAATCAAGGCAACACTTGGCGAAAAAACACTTACAGATAAGACATACGACAAGAATGACACAACCGGAGTATTCTCAAGCGGTCTTCTTCCAATAACAATTGAAAACCAGAGAATTCCGATTCTTCCGGGAACAGGCGGCATCGGTACAACAGTATTCTACGTTCTCGGTGGTGTACTTATTGCAGGTGTAGCAGTATTTGCCGTTATTTCAGGAAGAAAGAAAAGAGAGCAGGAATCTCTTTAATCTTTAAACTATTTGATTTAACGTAAAATCATTATCCGTCAGGGCAGAAATGCTCTGCCCTGACGGATACGGCAACAGGGAGGGCCCTAATTACCACTTATGAAGACAAAAAAAACGAATGGTAAAAGACGATGGGTCACGGCTTGTCTTGTTCTGATTTTGCTTTTAGGACTTTCCCTGATGCTGTATCCAACAGTCGCTGATTATGTAAACTCGCTTGAAAATCGCAGGCATATAAATGAGTACGAGGAAGCAGTAACTCAAATGAATGTCGATGATCGTGAGCAGTTATTCGAAGAAGCGTATGCCTTTAATGCTTCGCTTTTAGAAAGAACCACACCGTATATGACAACTCTCAACGATGAGCAAAGAGAGGTATATAATAGCCTTTTAAATATTGCAAACACCGAAATTATGGGGTATATTGATATTCCTAAGGTAAATATCCACTTGCCCATATATCACGGAACGAGTGAGGCTGTGCTCCAGCAAGGTGTAGGTCATTACGAAGGTTCTTCCCTTCCCGTCGGCGGTGAGGGTGTTCACACGGTCCTTTCGGGACATACGGGGCTCCCTTCATCCAAGCTCTTTACAGATATACGCGAGCTTGAAGTCGGTGACACGTTTACACTACATATTTTCAGCAAGGATTTGACTTATGAGGTGGAAAACGTTGACGTCGTTCTGCCAAAGGAGCTTGAGAAGATACAGATAGAACCTGATAAGGATCTTTGTACGCTGTTCACCTGTACTCCGTATGGAGTTAACACGCATCGACTCGTAGTGCGAGCTCACAGGATTATGGTGGAAAACGTTGAAGATCAACCACAGAACAACAATATTCTCTCGTTCTTAAGTGACGACGGTGAGCCGATAAACAGAGCTATAATTATTCCGATTGCTGCTGTTCTCGGAATCGTTGTTACTATATTGATAATCAGATTCAGTAAGCGTTCTAAATCAGATTCAAACCGTTCAAAAGGCGGAAATGATACCCAGACATAAAATAATTCAATTCTATGAATTAGAAAGGTGGCGCATTAGGTATGAAAAAATGCGGTTATTTTAAGAAGTTTATATTTTTGATGAGCTTGGTAGTAGCTTTTATTCTGCCATCAACTGTACTTGCTGCTTCACAGGGCTCTATACACGTTCATTTTTATCACGAAAATGAAGCGATTTCCGACGCTGTGTTTAGTGCTTATCGTGTTGCAGATTTTACAGAGGATGGAGAATACGTTCCAACCGAAGCTTTTTCGTCTTATGCGATTTCGTGGAAGGATCTTGATCTTGAAACCGCAAGCGAGCTTGGGTCTACCCTTTCCGCTTACGTTTCTCGAGATAATATAGCTGCGGACGCTCAGGGCAAAACCGATGAAAACGGTGATGTATACTTAAAGGATTTGCCGGCAGGTATCTATCTTGTGATAGGCGATGCAGTTACCGTGGTGAATTCGTCTGTTGAGGATACAATTTATTTTCCGCAGCCTGCCGTTGTTCACGTGCCCGACTGGGATGAAAACGGTATGCATATCAGTGATGACGTTACTATCGAGCCAAAAAGCGATTTCACAAAAGTAGACAAGTCGATTGAACGAAAAGCCCTGAAAATCTGGAAAAATGACAGTAGTGAAAATCGTCCGAGCGAGATTACTGTTCAGCTCTTGAAAAATGGTGAGATTTACGATGAACAGACCTTAACAGCAGAAGACAACTGGAGATATACTTGGAGCAATCTTGATCCCGAATGCAGATGGGAAATGATTGAAAAGGACGTACCTGACGGATATACTGCTACAGTAAGCCAACAGGGTGTTACTTTCACTCTCACAAATACTTACGGTGACCCAAGTTCGCAGAATACAACACCTGACAAAAATCTGCCAAATACTGGTGTGTTATGGTGGCCTGTTCCTGTACTCCTTGGCTTAGGCGCAGTTCTTTGCATTGTGGGTATCAAATATAAGAAAAACAGCAAGGAATCATATGAATAAACGAACGTTAAGCACCTTTCTTGTCGGATGCGGAATACTCCTGATTTTAGCATCAGCAGCCTTGGTAGGATATAATATTTGGGATGATATCAGGGCAAGAAACGAAGCTGACAGCGTTTTGAGTCAGCTTGGAGAGCTTACTCTGTCCCCTGACGCTCAGGCTATTCCTGATTATATTCTGAATCCTGAAATGGATATGCCCACCGTTGAGATTGACGGGTATCGGTATATCGGAACTGTATCAGCTTCTTCAATAGGTCTTGAGCTGCCTGTTATGGAAACGTGGGATTACACACGTATGACTATAGCACCATGTAGATACAGTGGCTCAGCCTATCTTAACAATATGATTATCTGCGGACATAATTATGTCTCTCATCTCGGTAGTTTAAGGAATCTTAAAATCGGCGATACCGTAACTTTTACGGACGTTGACGGAAACGTGTTCAACTACGAGGTTGTGCAAAAGGAAACCCTGTCTGCAACAGCAGTTGAGGAAATGCAAAGCGGCGAGTGGGATTTAACCCTATTCACCTGTACTGTCGGCGGACAGACTCGTGTAACCGTGCGCTGTATGTTAAAGAAAAATTATTAAGCAATAGATGTGACAAGAAAATGTTGTCACATCTATTTTCATTTCCACATCATATCTGTTTCCTATTCACCATATTAATTATATTTAAATTTAATTAAAAGTTTATATTTGTCTATTTATAAAGTGTTGACTTTTATTATAGATATATTATAATAAAAAATATATAATAAATAGACTAATATATACTAAATAGACTAATTACGATACAGAATGTATTGAAACATCATTTGATTTAACGATTTAATTTTACGCTTATTCACTGTCCGAAGGAGACCGCATTATGAAGAGAAGGATTTTGAGCTTGGTGCTGACGTTGTCAGTGTTCCTGTCTATGCTCCCTGTTGGAGGAGCAATAGCAGCAACAACAGACGACAACGAAGCTGCTGCCCTCAGCATATTTGCTGCGGGTGACGGCACTGCTTCTGCGCCTTATGAAATCCCTAATCTTCAAGCAATGTTGGACTTCTGTGACTATATAAACACAGACGCGAAACACGGATTCGGAATGTATTTTAAGCTAACCGACGACATTGATCTTAACGGAAACGAAAATAACCAATGGACGCCGATCGGAAACACCAAGTATCCTTTCGCCGGCACATTTGACGGTGGTGAGCACAAGGTCTCAGGCTTGTATATCAATAGAAACGAAGACTATCAGGGCTTGTTTGGATATATTACTGAGGGTACTGTTAAAAATCTCACAGTGAAAGGTACGATTTTTGCGGGCGGAAATGTGGGCGGCATCGCCGGTACCATTTATCCGAACAGCACCAACGGACGTATTGAAAACTGCAAGTTTGAAGGGGATATCGGTGAAAACGGCAGCGGTTCCAATATGGCTATCGGCGGTATCGTGGGGCGTAATCACGGCGCTACAGTAACCGGCTGCCACTTCACAGGCACGGTAACTCGAAAGACCATGTATGTTGGCGGCATTGCGGGGCAAAACGATGGCAGTAATACAGTAGTAGAAAATTGCTACAATGAAGGAACAATCTCTATTTCCGGAGGCGCGGCTGGTTCTGCCGGCGGCATTGCAGGCATCATTACCTCCAACGTTCAGATCATAAACTGCCGCAACAGCGGTACAGTGAATGGTGCGGGGAGTACTGGCGCAATCGGTGGAATCACAGGTACAAATAATAGCGGCAAGCTGGAGCAATGCTATAATGACGGGTCGATTGATGGTGTTGATTCCAGCACTGTTGGCGGCATTGCGGGACAAAATCTCGGAGGTACGATTGACGGGTGTTACAACATCGGCACAATAACGGGCAAAAACCAGATCGCTGGCATTTCAGGACAAAATAACACTAAAGGTGCGATTTCTGAGTGCTACAACGCCGGCGCAGTAACGGGCACAGATCAGATCGGTGGTATTGTGGGGCAAAACTACGGCAACGCTACGGTCACAAACTGCTATAATGAAGCTGCTGTCACAGGTACAAGATACATAGGTGGTATTGTAGCACAGAATCACACCGGAACTACCAGCAAGAGTACTACTGTCGGCAAAGTTATAAACTGCTACAATAGAGGCACGATTAAAGGCAGCTCTGTCGGTGGTGTTGTTGGTGTTAACGGCAACAACTACGGGACCGGTACAGTCTCAAACTGCTATTACCTTTCATCATCTGCAGTAGGCGGTATCGGAGGCAGCGATAAAGCAGCTCAGGCAGAGAGTAAAACAGAAGAGTGTTTTAACTCGGGTGAAGTATCATGGAAGCTTCAGAATCCTGAAAAAGTAAGCTCAACCTATTCACCGCAAAGCAAGCTTGTCTGGGTACAAGAGATTGTAAAAACACCGAAAGACCCATATCCGCTTTTGCTTAATACCGACATCGGTGCAGGGCACCCCAAGGTTCTGAGAATTACCTTTACTACAACAAAAAACAGCGAATATGCTGTTGAATATACAAACAGCGGCGGTACAGTTCCGATACCCCCTACCCCTCCTCCGGACTTTGGTTTTCTTTTCTTTGGATGGCGAAAAGAAACTATAACCGGTGAAGTATTCACAGGACCTGTTAAGGAAAATAACGATTTAACCATCGTTGCCATACAGCGTGAAACCTTTGGCGCTGAAGATCCTAATACCACGGTTATTACCACAACCTACGGCAATAGTGTCCAAAAGGATTTGGGTGAATGGGTATCATACATAAGCGGCACAACTTCGTCGCACGGCAAATTTACGTATACAATCACAAATAACGGCGGTATTAGCTCTGCCACACTTGTGGATGAAAGTATCCTTACAATACCGGCAGGAACCAATGCAGGTGTCTATACCTTAACTATTAGTGCTCACGAAAAAGATCCGGAGGTCTCACTGCTTTCAATCGGTAGTTACGGTACAAGTGACGTTACATTAACTGTAAAGGTTATTGTCGAAAAAGCTGATTTAACCTCAGATATGTTTACATACAAGCCTCCGGATGACCTGAGCTGTAACGGTGAGCCTAAGGTGGCAACAGTTACCTTGAATGATGGCTACATCGGTGTAGGCGACACGATTCAGATTAAGTATTACAAAGACGGCAGCAATGAACCGCTTGAATCCCCACCCACTGAGGAAGGAAAATACATCGTTAAGATAGACGTTAACGAGGGTATTAACTATAAAAGTGCAGTAGACTTGACGGATATTGGCTGGGAATTTGAAATAGTCAATTCTGCAGGCGGACTGACCGTAAGCACGATAGTTACGGGTAACGCAGGTGATAAGGATAAAGAATTTACTTTCACCGTAGTATTGTCCGACGATACGATTAACGGCAAGTTCGGCGATATGGAATTTACAAACGGCGTCGCAACGTTTACGCTAAAGCACGGTGAGAGCATAAGTGCTTCAGACCTGTCGGATTCAATCACGTACACGATAACTGAGTCAGATAACGACGGCTATGCAGTTAAAATAGAAGGCTCGTCCATAGACAATAACGAAGCCTCGCAAAGCGGAAACGGGCAGTGTGTCGGAAGAATAATAAGCAACTCAACGGCACAGCTTAATTTCGTAAACAATCGTAATCTCAGCGTTCCTACGGACGCTACAACAGAATATGACTGGCTGATTCCTCTGTTTATGATGATTGGCACAGGCGCAATATTCTTAACTCTTAAGCGACTTAAGACGTCACGTCAAAGGAGGTAATACTCCTCTATGAATAATAACAATAATGATGTGACCGAAAAACAGCCAAATCAAAAGCCTGATAATAGGAAAACAGCAAAAAAAGCAGCTTTGCATCTTTTAATAAAGCTTGCAGTGATTGCATTGATTATCAGCTTGACACTGGTTTTTATATTTGGCGTATTTCGCTTAGGCGGTAACAATATGTACCCGGCGCTGAAAGACGGCGACTTGTGTGTTACGTATAAGCTTGGCGAATACCATAGCGATGATGTTGTAGCATATCGGATAGACGATGAAATTCGATTTGGACGCATCATTGCAAGAGCCGGAGATACTATAGACGGAGACGAGCAAGGCATATTGCTAAACGGCTCGTACCTGAGTGAAGAGGTCTTTTATCCCACTCAGATAGTTGATACTCAACTAAATCTGCCTTATACCTTGAGTGAGGGCGAGTTTGTAGTGCTCAATGACTACCGCTCCGATCAGAGCGACAGTCGTACGTACGGCGTAATAAATAAAAAAGCGCTGAAAGGAAAAGTAATATTTATATTCCGACGGCGTGGATTTTAATTTCTTTATTACAGGTTAACAAATCTGTTAAAATATAAAATAAATAAGGCTATCAGCCAAAAATTGAAAGGAGTTCATAGTTATGAACAAGAAGTTATCAAAAATTTTTGCAGTAGCACTTGCACTTGTTATGTGTTTTGCTATGGCAATGCCTGCATTCGCAGCGACTCAGGCAAGTACAGCCGGAAGCGGCTCTATTACTGTAAGCAAAAACCTCATTATGAATAGTGATGCAGGTGTACCGGAAGCAACCTTCAGCTTTACATTGGAAGCATATAAGGGCGACAATACATATCCGCTTTTTGACGGCATTATGAACGGCGTTGGTTCTAACTACACCGTTTCATTTAGCGATGCTTCAGTTGTAACTAACGGTCTGCCAAGTGATACTAATGGCACAACTACAGACGGTAAGAAATACGCAACAGAAACTTTCACCGTTGATTTTACAGGTGTAGATTTCACAGAGGCCGGTGTATACCGTTATGTTATTACCGAAAATTCTGTTGACTCACCATACAATATTTCAAGCACAAATCCTCAGTATATCGATGTATACGTAGAGTATGCACAGCAGACTGACGGCAGTTATGCAACTGATCTTACAATTCAGGGCGTATTTATGCATACAGACAGTTCAGCTGTTCTTGACCCAACAGTTACTCCTGTAAAGAGCAGTAGCTTTGACAATATGTACACAACATATGACTTAACCGTTGGTATGAACGTTTCAGGCAACCAGGCTGATAAGGAAGATTATTTCACATTCACACTTACTGTAAACAGTCCTGTTAACGATTCATATGCTATTGACGTTACTAATGCTACAAGCAACTCAGCAATTACTTTGGACGTTGTTGGCGGTGAAGGTACTGTAAACTTCGACCTTAAGCACGGCGAGAGTGTTTTAGTTAAGGGACTTCCTGTAGGAACAACATATACTATCACAGATGCAAGCGGTACTTACACAGCAACTTACGTTGTTACTGAAAATGGTACAGTATTAGTTTCTGACGGTTCAGGCGATTCATATGTAAATAGTGACGGTATTAAAGGCGACACCACAGTTACATTCACAAACACTCGTGGCGGTGTTATTCCAACAGGTGTCATTCTTACAGTTGCTCCGTTTGCAGCTCTTATGCTTGTAGGTATTGCAGGTGCAACAGTTATTCTTAAGAAAAAGAGATCTATGTAATTAAATTTCGGAGGAGGAGCAGATGGTTAAAGTAATAAATTACATAGACCGTGCAACAGACTCTCTGCTGCTACTGTTCTTTCTCCTCCTGTTTCTTATCGGTGGGTATACTATGTACGATACCGTACTCGTATATAACCTTGCTGATGGTGACGAATTTAGAAGTTTCCGCCCCGCCGTTGTTGACGAGGAGCACGGCTGGGATATGAGTGCCTTGTCTGAAGACGTTGTCGCTTGGCTCACTGTTGACGATACTAATATTGACTATCCCGTGCTTCAGGGTAGCGATAACACCGAGTATCTCAACAAGGACCCATTCGGAAAGTATTCCCTGTCGGGAAGCATATTCCTTGATGCGAGAAATGCACGTGATTTTTCCGATTCATATTCCCTGATTTACGGGCATCATATGGAATTCGGAAAGATGTTCGGTGCGCTTGATAAGTTTTTAGATGAGGATTATTTCGATACTCATCGTACGGGAACACTCACTGTATCTAACAAAGTGTATTCCGTAAAGTTCTTCGCGTGTCTTGAGGCAGATGCTTCAGTTGACGAAATATTTGACTCTACCGAAGCTAAAGTCGCACTTAAATATGTAAAAGAACATGCTCCCATATTGCGTGAGCCTGAGGGCGATAAGCTCATTGCCCTATCCACTTGTAAATTTCCGCAGACAACAGAGCGGATAGTTGTGTTTGGAGTATTAAAAGATGAACAGTAAAAAGTTAATATCTATGATTTCTCTGTTTATTTTCCTGCTAAGTATGCCGATATGGGCATTTGCTATGGAAAGTACGACAGCAGAGATTTTCTTTAAGGTCAATAATGCTCCGGGAACAGTTATTGTGGAGGCAGTGGATGACGCACCTTTGCCGGAGCAGACGATATTTAATGACGTATCAACGGGTAAGTTTGATGTATCTATATCTCAGCCCGGTGATTACTACTACAAAATTTATCAGAATAAGGGAACTCAGCAGGATGTCAATTACGACAATACAGTTTTCGTAGCACGCATAACTGCTCTTGTAGATGAAAATAACAACCTGTATTCAGCAGTAACAGTATACGTAGAAAAGAGTTCTCAAAAGATTGGAAATATAGAGTTTAAAAACACTCTTATAGAGCCTGAAAAAGATATATCAGGATCCGAAACCAATCCAACGGAATATGAAGACATTTCGGAAGATCCAATCAAAACGACTACGGCTGATTCTTCAGCTGAAGAACCGCATACAGGAGATGAAAGTCATTTAGGCTTGTGGCTTGCGATGATGGCAGTATCTCTCGTCGGTATCGCTTTAGCAAACGTTTTCTATAAAGTGTTTTCTGGAAAATCTGATAAGAAGAATTCTAATTAAGAATATTAAGTTAAAATTATGCAATAAAAAACTCCACCAATACCTCAAGTATTGGTGGAGTTTTTTATTCCTTTTACAAACGAAATCAGTTCGTAAAATAATATGAGTCAAATTATTACTTCCAAATATTATAAAACAAAAAAGCCACTTCTGTCCGGTAAACAAAAGTGACCTTTTGTGGTGGAGTTAAAGGGAATAAATCCGAATTTTCTTTTATTTCATCAATTGAAAGTTCTTTTGCACCTTCTTTATAGTTGAAATGAAATTCTATTCTATCATCATAAAGTATAATGGCATTTACAAAGCTGTCAATAATACGATCAATTAAATCATCGTCCATTATTGTTTCCATTACCTGATAAACAACAATATTTTCAATCCATTCCTTTTTAACTGCTTTCTTGTCGCAGTTTTTAGTGCGTTTTGCATTTACGCATTTATAATGGGTGTAACGGTTACCTTTTGAGTATCCGCTTTCTCCAACCATAAATGACATACATTTTCCACAATATAATTTTGTTGTTAACAAATAATCATCCTCCGCCTTATGTCTGGCAGGCGCTCTTTTACTTTTTGCAAGTATTTCTTGCACATCATTAAACATACTTTTGAAATAATAGCAGGAATTCCATCAGGGGTAACTGTACCGCTGTAAATATACTCACCTATGTATCTGCGATTAGTTAGTACGAGAAATATTGTTTAAATTAAATTTACTGCCACGCTGGGTGCGCAAGCCTTTATTATTAAGATTGTCTGCTATTTCCTGCTGCGTCATGCCGTTTTTATAGTTTTCAAAAACTTCACGAACAATTGGTGCAGTCATCGGATCAATCTGATAATGCTTCTCACTATCAATGCGATAACAGAGAGCCAGTGAACCACCGTTATATTTGCATTTCAAGGCATTTTCAGTAAGTCACCTATTTATCTTTTCTGCAAGTTCAACAGAATAGTATTCTGCCATACCCTCGAGTACAGATTCGAGAATGGTGCCTTCTGCACCTTCGCTGATTGCTTCAGTTGCAGAGATTACACGAACATTGTTCTTTTTGAGGAGATTTTTATAATGAGCTGAGTCATAACGGTTTCGAGCAAAACGATCAAGTTTCCAAACAATAACAACATCAAATAAACCTTTTGAGCTATCCTTGATCATCTGCTGAAATTGTGGGCGGTTATCTGTCTTGGCAGATAATGCACGGTCAATGTATGAATCAATAATGCGAATACCATTCTTTTCGGCAAACGCTTTGCATTCACGCAACTGACCTTCAATAGACTCTTCGCGTTGATTGTCACTTGAATATCTTGCATAAATTACACCGTTCATTCTATCACCTCATCTGCATCTTAGCGCACATTAGGTTTTTTGTCAACAATAGTATATTACAATTAATACAACATGGGATTCGTTAAATTTGACTAAGTTGTGGGAAATACAATATATGTTTTACTTTGATTTTATTTGAATTTTTAATTAATTGTACAAAACTATCAATATCAGAGGTTAGATCATTTCTAAAAATGTCAGTTATAATTGCTGATAAATTATTTCTCAATAACTCATATCCAACGCCCATATTTTCTATATATTTTTTTAGAGATACTAATTCTTTTTTGTTTATGTCGTAATTTTTGTAATATAAAAACATACAAATTGAAAGCAATAAATAATCACATTCTCCATTGTCGAATTTATTCAAAATATAATTTAAACTTTTTGATGCATATTCCTTATTAAAGGATAAAACTTTTCTGTAAAAACTTATAATATTGTATATGGATTTAAAGTATTCATCATAGGTACTATTCGTTATTTTGCTTTTAGTTGTTGCTGAGTAATATTTTTCATTCTCGATTGTAATTAAGAATCCCCATGACCACATATGAATATGAATAATGATATCTTTTAGTTTAGTTTTATAAAGACTTTTACATATCACAAAATTTACTAAAGAAGAAAGAGCAATAGCAACTAGTATGATAATAGCAGACTGCTGAAAGTCTTTTTTGTAGTTAAAACATATCAATAAAAAGCTAATAATAAAAGACCACAAAAATGTATTTCTTACTAATTTATTTTTTATATCTTCGGTGAAAGAATTGCTATTATCAATAAATGATATAAAACTAATTTTTTCTTTTGTTATGTGTTTGTGCTTAGAGTTTTTTATAAACAAATAATCCAATCCATCATAAATCTCTTGCTCATTTTGAATAGTAATATTATATAATTTCTCATGAACATCCAAATGTAAAGAATCTAATAATTTGTATTCGGTTTTTTTGGAAAACAAAAATTTTATTATTGAATAGAACATTTTAAGCACATAAAAGACTACAACAATAGCTGAAATTATTGAAATGGTAAAGAAAAAGACTTTAAAAATATCTGTGTTATACTTACTATCAATTAAGTAATAGCAAGCATAATACATAGAAACGGATATAACACATAAAAAATATATTATTGATGTTGAAAAAATGCACTCTTTTATTTTAAGTGCATCAATTATATCTTTCGATGAAAAAAACAAGTAGTATTGCTTATTTAAAGATGAAAATACAGCAATTAAACCAAATGTGGCTAAAATGATTGTTAATAGACTCTCCATCAAATAATGCTGTAATCTTAACGCAGAAGAAGAACACATAAATGAATATATTAATATATTGTCATAAAAAACAACAACTGTTGCGGATACAATAAAAATAAAGCAAAAAATAGCAATATTATTTAATATGTAATTCATAAGAAATTCGCTTATTTTAAATATCTTATTCTCGTTTTCTGTATTAATAGCCGTAAAAAATCTTGATGAAATATTTCCTTTAGGACTAAGCTTTTTCAAGAGAAAATACATAAATATTATAAAACCATAAAATGGTAAATTTGATAACAAAACTGCTTTTATTACAGAACAAATAAAAGTTAATATCATTTCCATTATCACACCTCATTTTGTATATAATTTCTTTATTTGCTTATAATACTGTTTCTCATCAGCAAAGCTTGATAATCCGCCAAATTGACTCATTGTTCCTATGAGTGGTATTTTTTCAAACATAGTTCCTTTTAATTTCTCAACTGTGGCATCAACAAACTTATCTGCAAAAATAACCTTTATATCTCTTCCGAAATAAGACTCAATGCTGTAATCAACCTTGTCTGTAAGTCCGCTTGCGTTATGTAAATCTGCTACAAGTGCTTGTGCTTCAACAAGCTTGTTTTCTCTTTCAATTAAATAGTTAGCTTGCAAAGCAGCATTGATTTTAGTCTTTATACTTTCATCAATATCCAACTTGTTGAAAGCTGTTCCAAACCATTTGCTATATGGAGCATATTTGCCTTTGTAAAAAAACACAGCCTCATTAACCTTTCGGCAATCCTTGCACAAATGATTTGTGAACCAATCTCATCTCCACAATCATCGCAACGCTTAACAAATGCTTGTTCGGATGAAATCAGTTCCCATTGCGAAGCTATAAGATACAATTTTACATCATCAGGATAGTATTCGATTTTTGCTGTCTGTTCTCTGATACTAAGCTTGTCTACAAACAACTTGCCGGATACTAAAGATAATAACCTATGCTCTGAAAATGCAAGCCAATCTAAGGGAGATATATTGTCCAAATCAGCTGTACCAATTTCGTCAATAAGAAATTCATTAAATGTTTGAATAAATATCAGCGGATTGACCTTGCCACTGTTAATAAACTGTGGGTGCTGAACGCCACAATCATTTGGATCCGGCTCAGTAAAGTTAACACTATAACCCATATACTCATATGGCAACTCTTCTGCAAATCTGTTGAATATTTCGTCCTTCTTGTCTATATCTTTTTCGTTTAAAAACATATAAAAACGGGGTCCCCACATATGGTCACGGGATACCTCGTCATCATAGCCAAGAACGTCAGAACCGTAACCGATCAATCCCGCTGAATATTGCAAGTCATGGAAATATTTATCAATAATAGGCTTTGCACATTCATTGAAAAAGCCTTCACATAAATCTAAACCTTTTATAAATTTAGCCATAGTCTACCTCTTAATCTAACACCATTGCATAATTATCAACATCAATAACTGTCCCGTCAGGATAAGTTTCTTTTGCTGATTTTATAAATTCGCTAAAACCTAAATGTTTATATATTTTTAAGTTTTCTGTTTCTTCAGGCTCAACACCTAAAGTAACTTTTTCATAACCTTTCCTTTTTAAATCGTTAATCATAAAACTGAACAGTTTTGAAAAATAGCCTTTACCCTGATGTTTTTCAATAGTTCTGAAAGCACAAAGATAAACTGTTTTTTCATCAACTAAGCCATCACTATTTTGAACAGTACTTTTGTCTAACATTGCAGTTGCTTCACATATGATTTTACCATTTAATACACCGTAATAAACGATGCTTTGACCATTATTTACACGCTCTATAGATTCGCTTTTCCAAATCTTCCAGTTAGAATCCTGGTGTTTTTTTATTTCATAATTCCACTTTGTTTCCATTTCATCAACGGTCGCAATTTTACATACATAATCTTTCATTTCTATTACCTCATCAATTAATAATAACATATAGATTAATATAAGTCCAATAAATAAAACAATCAAAACACGTTATTATATATTTGTTGATTTAAAGTGTTGAGCTTTATTATTAACCTATGCTAGTATAAATACAGAAAGCAGCACAATTCTATATGAACTAATGATATGCTGTTTTGATAGCAATGAAATGATAGCTATTTGATAGCAAAAGCAAAAATACCTGATAGAATTAGGATAATGTGTATCATTTCATATCAAATTAAATCAAAACTCCTAAACAAAATTAGTTAATATCTGTTTTGTACTTAGGAGTGGGAATAGTAATAAACAACCCCGAAAGGTGCTTAAATAGGCACTTTTCGGGGTCCATTTTTTGCTCGTGGCTCTATTTTGCTCTACAAATTTAATGCTTCTCTCTGTATTCTACATATTTTCACATCCAATATATCTATGGCACTACTTTCAGCAAATAAAAAAACCACTATGCAAATGCACAATGGCTTTAATTAACGTTATTTAGTTGTTATGCGATTTATGCTCAAGTACCTCAAGAGCATCCCACATTTTATCACTTGGAAATTTACTATATATATCCTCAAACACTTCTGAAATATAAATGAGGTCATCTATACAGCAAGAATTAAGAAATTCTATTACATCGTCTTCGTCATTTCCAAGTGCTTCAAAAAGCTCATTTTGTTTTTCTTCAACGGCAACCTCATTATTAGGTGAGATAGCTCTTCGCTCATCGAGTATTATTTTAATTTGTTCTTCAACTATTGACATCGGTTTTTCCCACTTTCATTCCTAAGGTTGTTTTGAATTGTCAGGGAATATAGTATTTACTGTGCCTGAATTATCAATAAATAATCCTACCCTAACACCTTATCTCTTGTCACTATTGGTATGATTTTCTACTCCGCCAATTCTAATGCCATTACTATAAGATTTTCTACAGAAAACTTAATACCTTTTTGTTGCAAGATATTAATATTTGATTGAGAATACCCTCCATTAGTAAGATTTCCTCCGTTTTTACCACTTTTATTTGGATTTACAAGTGCGTAAAATGCATTTCACAAGCGTGATTGACTGTGCTTGCTGATACTGTCATTCTACCATCTTTTGCAAGATTGTAACCTTACCCTTAGAGGTTGTGATTGTTTTGAAAAGCTGAATATTTAATAATAAAAAGTCCCGCTTGTACAGAAGAAATAACTACTCCGCAAAAACGGGACTTTCACTATTACACTTGCACTCCGTTCACAATGTTAACCTGATTTGAATATGCGGTTTTCAAATTACCGTCGGCATCGTAATACGTCACGTAGCCTCTTGCTGCCCAATTGTAATTCAGTAAGAAGTTATTGAAATTAATAATATAAATATCATTAATTTTATCTGTATTAAATCTGCCTGCAAGCATTTGGTTGTTAAGCAGGAGTTCAAACTTTGTAGGGTCAAATTCTTTTGCCTTTTTATAATAAAACGCAATGCCGATTGATTCGATTTCGCAGTCATCGGGTATTCCTGCCGCCATTACAAACGAAGCTACGTCTGCCTCTTCATCAAGCTTATAATACAAATCAAGTGCGGGTGTACCGTCTGTTGACTCTCTCGGTGTAGGCAGTGACGTATCATCTTCATCGTATTCGGGAATAAGAAATACACTCTCTCCTGTTCGAAGCTTTGCGAGAACTTCATCATTATTGTACACCCATCTGCCGTTACTGTAGCCATACCTATAAGGCACTTCAGGCAACAAATCATCAATGCTTGTTATCTCGTTCCACTCATCAATGGTTTTCGTGATTGCTTCCTGCACCCAATTGCTGTACGTGGTAAACGTGAGGGTAGCAGACTGCTCTTTAACAAACACGGCTTTCAAATGAGTATTCGTTGTAATTTTGAAGCTGTAAGTATTCTCTTTACTAAAATACAAGTTGTTGATTACGTCATACCAGCCGACAAACTCATATCCCTCGTCTGCTGTTGCAGTTAGTGTGACTTCAGTACCAAACAAAAGTGAATATTTATTCTCGCTATACGTACTTCCATCATACTGCACTTCAAAGCTTCCGTTTTCAGAGAAAACAGTGAAATTAAAATACGGCACTAAATCGTACATTGCTTCAAGAATTTCTGTTACTGCCTTATCAACCTCCTGCTGAGTTGTTGCTGATGTCAGTAAGTCTTTATTACTTTCAACAATATCACGAAGATTGCTGAATGATTCCTCTGAATAATCGGCAGGATCAAGTTTGTCGAATTTATCAATTGCCGCCTGCAAGGCATCTGTGTCTGCTAAGCGAACGGTAGCGGCAATGCTGTAAGCAGGAGCATTTCTGTCCTTTTCGGTGACTGTATAGCTTGTAAGCTTTCTTGACGTACTTGATTGGTAACGCTCTAAATTAGAAGTATCAATGTCATCATACAGTCCGTCAGCACCATCGACATACCATGCGCCAAATTCGTTTCCTTCAATCCATTTGGCAGGATCGCTCAGGCGAACATCGTAGTCAACACTTCCCTTTTGCGAAATAACGACTATATCGTTACCCATCGTCTGTGCTGTGTTGCCGTAAACAAGCGCGTTGCCGCCTATTTCAAGCTCCCCGGTACCTGTTCCCCACAGATAAATTCCGCCGCCGTTACCGCTTCGGTCATATTTTGTCTTAACGGCTTTGTTTCCTGTTATTTCACCGCCGTTAACAGTTATCCATCTGCCTGATACGGCACCGTTTGAGGCAGTGTTACCCCTTATATTACCGCCGTTAATAATCAGGTGAGCTGCTGCGTTTCCTGCCACAGCAATCGCTGAGCCATTGCCGTCAACGGTGTTGTTTTCAATATTGCCACCGTTAATTGTCAGCGTGTCGTAGATAGTCGAAGCACTGAAATATATTCCTCCGCCTGCGTTACCCGACAAGGTAACAGTTTTGCCTGTACCGCCGGTGATAGTGCCTGTCTTATCTTTACTGCTGTCGTTGATTGTTATATTGAAGCTGTGCTTTGCGCCACCTGTTCCGCCGGATTCAAATCGCATTACAGGGCCGCCAACACCTGTTACTGTGTGACCGTTTAAATCAATTGTTAGATTATAATCATAGTCAATTGCTTTTCTTTGCCACGTTTTGCTCACAGATTCTTTCGTATCAGCAAGCAGAGTAACGGTCTGTGCTTCGTGGCTTCCTGATATGATCAGATTATGCGCCGCGTCAATTGCCTCCTGTAAGGTAGGATACTCCGTCTTAGTACTTTCAAGACGAGCGACCGCAGAGCTCACAGCATAAGGGCGGATGTTGTATTTGCCGGCAGTAGTACGTACAAAAGCTTTTTCAATACCTTCATATACACTGTGTGTATTTGTTTTATCGGATTTTTCATCAGTAATATTTTCAGCAGATGCGAACTTTTCGGTTTCTTCTAAAGTATCCGTATCTGTAAAAGAAGTATATATTATCTCTCCGTAAGGTGCGGGGATGTTCTCTGCCTCGCGGGTCATAGAGATAATTTCTTCCTCTGATAAAGTTGCTTTTATCTCTGTTTGCTCAGCAGAACTGTTCTCGCTGTCATACTGATACTGAGCCACTACAGGCCAGACATCTTCGCCAAAATCGGTGTTTGACATAACCCTCAAGGTCTTCGGGTTAATCAGCTGTACTTTTGCCTTATTTCCTTTAATACGGCTGGTAAGTATCAGATAACCTGTATCCTGATCGTATTCCATAGATGCAGTGGCGCTCCTGTTGCACGCAGAAACACCTGTTAGGTCGATACCGGGCACAACACCGAGAAGCTCAAAGCTTGAATACAATGGGTATACTACATCATAAAGTGAACCATCCTCCAGCATAACGTAGTAGCGATAATTCATTCCCGTACCGTCATTCACTTCGCCAACGTACGCAACGGTCGCTGCAGGAGAACTGAAATTCATAGCTGTTCCTATATATCTGGCGGTTTTTTCATTATACACTCCCAGTCTTTTGCCGCTATCCGTAATACCTATTACATCTTTAAAAGTTGATATCGTGTTTTTGGGCGCCTGTGTTGCATCCGACCAAAGAAAATCCAAGTAGGAGAATATCGCACCTTGCTCTACCTTTAAAGTCTCCGGGTCAATAGTATACAGCCAACTGCCGTCGTGAGCATAGATTGTTCCGTTTGAAAGTCCTCCGCTATATAACGGATATGATATGGCATCACTCTTCTTCTCCCATTTCTGAGGAGCAGATACGTTGTAATCAGCAAGGTAACCCTTTTTATTATTCTCATAAATCAGTGCTGACATCTGTATGTCAGGAATCTCTTTTACAGTGATAATGCAACTGTCGGTAACGGACGGATTTGCCACTGAAGTTACTGTTACAGTTGCCTCACCTGTACCTACCGCCGTGGCGATACCGTCTTTTACTGTAACAACTTGATTATTTGTAGTTGACCATACGATTTCTTGATTCTCTGCGTTCCACGGGGTAATGATTGGTATCAAGTCCTCATACCCTGTGACAAACATATCTAACGTCTCAGGCAGAATATCGAGCTTCTCAATTTGCTTGGTAGGAGTAAGAGTATCGTCTCCATCGTCCTCTGTCGGCACTACAAACAGACCTCTGACAGAATAATAGAGTCGGCAGTCGGTACTGTGACTGGTATTAGCATACTCTGCCTTTCCGCTCTGAGTATCAATCCTGAACAAATGGTTAGTCGTATAATATGTATTGTTTTCATAGGATTCAGCGAGGTACAAAACCTTTTCCTCAGGATGGTATACCATAGAACCGAATCTGTCACGAACTGCTGTGCCTGTAAAGGCTGTACCTGTAATGGTAATCTTCTCCTGATTCACATCATCCAGAGTCCACTTCAAAAACTGAGAGGAAGAGGTGTTATAATAGCTGACACCGTAGAACGTTCCTCCATCGTCAATTGCCATAGCGGTAATACTTGCCGCTGCACCGCTTAGATTAGAAACGGTGATTTGAGCTACTTTTGTGGCATAGCCGTTTCTTGGGTTAATGCCCCATAAATTATTTCCGCTCGTGAGAGCATAGAGCATATGATCTGTTATATTATAGGAAAGAGCGTACACCGAATGGAGCCTGAACCGTTCCAGATCAACAAGCTCAGTCATATTGTCAATCTCATTTGCTGGAGATGTGTATAGTTTGCTGCCGATTACCTGATAAATGTATCCGTCAACGTAGGCAGCGGCAGTAACGGTATCTCCGCCGTGCTGCGCAACAGATTCAATTCCATAGGCTACATTTGAAGTGATATGAACATCATTTGGGTCGATGGCTATCCATGTCTTATTATAGGTGTTTCTGCCATCATGGATATAACCACCGAGTTTGCCTTTTAAATCGGGATATTCTGCGCCGTAGTTATAAATTCTTGTATCTGTATTAGCAGCATAATCGCCGACAAGGACCATACAGTTAGGTCCTATATTCTTTCCCTGCAGATCAAAGGTGTAGGTTACTGTGCCGTTCTTCTCAGCATTTGGTATATAGCTTGCATATACCTTAGATCCACTGCGATTTGATATGCACATATAGGCAATATACTGATTGTCCCTTGCTGTTACAGTTAGATTGCCGTTAGCTTCTTTTTTTATACCAATAATCTCGGGTTTTGTATCGTCAATGTTTAAAGTTGTAGACAAATAAGCGCCTTCACCCAGTCGACCGCTTTTTATCAAAGCCTCCATTTCCTGAGCATCTATGTCGCCATTCGTTTCATAGTACTCAGGCACAGCAACTAACTTGACCTTGAATACATCTCCGTCCTTTAGGTCCATAGATGCAGGTGTACGATTAAAGCTGATATAATTAGAAATTGTGCTCCAGTTTGCTCTGTAGCAAAAAGCACCGTATATCTGCGTCCTGATATTGCCTATGCCGATAAAGGTGTCGTCTTCCTTGGTGAGGAATATTCCTGCTGCTGCAGGATTACGAATCAGCGTGGTCGTATATCCACTGATAATATCAGTGCTTCGCATTGCACCGCGGCCTTCAGGAAACTTGGATTCAACACCATATGGGTTACCGGTGTAGATACGGCTTTCTCCTGTGTCAGGATTCATTATGTTCAAATAATTTGTGTCCGTGATTTGGAGCTTGGAGTGGTCAAAGACATAGGACATAGTATTGTCGCCATAGAGCATGCCGGTATAACTTGAATGGTCGTACATAGAGGCAGAGCTCCAGTTGCCGTAGAATCCAACGATAGGGATAGAATAATCTACGTCTTTGATGTCCTCTTCATCAGCGACTCCATTGATAAAGGTATATCCCTCAACATAGGCACCGTTGCGGTAAGAAGCATCAAGCTCTTTCTTTTGCTTTTCGGTTAATTTGATTTTGACATTGATTGTCAATTTGCCATATGCATCAACCGTAATCGGAGTATCTGCATTGACTGATTCGTTATCAATTATATATGTAACATCAGCGGACAACGGCGTTGTGAGTTTATCAAGAAGATTCGCTTTTTCTCCGTTTGACAGAGTCTCATTTTTCCTAATTCCCTGCGTGAACAGTTCAGTAGATAGAATATACTGATTCTCCTTACCACTGAAATTTTTGATTGTGAAGGTATAACCGTAGCTACCGGTTCGGTCAGTATCGTCACCTAATTCGACTTTAACCTTACCGTCGGCATAATCATCGGTAGCATCCGCACCCATTACAATCAGCGCCTGAGCATTGAGTGCACGTTGAAGATTGGCAAGACCTGAGCCCTGCTGAAGTACCGGATGGTAATATTTGTTTTCTGTATTCTTCATAGGAACAGCACTGGACATCAGCAGATTCTGTGTCAAAAATCGCGAGGTGTAATCGGTCTTTGTCAGCTTAGCGTCCTGTATGTACTGACCCATTACAGCGGACATACCTGCGATCTGAGGCGCCGCCATAGAGGTGCCGGAGAGGGACACATAGTCTTTGCCGCTGACTGTTTTACCATTTACCGAAAGGATCTTTCCGCCCGGTGCAGATATCTCAGGCGTAAGGGTAAGACTTCCGGGAACACCGAAGGAGCTGAAGAAGCTCATAGTATAGCAGCTGTCTTTTTCAGCAGAACCTGTATTCTCGCTGACCGTCAGAGTGCCCTGATAATATTGAATTGTACCGTCTGTGCCTGTCACTGCCTCAGCAGCGTTTTTCAAAAGCGCACCGTCAGATTTTGTAACCGTGAGCACGGGATTCTTGTAACTGTAAGCAGAAAGCTCCGGTTCAAGTGTACCGATCTCATTATTAACAATGATAACCGCACTTGCGCCTGCTTTTGCAGCATTGTTAGCTATAGTTGATAATGGAATACCGCCACCACGCTGGCAAACTAAGATATTACCTTTTACAATTTCACCTAGTGCATCTAATGCGTCCTGATTTGCCAAAGCGTCCCCCGGCAGATAGATATAGGTCTGCTGACCGTCAAGACCGGTAATAGAATCAGCGTTAGGAATATTGAAATAGATTCGAGTGCCGTCAACGGTAATATAATTCTCCGGCGTATTGCAATTATCTACGGAAGCGACCGATAATGAAGAACTATAAGATCCGGGACTTCCGGCTGTGTACATATTTACATCCTCTGCAAACAGATATCCATTAATCTTACCCTTGTCAGCCCACGCAGCACTATTGCCTGCCGACGCTACGCAAACCGTGCCGCTTTCTACGAGATTTTCAAGAATATCTGTGTACAGAGTAGGGCGTCTAAAGCCGGCAGTGCCGGTACCTAAAGAAAGATTAATCGTGTCAGCACCAAGCAGAATTGCATCCTCAATTGCTACCATAAAATCTGATTCATAAGCACCGCCTAACGCATTAAACACTCTTAATGTAAGGATCTGGGCATCGGGAGCAATACCGCGGACACCAACTGCTTCCATAGCATCTACATACCCACCCTCCGCTGTATCGGAAGGAATGTATGCATTTGCCGCAGCAATTCCCGCTACATGAGAACCGTGCTCATTATCAGCAGCCTCACCATGGTGATCTACTTTAGTAGTTTTGGAATTATAATTATAGGCAAAAGGCAATTTGCTGGAGCGATAAAGCTCTTTAGCAGTTATTCCGTTGTCAGCAACGTTAAGCTTATCTAAAACACCTGCAATCGTTTCCTCAGTCATAAGATCAAGGTCATCAATGTTAATAAGGTCTTTTTCTTCCAACTGATGAAGAGAATACTCATATGCACCTGCGTCAAAGGACTGATGATCGGTATCAATTCCGGTATCAATAATGGCGACTCGGCTGCCTGCTCCGGTGTAGCCTGTGGAGTATGCAAGAGATGAGCCTGTCATAGAGGAAGAGCCTGCCATATTTGTACTTATACTATCCTCAGTCGTTTCCATAACGTCAGGATAGTAAACCGTTTCAACAAACACTTCCTTAACGCCGTCCATTGCCTCGATTTCGTCCATTTTTCCGTATTCTACATTGGCGGAAATAACATTTGCGGCAAGAGTCAGATTCCATATGACATCGAGCTCTTCTCCGTCAAGAGCATATGTTTCGATATTATCAACCACAATTTCCTGAATTTGCTCCAGATTGTCGCGATATGACATAGCATCATCATTTTCAGCTATATTATTTAAATCATATTGAGCAGCGATAGTAGGCTCATCTTCGAGCACAATGGAAACCCTGACAGTTTCGTCGTCATCATAAACTTCCTCTTCATTTTCCATAGAAATATCAGGAGTAATTTCTGACAAAGCAAAATCATCACTATTGCCTGAAGCAAAGGCTTCAAAAAGCGGCAACTGCATTCCTGATAACATAATTACAGTTAAAATTATTGCTGTGATTCGTGTAAGTATCTGATGCTTTTTCATAGTGCTTTCCCCCCGGTTTTATTACTATATGAAATTAATATTTCACTTTCCATATTGCATACAAATTATAGCATAGTAACAAATTATTATCAAGTGGAGAAGGGTGATATGCTACTCTCGCTATAAGATTGAAACAATATTCAAAGTTTATCGCTAATTTCTTGATATTCAAGCAAAAGCCGGCGAAGAGATATCTTCTTCGCCGGCTTTTTTATTTGTGAACTATTAATTATTTGTAGGATTAATATACAACTGTTACAACTGACATTGCTGGGAGATTTATTTGGGCATCGCCCGACTGACCTGATGCGGTTTTTTCAAGATCATATTGTGCGCTCGTTGTGTAGATTTCGTATTCATTATCAACTGCAAGTGTTGTAGCTGCATCGTTTTTAGTATTGTTAACGTACACAACAACCCTGCTGTTATCAACATTCATAAATGCACAGCTTGAAATGCCGTCAACGCCTGAACTGCAAGCATATCTGATGGCGCCTTCGTCGATAAATTTTGAGAAATTACCAAGGCACCACAATCTTTTTGACGGCTGAATATCGCTGTGATTGTCACGGTTGACATACACAAGCCCGTCAGTGTATACACCAAATGAGCAACCGAGCCACCAATCCCATTCATCAACGTTAACTATTGTCAGATCCTTCATAATGATGTCTGCCATGGCAACGCCATATTCAATAGTCATACCGTTAGTTCCGTTTTCTTCTTCCTGAATCAGATAATAAACACCTGTATGGGTATCATTATACATCTGGCAGTATTCTGTTGCAGAAATACTGTAATTAGAATATTTATCGGCAAAAAGTCTGGATGTCGTTATCTTTCCGTACTCATTTGACCAATAAGAGTGCATACTTACGCTGTTAAAATAATCTCTAAGCGGCTTGTTTTTGAAAACATATTTTTTTCCTTTGCCTATCATAAAGTCAAGGTAAGATGATGTCGTTGTGTTTTCACCTTCCATCGCACCGGATTCAAACATTGAAACCTTAACGCCCGCTTCTGCCTCGAGCTTGCTGCCTGAAAATTTGTTTACCATTGCAAGCATCAAATCCCTTGCTTCTGCCTCGCTGTAGTGACATCCCTCCTGATTGCAAGAAAAAGTGCCGTCATCATTGTACCATGCACTCCATTCAAATTGGGGCTCATTGATTGGCGAAACGTCCGTAACCCTGTAGCCATCGTTGACAAAATGCTCAGCTGCTGTGTAGCAATAATCGGCATACGCACCATAATTGCTTGCATCAAGATTGCTTTCCAAAGGCTCACCGTCCCTGCGTGCAGGGCCGTAAGCAAGTCCGTTTTTAGTAAGACTGACAGGCGGTGAGTTTGCAAAAAGCGTTACTCTCAAATCATCACCCGCTAATTTTTTAGCAGTTGCAAGGCTGTTCTGAGCTGCATGGTCAGCACTGAAATCATAGCTTCCATCAGGCTGTAAAAAGCATTCTGCCCTCTTACCTACGTCATGCAAATTCTCATCATCCTGTGATCCCGCACCGAGATTGTAGCGGTAAATATTAAGTCCGATACCTTTTTTATTATCGTAAAGATAGCTTATTATTTCCTCACTGTTTTCCCATTCTCCAACCTCTTGCGCCCACCATGCACCTGATGCGCCGAAGCCTTTCATCGTCTGATATGAAACTGTTTCATCAATAACAGTCACGTTAGTTCCTTTATTATTTTGCACTATTTCACTTTGCTTGTACTCTTTTTTGCCCTCAACACCTACAATACCAAAAAGTATGTAAGCGCCAACACCGGCGAGTATCAGGATTATTAAAACAAGCGGAATTACTATAGCAAGTATAGTTTTTTTCTTTTTAGACATATTCTACTCCTACATAACCTTTATTTTCTGTTGCCTTATATTTTAATAATAACATAAATACCAATAAATGTCTATTAAATAAAATATTAAAACCGAAACAGACGATTACAAAGAATACGACGATTTTTCAGAACATTATGTATATGTTTTGAAATTAGTAAAAACAAATTGTTACGGCATTTTGCATTTTACAATAGAGCATTAAAGGAATGCTATATTCTAAGATTTTTATTCACTACAAATGCGTTTTATGATGGAAAAGCCCGTTAATATGCGTTAATTTTTTGAAAAACATTGACGAAAAAAATGAATAAACATATAATTATTATATAATTTGTCATAATTTGTCGAAAAAACGGGGTGATTTTTTGAATGCTTTAAGAAAATTGTTTTCACTTGTTACGCTGATTATTGTAATAATTTGTATGCCGTTAAATACAATGGCACTTGATGACGGATGTGTTTTATCGGATAGCTTTTTTAATAATGCAGATACAAAAGTGATTTATAATGACGATTTTGTATCTACTGTCAATTACATTGTTGACAGCAATAACGGCTGCTTTTATTTCAAGACAAAATTCACGGATTACATTATGTCATCAAGCGATAAAATTTACTTCAAATTTACTATCAGTAATGCCCTTGAAACTATAAAATTTGATGTTGACGAAAATGGTATTGCATCCTCAACAAGCCTGAATACACAAAGCAAGGTGAAGGTAATATCAGATTTTGATATTCGAGCAAACAACTACGGCGGCACGGTAATAATCGGTTTTGAAATTATGGAAAAATCATACCGTACTTTATTTAATACAATTGACTGCGACTATTATTGCGGTGATATGCGATTCTTTAATGTTTTCAGTAACGTAGCAATTGATATGTACGTTCAACAAACTGAAAAGCAAAAAACGACCACAACAAAGACAAGTACAACGAAATCAAATAACAAGAACACGACTACCTCAAAAAAAGAAACAACGACCAAAAACACTGATATTTCTTCATCCACCAAATTCACACCGAGCAAAGCCACTGGTGAGCAGTCAACTGCACGCACCACTACTACTGCTACTACAAAATTTTCGCCAAACGGTTTCACAACACAAAGCGAGACACAAGTTCAGTCTCAAACTGCGGAAGACACGGATTTGGTACAGTCCGATGAAGAATACTGGAGCGAAGTATTAGAGGGTGCACAAACAGAAGCATCTTCTGCAACACAAATAAATACCCAAAATCTTAGCACGTCAAATCTTTCAAAATATATATTTTCTTTAGGAATAATAGTTATTATCGCAGGTGTAAGTATTCTCATTGTGGGCCTAATAAAAAGAGAAAAGAATTCAAAAAACGAAAATAATACAACCGAAATCGATAACGAATGAAAAAAGCTAATGGGCAGGATTTATTCCTGCCCAAATTCATTTATTGCCTATCTCGTTTGGTTATGATATTATGTTGATATATAAATACGTTTAAATATTTATTGAGGTATAATAATGATTGCAAAAGTAAAAACTATCTCGTTACGATTTTAGAAAGCATATTTTTAACTGCGCGTGATAGAATAAAACGGCGAAAAATCATAAGTTAGAGGTGAGTAATGTGGTTGAATCAAAAGGGTGGAAATGGGAAATCTTTGAGTATGACGAGAATAGTATTTGGAAAAATCCATGTATTGAATCATATTATCTACTTAACCGTTGGAAAGAACAAGGCAAAACTGAATTTCTTGACTTAGGTTGCGGCTTAGGCAGACATTCTATTCAGTTTGAAAAAAATGGATTTAATGTACATTGCTTTGACATAAGCGAAGAAGCAATTTCAAGAACAAAATTATGGGCTGAAAGTGAAGACTTGACTTTTGAATATGCAATCGGAGATATGTTGAAGCTACCATATAGAGATGAAAGTATGGACTGCATTTTGTGCCGAAATGTCATTTCTCATACTGATACCAAAGGCGTTAGCCAGACAATTTCTGAAATACACCGTGTATTAAAAACAGGTGCTGAGTGTTATTTGACACTTGGCTCAAGAGCGACTTGGGGATTTAAACAAAATGAGTGGTCTGCAATTGACGAGAACACTAAACTTTGTATGGAAGAAGGACCTGAATATAAAGTTCCGCATTTCTACGCAGACTATAATCTTGTGAAAAAACTATTTGTAGATTTCAAAATTGTTTCAATAACACATGTTGAAGATTTTTGGGAAAGTGACTGTGTAACGAATTCTTCTTTCCATTATCATATACTAGCCAAAAAGAATAGATAAATCTCTGTTTGTTAGCTTAGCAAAGGAAACCGATAAAAAGATGGATAATACTGATAATCCCTATACTCTGTGCTAAACTGCCTACACAAAATTATTTACGTTAAGGCTTGCAGAAGCGAGTGGGGATGAGGATGCCCTCCCGAAGCTTTTTGGAGACACAGCTTTCGGGAGGATTTTTGTACTGTTTTTACTCTTTATTAATTAAGCTTAATAACCATTATTTGAAAATTTATATCGATCATTTCTGACTACAATGGATATTCCACTATAATCATAGCCAACCACATCCAAAATCCGGGTCATTAATATTCTCAATAATGTTTCCGTGTCATAATGAGTTTCCATATAAAGCCATTTGTCAATTTTTAACGGACTTCTCATATTCTCTTTAGTTTTGGCAAGAAGCACACGCTCACGTCCGGAAACTTTTCCTCTAAGATTCAATAATTCCATATGTCTGTTTTGATCAGAATTACATTGATGTAAAATTTCCTCAACAACTTTCTTCCAGGTTCTCACATCAACACGTCTTCCGTCCTCAAATATAACTCCTGTAGGTTTTTTCCCTTTAAAAATAGTAGGACCAGACAATAAGGAATAAACAATCTCATAGGATTCTTTTGAATTTGTTGCAGATACAATTTCATTTTGTTCCAGTTCATTGCTTACTCGTTGTAAAAGTTGTTCGAATGACAAATCAATCTCTCGAATAAGTTGTGCGCGAGTCGTTTTTAGTTCATACAATATGTCCATAAAACAATCTCTCCTTTCAAAAAATATATTGTCGCACGTGCTAAACTAATATTAGCATCAATATTTTTATTTGTCAAGTGTTTTTTGTCTATATATTCTATCTATGTCTTTGCTTTTTTATTAGGCTTATAATCAATTTGCTAAATAACAGGCATCACCGAACAACTAAAATATGAATATCCCTTCAAAAAAACGAGACATTCACAAAAGTGAATGTCTCGTTTTTGGCTTAAGGCTATTTGTATTATTTTCTTCTATTATTAATGGCTTCCTTAACAGCATAGCTATAAAAAGTAAATGTGCTTATTATAACAAGGATGTATTAAGCATACTTTTCCAATAATCCGTAAGCTGTTCAAGGCTCCACTGCGCATTGGCAGGGCTTGTTGACGGCAGGCATACAGCCTCGATGCCGACTTGCTTTTCAATATATTTTTTATAAAGACTTTCTGCCTTTTTTCCGTTTACAAATATTCTGTTTACATTAGAATTTTCGAGTATAATGCCTATGTTATTAGGAGCAACATTTTTGATTGAACTGTCTGAAGAGCCTGATATATCGCAGGAATGAATTACATCCCAAAGTGCAAATTCATTATCAAGAATAAGCTTTTTCTTTTCCTTAATTGTCTGCGGAATTTCACTACTGCAAACACTTGCCATAACACGCCAGAAGCGGTTTTGCGGATGGCTATAGAAAAAGCCCTCCTCTCTTGACTTCACTGACGGAAACGAACCCAAAATCAATATCTTTGAACTGCTATTATAAAGCGGCTTTATAGGATGAACTATCATAACTCGCCTCTCCTCCCTGCCTAATAATAGCATATAACCGTATTATATTCAAACATCAAGCATAAAAAGTTGAATTAATATTGATTTTATGATATTGTTTATATAATGAAAGGCAGTGAAAAAATGATAATAATTGAAAAAATCAACCATTTAATAATTAATTTTTTTAGAAAGAATTATAGGAAAATCAAGCGCAAAGGGCTTAATAACATAGATATTACAATACTTTGCAACAACTGCGTTGGCGGAATAATATATCACGATATGGGACTGCGTTTTCTCAGTCCTACAATAAATCTGTTTTTCAGCGAAGAGGACTTTCTTACATTCGTTGAACATTTGACGGATTTTAAAGACGCTGAATTAGTTGAAATATATGACGAGAATTACGATTACCCGATAGGAAAGCTTATATCGAACAAAGCAGATATTTCTGTGCGCATTAATTTTAGGCATTATAAATCCTTTGATGAGGCAAGGGACAAATGGTTTGAGCGAAGCGTAAGAATTGATTATGATAATGTTTATGTGATTTTTGAGCGCCCTCAACTATCTGCTGACAGTTTAAAAAGATTTTATGCTCTTGATTACAAGCACAAGGTTTTAGTCACTTCAAAAGAGACTGTTAAAAGCTCAAATGCTCAGACGGCAGTACTTGATGTATATGATAATAATTATTATTCAGGAAAAGTTCTTGAATACCCTACAACACATTCAATTAAAAGGTATCTTGATTCATTTGATTATATAAAGTTTTTAAACAGCTAATTTTAGGTGTTAGTATGACAGAAAAAGCAAGCAGAAACAAAACGATTGACATATCTGTGGACGAGGGCAAATCTTATCTTGAAAAATGCATTACCCTTAAAAGCAAGGCAGACGCAGAGTCAATAACAGACAAAACGATTAATGGCGACACGTTTGATATTCTTCCCCTGCTTCCTGAAAAATTTGTTGATTTGCTGATTGTAGATCCTCCGTATAATATTGATAAAAATTTCGGCGGTAACAAATTCAAAAAAACCTCTGACGAACTGTATGCCGAATACACTGAAAGCTGGATAAAGCTTGTGCTTCCTTTACTGAAAGATGACGCTACTATCTACGTATGCTGCGACTGGAAGTCAAGCACCGTTATCGCATCAGTTCTCAAAAAATACTTTCATATTCAAAATCGTATCACATGGCAGAGAGAAAAGGGCAGAGGCGCACTCACGAACTGGAAAAACGGTATGGAGGATATCTGGTTTGTAACAATGTCAAACGAATACACTTTCAATGTTGAGGACGTAAAAATCAGAAAGAAGGTAGTTGCGCCGTACCGAGTTGACGGCAAGCCCAAGGACTGGATAGAAAGCGAAAACGGGAATTTCAGGAACACATACCCATCAAACTTCTGGGATGATATTTCAATCCCCTACTGGTCTATGCCCGAGAATACGGCACACCCTACACAAAAGCCTGAAAAGCTTCTTGCAAAGCTGATACTTGCGAGCTCTAACGAGGGGGATATTGTGCTTGATCCCTTCCTCGGCTCAGGCTCAACATCAGTGACCGCGAAAAAGCTTAATCGCCATTTTGTCGGAATTGAGCAGAATCCCCAATACTGTATATGGGCTGAGAAAAGGCTTGAAGCAGCAGATAAAGACATCACGATTCAAGGCTATGCAGACGGTGTTTTTTGGGAAAGGAACACGGCATCCTTGCAAAAGAAGTATAACGAAAAAAGGAAATGATATGAATAAATTGATTTCTGTAATCGTACCTGTTTACAAGACTGAAAAATATATCGGCAGATGTGTAGAAAGTCTTGTAAATCAGACGTATAAGAACATCGAAATACTGCTTGTTGATGACGGTTCACCCGACAACTCCCCTGCTCTTTGCGATGAATGGGCAAAAAAAGACAGCAGAATTAAGACCTTTCACAAAAAGAACAACGGTGTTGCTGCTGCAAGGCAGTTCGGTGTAGCCGAAGCGACAGGCGAATATATTATGTTTGTTGACAGTGACGACTGGGTAAGAGAGGATACGTGCGAATATCTGATTTCGCTGATAAACCGTGGTGATTATCAGGTTGCCTGCTGCTCATATTGCCTTACAAAAGATAATGCAGAGCCGTCTGAAACAGACAATGAAATCATCACAGAACTTGATTTTAACGGCATTATAAAGGGACTTTATGACTATTATCTGTGGTCAATGTGCTTTAAGCTTTTCAAAAAAGAACTGTTTGAAAAAGCTGAAATCCCTGAAATAACGCTGACAGTCAGCGAGGATTTGCTTACGAATTTCTACGTTTTCAGGCAATGTGACAGTATTATTGTTTCAAACAAGGAAAAATATTTGTATTTCAGGCACAGCGGTTCTGTTATGACTAAAATGACAATGAAAAGGATAACAGACCAGCTAAGTGCATACAAAGCAATCTGCGATATGCTTGACGAGGGCACTCCGGCACATTGCTACAGTATGGCAAATCGACTTATTAATGACTTTCAGCTTGTAAACAGCGTAATTAATAAAGGTGAAAGTGCAGAGCTTTCCGCCCCTCTTATCAGTGATATAAAAGAGTGCAAAAAATATATTTTCAAAAAAGAAAATAATTACTGTATGGGAACAAAATATCAAATTGCGTACCTGCTCCTTATGAATTTCCCTAAGCTTTACGGCTTATTGATAAAGATAATCGGAAAATAACATTAACAAAAAAACAGCTTGAATTCGATGTTCAAGCTGTTTTTTGATGGGCAATACTACAAGCGTACAATGACACTTCTGTTTTGCTTTATAAAAACAAATAGATTATCTGCTTTCCTTTTTCTTTGCGGTGATTACTGCAAAGGCTGCTGTGCAGAAAGCTATGCCAAAAGCTGCACCAAAAATATTGTCACCGGTTGCAGGTGACTTTTTCTCTGCATTTGTCTTTTCTGTTGTTTCCTTTTCGGTCTTATCAATCTGAGATGTGGTTTCTTCTTTTGACGGTTTAGTGGTTTCTTCAAAATCATAATCGTCTAAACCGTTAAACAACTCATCAATAGCTACAACAATGTAGTAAAGAGAAATTCCGCGAAGTGCGTCTGCCGTGGCAAAAGCATTGTCGCCGTCATTCATATAAGTATAAACACCTACTGATGATCCCTTGAAGCTCGTCAAAGCATTATAAGCGCTATCACAGGCTTCCTTGATTTCGTCATTATCTTCATCACTGCTGAAATAAGCTGAGCACAGAGCCATAAGTGCAAGTGCCGTTGAGTCAGCATTTGGCTCAGTGCCGTACTCTCTGTTATAGCAATATCCGCCGTCAACCTTATAAGTTTCAAGAACTGCAAGGCAATCAGAAATCACCTCTTCATAATCAAAGCTATACGTTGAAAGAGCTGTTATAAGATATGCAGTATTATCACAGCCTAAGCCGTAATAGTTCATACCGTTGCCCTTTTCATAATAATTTTCAATCAAAGTATCACAAAGTGTTTTACCGAAGCTTTCATCTTCAACAAAAATTGATGCAGGAATGATTACGTTGTATTCATACGGCGAAGCAGGAAGCACTGTAGGATCCATCTTGCTGAAGTTATCAAGCAGAGTAGAAAACGTGTCGTCATCTTCAATGTCAACATACATCATTATCTGAATTGCAGCTGCATACGCAGTAAGTGTTTCGCCGTTGCTTGTAACGAGCTTTCCATCGTTTGCACTGAGATTTTCCTTAACTGCAGTGGCGAAAGAATCAACATTATTAACCTCTGCACCTGAGCTTACGAGATAATAAAGCTCTAAAGCGTCATCAACTGTGTATGACTCTTTTGAAAGGTAATCGACAGCACCCTGAAGCTCTGCCATAAGCTCGTCTGACGTAACCTTTTTGTCCTCGGCAAGCGCAGTAATGCCTGTGCTCATAACAAGGCAAACCGCAATAATAACAGCAATAATTTTTTTCATTTTTGTCCTCCTAAAAATCAATATTTACAAACGAAGCTGAATTCAATACAGTCTCCGTCTTTAATAACGTATTTATCACAGCTTTGCCAGATGGATTTTGAATTTACAGTGTATGTCCATCCGCTCTGACTTCCGCAGTCTTTTTCATCAATATTGTTAAAGCCTAAAATGTACTTACCGTAAGCACTGCTTTTAACGCTAATCGTAACACCCTGTTTGTCACAAGCAGTTTTCAGTGCATCATATGCGGTACTACCGTTCTTAACTGTAACGCTCGTACTGCTCATTATAACCCCGTCAGACGGAACAAAGCTCTCGTGCCCTGACTTAAGATCATCCATATTATCAAGAATGCTTTTACATTCAACAGCTACGGTGCAGGTAACAGTTGACGAAGTGGTGGTCTGCTTTTGGGTTGCAGATTTTTTAGTAGTAGTTGTGGTAGATTTAGTTGTCGATTTCCTTTTGGTTGTTGCCTGAATTGTAGTTTTTGCGGTACTGCTTGTACTTTGCGTTGTGCTTTTTGACGTAGTGCTTTTTTGCTCGGATTTTTTAGTCGTTGATTTATTTTGGGTATCATCAGCTAAAGTGCCTGTAAGTTCACTAACTGTTGTATTTTTTGTTGTGCTTTCTGATATAGACGTGCCTGTAATGTTTGCAGGAGAATCTGCACTGCATCCGAAGAAAGTAAAGCATATAATAAAGCTTAATAGAATAACTGTAAATTTTTTCATAAAAAATACCCCTGCCATTTGGACAGGGATATAGAAGGACTTTTAAAATCCATTGCTTTTCCACTTGCCCAAAAGCTGAATTTGTTTGCACGGCAGGTATCCCGACTTGTGATATAGTGCACTAATTAATACACGTACAAATACGCCTTCTCAGTTTCCCAATGGCAAATGTATTTGTTTCATCAGATACGGTAATGGCGGTTGCTTGAGATTCGCACTCAATTCCCTTTTAATTTCGGCATTACACCAAAAGACCGTTAATACTATGCTTTTAGTATACCATTAAAACTAAATTTGTCAACTATTATATATTTCTTCTTTAAGAACACCTATGTACGGAAGATTTCTGTAAAACTGATCATAGTCGAGGCCGTAGCCTACTACAAATTCGTTAGGCACGTCAACACCGACGTAATCTGCACTTATATCGGCAACTCGTCTTGCAGGCTTGTCAAGAAGTGTGATAATAGAAATTGAGTTGGCGTTTCGATTTGAAAGCATATCTACTATATGCTTAAGCGTTCTTCCCGTATCAAGAATATCCTCAACAAGAAGCACGTCAAAGCCAGTTAAATCATCAGCTACGTCCTTGATGATTTTGATATTATTGCTTGAAACAGTACCCGAGCCGTAGCTTGATGCCTGAATAAAATCAATAGTGCACGGCAAATCTATGTACCTTGACAAATCTGTTAAAAAATATATTGACCCCTTAAGAACGCCTATAACAAGCAGTTTCTTGCCTGCAAAATCCCTTGTTATCTGCTCACCAAGCTTTTTTGCAATAGCACTAAGCTCTTCCTCGGTAACTAAAATGCGCTCTATATCCTCGTGCATATTCTATCCTCCGTACCTTTATCTTCACGTCACTTATGATATTTACTGTTATTTGAAATGGAAAATGCTCTGTATATCTGCTCTAAAAGCACCATTCTTGCAAGCTGATGCGGAAGCGTCATTTTACCGAATGAAAGCTTGTAGGAGCCGAGTGCCTTTACGCTGTCGCAAATTCCGAATGAACCGCCTATGATAAAGCAGATATGAGAGCTTTTAAGCGTTACGTTCTCTAACAGCTTTGAAAAATCAGGGCTTGAGTATTCTTTTCCCTCGATGCAAAGCGGTATTACTGTCGCTGTCTTAGGTATTTTTTTCTCAATGCGCTCGCCCTCCTTGGCAAGCACGTTATTTATCTCGGACTGCGACGGATTATCACCGCACCGTTCCTCGGCAACCTCAATAATGTTGACCTTTGCAAAGGCACCGAGCCTTTTGATATATTCACTGCAGCCGTCACGCAGGTAGCTCTCCTTAAGCTTACCGACAGCTATAACCGTTACGTTTATCATATCGTAATCCCCCTGCCTGCATTTTCCTCGGGAGAAACGTAGAGCCTATAATCCTGATTCTCAAGAAGTCCAAGCTCAGAAAGTGCTGAAACAGCCGTCTGCCTTGCGATTTCAGGCAGATTATTCTCACGGCTCAGATGACAAAGAACAAATCTTGTAGTACCGCTTTCTGCAAGCTCCTTTATAAACTCACTGCAAGCGAAGTTAGATAAATGACCTCTTTCGCTGAGTATTCTCTGCTTGAGGGGATATGGATAAGGACCCATCTGAAGCATAGTCGTTTCGTGATTTGATTCAATAAAAATCATATCAACCCCTCGGAGCACCTGCTTTGCATTCTGTGTTACGAAGCCGGTGTCAGTGCAAATTCCAACACTTCTGCCGCTATCAAAATTAAATCTGTAGCCAAGGCAATCAACACTGTCGTGACTCTGCTTGAAGCCCATAATCTCAACACCGCCGATATTGGTATGATAATCAAACGTCCTTATATCCGTAGTGTAATCAATCAGCTTTTCACTGTACATTTTTTCAATACAGGCTTCGCTCGCAAAAACGGGTACGCTATGCTTTTTTGAAAAAACTCTCAGCCCCTTACTGTGATCAGTATGCTCGTGGCTTACAAAAACCGCCTCTATACTGTCCGGTGAAACATCGATAGCCTTCAGTGCATCCTCACATCTTTTTGCCGAAACTCCAATGTCGACAAGAAGGTTGTGTCCCTTTGAGCTTATAAGTATTGAATTTCCGCTGCTGCCTGAAAAAAGCTGACACACTCTTGCCATATTCTTCTCCGATTAGGCAAAGTAAACCAAATCCGAACACGGTTTTTAATGGCTAATTTGCCTATGTATAAATCATAATAGGGGTCAATGCAATATCGACCCCTAAATATTTTAGTTATATTAACCTGCGTTTGAAACTGTTTCTGAGTCAGCGTCGTTGATAGTTACACGCTTAATATCAGCACCGATAGCACTGAATTTTTCAACAACGTCCTCGTATCCACGGTCTATATAAACGATATTTTCTATTACCGTTTCGCCCCTTGCAGCAAGACCTGCAATAATCATTGCCGCACCTGCACGAAGGTCGGTTGCTTTGATTTTAACACCTGAAAGGAAATCAACACCCTCGATAACCGCAATCTTTCCGTCAACCTGAATATCTGCTCCCATACGAAGAAGCTGACCTACGTACTGAAAACGGCTGTCCCACACACCTTCTGTAAGAATGCTCGTGCCGTTTGCGAGAGAAAGCAGTACAGCCATCTGCGGCTGCATATCAGTCGGAAATCCCGGATGAGGCATAGTCTTAACGTTGCACCTTGTAAGCTCCTTAAAACGAGTTACACGAATTGCATCGTCATACTCAATAATTTCTGCACCTGCCTCGATGAGCTTTGCACTTATTGACTCAAGGTGCTTTGGAATAATGTTCTTGATAAGCACGTCACCGCCGCAGGTAGCAGCAGCAACCATATACGTACCTGCTTCAATCTGATCAGGTATAATTGAGTAGGTACAGCCGTGAAGCTTTTCTACTCCGCGGATTTTTATAACGTCAGTACCTGCACCGCGAACGTCGGCACCCATTGAATTAAGGAAGTTTGCAAGGTCAACAATATGAGGCTCTTTAGCAGCGTTTTCGATAATCGTAAGTCCTCTTGAGAGCACTGCCGCAAGCATTATATTGATAGTTGCGCCCACCGAAACCTGATCCATATATATAGATGCGCCCACAAGCTTGTCCGCTTTTGCGCATACCATACCCTCAATAGTGTCAACAGTTGCACCAAGCATTCTGAAGCCCTTGATATGAAGGTCGATAGGTCTTGTGCCAAAATCACAACCACCGGGCATCGCAACCTCTGCATTCTTAAATCTGCCGAGCATAACGCCGATGAGATAATAGCTTGCGCGAAAATGAGAAGCCAAGTCATACGGCACGCTCTTACAGGTTACGGAACGTGAATCAATCTCAATAGTGTTGTTGTTTATCATTTTAACTCCTGCGCCCATTCGGTTCAGGATTTGTATAATTAAGCTTACATCGCTGATGTTTGGAATATTTTCTATACGAACTACGTCATCACATAAAAGTGCTGCAGGTAAAATTGCAACAGCGGCATTCTTCGCACCGCTGATATTAACCTCACCGAAAAGCTCGTTTCCGCCTTGAATAACGAAATTTTCCAAGCATCTCACCTCTCTTTATTAGGTTCTATATTTAAGTAGGTAATAATCGTAATATTATAGTTTGCTGTTGAGCACATATTATGTATGCCATAAGCAGATACATTATACCAAATACTGTATGTAAAATAAATCATATTCAGTATATTTTCATCAAAATGTAATCATTGTCGATTGTTGTCTAAATTGTATATTCGACATTTTTGCATACTATATATTGTATGATTTTAATTTTGATAAATATTAAGTCAAAATATTGTGCTTTGAGCAGTAACAAAATAGTAACACGATGTAATCAAATTGTCAATATTTATCAGCAATAATATTTAAATAAATTATGAGTAATAAATCTATATTAAGCCAAGTTATAAAATATCCTTCTGATTATTATATTTACCGCCGGTCAGTATAACGTCCATTGCTTCTATAAGCTTTTTCAAATCATTATTGTTTTTGAAAATTTTTGCAGGAATAGATACGACCGACATAATAAGCCTGTAATAATCACTGTCACGCTGATAATTCTTTCTGCTTCCGTCAAGAACGGACAACCATACGTTATCAATAATCGTAATCAGCCTTATATCACCACACGCTCTGACAGCAGACCTGTCAACGTATTTAGCAAGACCTAATCTCTTGAGCCTTTTATAAATATCTTTTACTGTATCCGTTTTGATATTCTTAAATATTCTTTTGAGAAATGGGAAAAGAAAGGCAATTTTTTCTCCGTTGCCCTGAAGTGCCGTGATTCTGTCTGCAAATTCCTTCTTGTTCGGTGAATTGAACACGCGGTGAAGCAAATCAACTGCGTGAAGTCGCAGATACTCCTGTGCATCAATTTCTCTGCCGTTTACGTAAAACTTTTCAAGATGGTCAACCTCGTAACTCAGAGTCATATCATCATTTACGGTAACGTTTACAATAGGCGCCGGATAACCGACAAGAGAGCCTACGTTCACTTCCTTAATCGTATTGCCCTTTTCGCTTGTAAAATCAGTAGTGCTCTGCAAATGCGAATGACCCACGAACATATATTTAAGTCCTGCATCTGCAAGTCTTGAGGCAACGTATTCTCTGTCAGCAACACAGGTGCCTCCGCCTGTTATAAGCGAGCTTATATGCGGCATCAGCAAATGGTGCTCCATTCCTATTATAAGGCAGCCGTCATCGTTTGCTTTTTTAATCTGCTTTTCAATCCACTGAAAATGCTCTTCCGTAAAGCCTGCGTGATGATTTTCATTTTTATCGTCATTTAGTGCGAGAAGCCTTACGTTATCCGAAAGCTGAGAAACGTATGAGCATGTGCCGATATGAGTTGTAAAAACGCTTATAGCATCGGCAGGACCGAAATCCTTGTAAAATTCCGGAAGCTCGTTACTCGCTATAACCTCAACGTCGTGAGTAACAGTATCACCGTCAAATCTGCGAGGATTTTCGTCACAGCACCAGTCATGAGTTGCCGTAATCAGGCAAACCCTCTTCTTTTCTCTGAGCTTATAGAGCTTTTCACGAAGCTCGAGATGTGAGACCATTTCACCGTCATTAGAAACGTCACCTGCAATCATAACGGCATCAGTGTCAGAGGAGGCAATTTTTTCAAAAGCAGCATCTAATATATCACCCGTTTCTGCAAGGCACTTCTGGTCTGAGCCTGAACGAAGACTGTATGCTCTGCCTGACGTGCCGAGAGTTTTGCTGTAATGATGTGTATCTGCAATAAACGTTAATTTAAGCATAAGCCACCTCGCAATAAATAATTGTATTTTAATCTTAATCTGATTTTATCATAATACATATATCTTGACAAGAAGTGAAAATAAATATATATTATTATAAATATATATATTATTCATTATTCACTATTCATTATCCTAAGGAGAGGGCGCTGCCCGACAGAAAAATGGAGTTTAAGGATTATATAAAAACAGATGTGGTCATAGTAGGAAGCGGTGTTGCAGGATTATTTGCAGCACTGTGTTTGCCGAGTGACAAAGACATTCTCGTTATAACAAAGGAAAACCTTAAAGAGTGCGACTCATATCTGGCTCAGGGCGGAGTATGCGTGCTTAAGAGCGTAGATGACTTCAAGTGCTATTATGAAGACACTATGAAGGCAGGCCATTACGAAAACAATCCCGAATCAGTCCGAGTTATGATAGAATCGTCTACGGACGTTATAAGCACTTTAGTTGACCTCGGTGTTAAATTTGATACCGACGATGACGGCGAATTTGACTACACAAGAGAAGGTGCACACAGAAGAAACCGAATCCTTCACCACAAGGATGAAACGGGCAAGGAAATTACTGCCACGCTCCTGAATATTGCAAAAAAGAAGGAGAATATCACCCTTGTTACGCAGACTACAATGATTGACTTTATCGAGAAGGACAACATATGCTTCGGTATTGTCTGCGAGGATGAATACGGCGAAATGGGTGCTATTCTTGCAAATGATATAATTCTTGCGACAGGCGGTATCGGCGGACTATTCCTGAACTCTACAAATTACCCTCATATTACCGGTGACTCCTTTGCTCTTGCAATCAAGCACGGCGTTGAGCTTCAGGATATGAATTACATACAGATTCATCCCACTACACTCTACAGTAAAAAGAGTGGAAGACGCTTTCTTATAAGCGAAAGTGTCAGAGGTGAGGGTGCAATTCTTCTTAACGAAAACGGCGAAAGATTTACTGACGAGCTTCAGCCGAGAGATGTAGTTACAAACGCTATAGTTGAGGAAATGGCTAAATTCGGCACTGACCACGTTTATATTACACTTCCAACTATGACGAGCGATGAAGCTAAAAAAAGATTTCCAAATATATTTGACGCTTGTATGGATGAGGGCTACGACATAACTAAGGACAAAGTGCCTGTTACTCCTGCTCAGCACTATATGATGGGCGGAGTTAAAACAGACATTAACGGCAAAACGTCTATGAATCATCTCTATGCAGTAGGTGAAACTGCCTGCAACGGTGTTCACGGCAGAAACAGGCTTGCTTCAAACTCGCTTCTTGAAAGTCTTGTTTTTGCAAAGAGGGCAGCAGAGCTTATTGCAGGTGACAGTGATGAAAAGGGAATCTCCCTGCCGGATATTGACCTTAAGTCATATCCTGCCAAGGCACAGCGTGAAAAGGAATTCAAAAAGCTGATTATGGATGAAATCAAGGGAAAGGATAAGGAATTTTATGATAAATGGTGTAACGATGAAAATTAACGTTGATGATTACATTCTTAATACTCTGAAAGAGGACATTACCTCAGAGGACGTTTCGACAAATGCAGTTATGCCTGAGGACAAGCAGGGCAAGGCTGACCTTATCTGCAAGCAGGACGGAATAATCTGCGGACTTGATATTTTCAGGAGAACGTTTGAGCTTCTCGACTCTACAAGCCGTTTTGAAGCTAATTTCAAGGACGGCGATAAAGTTAAGAGCGGCGAGCTTCTCGGCGTAATTTACGGAGATATAAAGGCTATTCTTTCAGGTGAAAGAACAGCACTTAACTATCTGCAGAGAATGAGCGGAATTGCAACTATGACAAGAGATTATATGGATGAGCTTAGGGGATATAAAACAACACTGCTTGACACCCGAAAGACTACTCCTAATATGCGACCCTTTGAAAAGTATGCCGTTACTGTAGGCGGAGCTATGAATCACAGATATAATCTTTCAGACGGTGTGCTTCTTAAGGACAATCATATCGGTGCAGCAGGCTCGATTACAAAAGCAATTCAGATGGCAAAGGCATATGCTCCGTTTGTGCGTAAAATCGAAATCGAAACGGAAACGCTCGAGCAGGTAAAGGAAGCAATTGATGCCGGTGCAGATATTATAATGCTTGATAATATGGATAACGACACTATGAAAAAGGCAGTAGAGCTTATTGACGGCAGAGCACAGACTGAGTGCTCGGGAAACGTCACAAAGGCAAGACTTAAGGAGATTGCCGAAATCGGTGTTGACTTCGTTTCCTGCGGGGCACTCACTCACTCGGCACCAATTATGGACGTAAGCCTGAAAAATCTTGTACCTATTGAATAATTTTTCTGATTATAAAACACAAAAACGGAAACTCTGTTTAATACTCAGAGTTTCCGTTTTTTGTTTTGCTTTATTGCATTATTTCTGACAATACGGCGATATGCCCGATTCAGCCTTGCCCTCTCTTCTCGCTTTTAAGTCACTTTCAACAAGGACCCTTTTTTCTTTATTGTAATTAACAAAAAGAAGCGGAATAATGAACAGTACACTTGCGATTGCAGGAGTAAGAATTACAAGCGGCCATATCCACGTATCAAATGCTGATGTCTGTGTGCCTACGTAAACGTCTGCGTTATCAACAGCAATGTATCCGAGAATATGCAGAGCAAGCGTTGCAAGACCTGAGGTTATACCGCTTGAAATTTTTGTAAATGAAGTCTGCATTGAAAACGTAATTCCTTCTGTACGCTTTCCAGTTTTCCACTCCATATAGTCAATACTGTCGCAGAAAATTGATGTCTGTGCAATTGACGATGCACCGGCAGGAATACTTCCGATACCTATGATAATCATAGAAATCCAAAGCTTGTTGCCCTCAAAGCCAACAAAGAAAGCAATGATGCGGACAATTATGTTCGTTACCTGAATTAAGATAAGTACGTTAACGTATCCGCCAAGCTTCTTCTTGAATTTATCTGCAAACACCATACCGATAAAGCTCGGAAGTGACGTCATAGCAAAATAAATTGTAGTAAGACCGAGCGCGCCTATTATACCTCCGCCGATGAAATCGGCAGGTATCTCATATTTGAAAAAGTACGTAACAAGGCTTGCTCCGAAGCCGAGAGAGCCGAAAAGATTAGCAAGTGTTACAAGCAAAAGCATTTTATTTTTAAAGAGCAGTAAAAAGCTTTCGCCAAGTGAGCTTTGCTTTTCTGCAATATTAACGTGAATTCGCTCCTGAGCACTGTAACAGCGGTAGCTTATCATTGCTCCGCCGAGGCCGAAAATAATAGCAAATACGAGCGTCACAAGCGACATACTTACACCCTTTGCATTTGCAATCATTTCAATCGCCATAGGTATCAGCGTGCTGAATGCTCCGTATACTGCGCTGCCTATGGTTCTTGCCCACTGAACAAAACGGTCACGTTCGTTTGAATTCGGGGATACCATTGCAGTTATCCCCCAAACGGAAACGTCCTGAACGGTATATGCCAGATCCCAGCAAATGTACATAATTATGAAGTACGATATTCTTAGCCAGAGTAAATTCTCTTTAGTGGAAAAAACGAGGAAAAGCAATACTGTCAGCACACCTACAGGAAGCGGTGTATATCGCAAAAATGGTCTCAGCTTCTCACCGTTTTTAAACGTATGTCTGTCAATAAACGAGCCGATGATAGGATCGTTTATACCGTCCCACACCTTCATTATTATGAGAAGTGCGGACACGGCTAATGCAGGGAACAAAGCAATATCCGTCATAAAGTAGGTGAAAAATGATCCGCCTATCAGCGAATAAACAAGATTCTGCCCTGTCAGACCGATAATAAAATTGCCCGTTTCTTTTTTCGGAATATAATTCTTTTCAGCAGTTGCAGTAGCCATAAAATCACGCAGCCTTTCGTTTATGCCCAATTAATAAAAGCAAGTATCTGTTTTAAGTAAGACTTGTATAATTTTTTGCAAAGTTTTTATCCCAGTTATCCTCAAGCTGAGCTCGCCATTCGAGTGCCTTCGTTTTTAGCATTTCTGCTAAATCAGGCATAGAATCGGCAAGATTATGCTTTTCTGAGGGGTCGTTTTCTAAATCTGACAAGAACACTTCTGCCCTTTCAGGCTCGCCCTCAACAAGCTGACCGTTAAGCACGAGTTTATATTTACCAAAAAGTACAGCCGTTTGGTTTTCCATTTCCCAAAACAAATATTCGTGCGTTATTTCTTCTCCGCCTAAAAGCATCGGCAGAATGCTTTTGCCGTCAAGGACGTAGTCATCCGCGTCACCGCCGCAGGCTTCAAGCACTGTCGGAAAAATATCTGTTGCTATGTGAGGAGAATCAATCACTCTGCCTGACGGTATGTGACCTTTCCAGCTGACGATAGCAGGAATTCTTATACCGCCTTCAAAAAGGCTGAATTTGTGACCTGTGAATATACCGGACGTGCCTCCGTAATATGGGTCCTCAGTTCCGTCAAGCCAGTTACGGCTTTCTCTTGACGGTCCGTTGTCGCTTTGAAAATAGATAATGGTATCATCGAGTAAGCCCTGACGCTCAAGCTCGGCTCTGATTTCACCGACGCCGTCATCGACTGCACTTATCATTGCAGCCATAATTCTTCGATCCCACGGCAGATGCTCAAAACGCTTTATATATTTTTCGGGCGCGTGCATAGGATAATGAGGTGCGTTGTATGCAACATAGAGCATAAAAGGCTCGTCCTTGTGATTTTGGATAAACTCAATGCTCTTTCTTGTAATTCGTTCGGTCAAATATTCGCCGTTATCGTAAACCTCGGTATCATTTTCCCACAAATCGTGAGTCGGATTTGTATTTCCGTCTGCCATACCGTAGTAAAAAATATGAGAATAATAATCAAGGCAGCCTGCAAGAAAGCCTGAAAATTCGTCAAATCCGTTAGCATTTGGTCTACATTCGTTTTTTAATCCCAAATGCCATTTGCCTGAAATACCTGTAATGTAGCCTAAATTTTTCAGCGCAGTCGCAATTGTGGGTACGGCAGGAGTAAGACCTGACGCCCGGCGATGACCTGCTAAAATAGCACGCACACCTGCATTGCCGGGGTATCTGCCCGTAAGCAGAGCCGCTCTTGACGGAGAGCAGACAGGAGAAGCTGAATACATAGATGAAAAGCGCACACCGTCTTCGGCAAGCCTGTCTAAATGAGGAGTCTTAAAATCAGTAGCTCCCATACAGCTTAAGTCGCCGTAGCCCTGATCATCCGTCATAATTATAATTACGTTTGGCTTTTTCATTTACTTATCTCTCAATTGCTGCAATTTGTGAATTTACTTTTTTGATTTCGTCATATACCTTGTTTGAAAATTTCTTTTCTCTCGTATACGTAAAGAGTCCGTTTTGCTCCTGCTCAATATCGTAAAGCTGAGTGTAGCAAAAACCGAACATCCTTTCATTTTGCATAAGTGCGTCTGTTAAACCGCAGTAACGCTCTGCAAATTCTTCCTCAGTTTTTACGTCAACACCGTAACCCCAAGCCTTGTGAGCCTTGTCTGTTTCCCACTTTATACCGCCGTATTCACTCACAAAAACAGGCTCTCCGTTATATTTTTGCCTTTCAGGGTTATCAACAAGCACGTGCTCATAAAGAGTGCCTTCGGTTACAAGCTTATCGAAATTATTTTTAAACCAAGGCACGTCATAGTTATAATCGTGAACGTCATATATATCTGTTTTTACGTGGAAATTTCCGCTTGTGTCAATACAAGGACGAGTCGGGTCAACTGCCTTCGTGTAATCATAAATAGTTGAAAGCAGTGCATCATACTGCCTTCTGTTATGATAATTCCATGTTTCATTCATAGGGCACCAGCCGATAATTGACGGATGGTTAAAGTCGCGCTCAATTGCCTCTTTCCATTCAGCAAGAAAAATGTCAACAGACTTAGGCGATGAATGGTCAATTCCCCAGCTTGCATATTCGCCCCATACAATGTAGCCGTAAACGTCACACCAATAGAGAAAGCGTGGGTCAAACACCTTTTGATGAAGTCTTGCGCCGTTAAAACCGAGGCTCATAGAAAGTTCAATATCTCTGTAGAGCTCAGCATCTTTACTGGGTGTGTAAATCCCCTGTTGATAAAAGCCTTGATCAAGTACGAGCCTTTGGAAAACGCTTTTATTGTTAATAAGAAATTTATAGCCCTCAAGACTTACGTTTCTTAGTCCGAAATATGACTCAACCTCGTCTTTTGCAAATCGGATTATTAGGTCATAGAGTCTTCCCTCTCCGACCTCCCATAAGTGAGTTTCATCTAAATCAATCTGAAGCATTGTATGAGCAGATACATTCATTTTTTTAGCTTTTCCGACTGATTTACCATTGTAGAACGCTTCGCACAAAATATCTCCCCTGCCGGATAATTCTGCACTGATTGTTACACTGCCGTTATCACTATCAGGATATATTTTGAAGCTTTTAACGTAATTATCAGGAACGTATTCAAGATAAACAGTCTGCCAGATGCCTGTAGTTCTCGTGTAGTCACAGCCATGGCTTTTTCTCTGCTCACTCTGCTTTCCTCTCATAACAAGCGGTGATTTGACGTTATCCTCGCATAAAATGAATATCTCGTTTTCACCGTTACAAACGTAGTCCGTTATGTCAAAGGAAAAGGACGTGTAACCGCCCTTATGCCTGCCTGCGCATTGAGAATTGACTATAACAGTAGTGAGATAATCGGCAGCACCTACGTGCAGGAATACTCTGCCACCGTCACGATTGGTAATTTCAACCTTTTTTCTGTACCATACAAGATTAACAAAATCAGTATATCCGATACCTGAAAGCACACTTTCAATACAGTATGGGACACGGATTTTATATCCGTATCTGCCCTCAGAATGAATTTTTAATGCCAAGCTTTCATCACTCGAAAACTTAAAGCCTGATCTTGCCCTTTCAAATCCAAAATCCCATTCGCCGTTAAGGTTAACCCAATCTTTTCTTCCAAACTGTGGATTAGGATAATTTCTTTTGAAAACACTCATATTTACACCAATTCAAGAACCGCATTATAATCGTCAATATCGTAATTGCCTGCGGTATTTTTGAGAATATCAAACAAATCTGCCCTTGTGCCGTCAACAGCCTTAACGTTGATTTTTTTGAAAACAGGATTAAGGCGCTTTAAGAATTTGATAAAGACGTCACCCTTCGGTGTGCCCTCCTTAAAGGTCTGGTTACCCTCGAACGCACCGCGAACGAGCTCTGTTGCATAACTCTTAAGGAGCATAGGCTTGACCGATTTATCGCATTTTATCCATAGCAGTCTGCAAAAAGCACCTACAGTTATTTTATTTATAATTTTGCCGACAAATTTAATTACCGAGCGAACAGCTTTTTTATCTCCGACACCGAATTTATGCATTACTCTGTCAGGGTTATACTGCATATCTTCAAGAATATTGAGTATCATCGAGTCAAATAAATCAGAAAGATACTGCTTGCAGTCCTTGCCGTCAGTGTCCCACTCAAAGTCGGGAGTTTCAATGCTTTTAATTATTGCTTTGTTATCCCGAGTAATTGTAACGTGGCGGATAATCGCAGGGTCTGCAATGATTGCACCTGTGCAGACGTCATAAAGCTTATTGCCTTTTTCGGTGATTTTTTCGTTAATGCTCTGATTATGCATATGACCTGTAAATACAAGGTTCACGCCCTCGTCAGCAAGCATTGTTGTTACTGCATCGCTTTCTTTTTGAACAGCTGATGAAATAACGGAGAATATCGGCTGACCGGGGAGAAGCGGATAATGATTCATAGCGAACATTATCTGTCCGTCCTCACGAGCCTTTTTCGTCTGCTCTTTTATCCATTTAATATGTTCTTCGTCAAATCTTCTTCTGCCGTCATCTGCTCCGTCATTGTTAAGTGCAAGGAGTCTTATGCCGTCACAAAGCTGACTGACGTACGATAGATGCTGTTTGTCAACTGCAATAGCATCCTTAAAACCGAATTCATAATAAAGATCATAGAGCTCTTCTCGCTTCGTGCTTTCAGGGGAAAGCCTTCCGCTTTCATCAAATGCAAAGCAGCCGTCTCCCTCTTTTTTGAAATCGTGGTCTGCCGTTACAACGTATACTCTCTTGCCTGCTTGCTTAAGCTCATTCAGAAGCTCTATAAATTCAAGATGACTTTCCTTTTCGCCGTTAAAGGACAGGTCGCCTGCAATAAGAACCGTATCAGCCTCGTCGGCTTTTTTCAGCCAATCAAATACAGAGCGGTTTATCGCCTCGGTTTCGGCAAAGCACTTTTGTTCAAAGCGCATAAACTCGTCATACTCCTTGCCCCTTGCGCCTAACGAGTTCTTAAAATAGTGGGTATCCGTTATAAGATAAAAGCTTAAATTTTCCATATAAAGTACCTGTTAATGAATGTTATTGTAGTAACTTATTTTTCCGTTATCGTCAATTACAGCGACTATTCCGTTTTCGATACCTGTTACAAGAATTGCCGAACGTGCGACGCGTGTTATTCTTCTCAGCGTTCTTTTATCGGTTTGCTCATAATTGTTTGTGACAACACAAACATCGGGGTTAAGAGTTTTGAGCCAGTCGGACGTAGTCGAGCCGCTGTAGCTATGATGACCCACTTTCAGCAAATCAACCTTTCCGATAAGAGGCGCAAGGCGGTCCTCGTCACCGTTAAAATTATCTATATCACCTGCGAGAAATACTTTTGCACCGTTTTTCTCTATCAAAACGCCTAAGGAATTATCGTTTTCGCCAACCTTTTCAGTATTGTTATCCTTTGTGTTTAATAAGGTAATAGTGAAATTGCCGAGTGAAAAAGATTTTTCTTCAATATTCGATATGATGGGAACATTTTTTTCTTCAAGAGCGTTTACCATCTGCTCATAAACCTCTTTATTATCCCACTTCTCAATCTCATAATCTCTAATCTGAGCTTCATCATATACTTTCAGGTATGCCCTGCCGATTTTGACTGACTCATCAGCTATCACGGTATCAAATCCTCCGATATGATCCGAGTGGCTATGAGTACCAAGAACAAAATCAAGATTAACAATACCGTTTTTATCCGAAGCATTTGCCTTCAGATATTCAAGCACCATATCTTCATATCCGTCATAAGCAAGCTCGGCAAAGCCCCTTGGATTATCACTGTCTTCTGCACAGTCAATCAAAGCATATAAGCCGTTGCTTTCAAGCACAATTGCATCAGAGCTTGCGGTGCTCAGAAAATGAATAGCATCCCTGCTTTCATTATTTTTTTCAAAATGAGTAACATCAAGCTTTTCTCTGTTACCCTTAATGTCGCAGTGACTTTTTACCGCAACTGCGGATACGGCAGTACCGCACACAATCACGGTAAAGCAAACGGCGCCTATTAATGCTTTAATTTTCGTTTTCATAATTACCTCGATAAAACTTTTTTATGTTTCAGAAGTACTTAGTTATTGTCAGCGCCCTGTTCTGTAAGCTTTTCACGCTGTTCAAGAACTGCATTGTGAATATCGTCCTTAGTTTTGCCTGTTAACTTGTATGTAAAGAAAGGAACACCTGCAAGGAACATCATAATTCCGTGGAAAATTGTATAGAAGAAAAGAAGCGCAACTTTAGTTTCAAAGGTCTGGTCATTATAAACCAAGCCTTCAGCCGTTTCGAGAGGACGTATATAACCGATAAGCGAGCCCTTGTCGAAAAGGATTTGCGGAGCTATTGCACCTGCAATTGCACTGCTGATAGTTGTTCCTATGCCGAGAACAAACGGCAAGCTTGCGTCAAGTCGTTTGCCCTTTGTCTGAAGCTCAAGAGATTCAAGAACGTCAGCCTGAAACATTGTTGGGAGAAGGTTAGAGGCACCGAACTGAAGACCGATTAAGAACAGTGCGATAACGAATAAAATCTGTAGAACTCCGCTTCCGTTTTTGAAATAAAGATAACCTACACCGAATGCAAGAGTATTGATGATTACAGAGTAAATACCGCTTGCTATATAGAGAACACGGGAGTTGAATTTCTTTAAAAGGAAGTTAATGACGAGCATACCTACCGCTGTGCCGATTCCCGTGGGAAGACCGAAGAGAATGAATTTAGAAGGACTTCCCAAAAGCGCAACTGCAAGATAGATTCCCATATAAGTTGCAATATTTCTGAAGGTTTTAACAAAATCGGAAATAATAATCGTCCAGGCGTACTTGTTTCTAAGGACATCAAGAATTCCGATAAGGGGATTTTTTCTTTCCTGAGAGCAGGCAACTCTCTCTTTAAGAAGCTTCATAGCGAAAAGCATTGAAATTATTCCGCAGGCACTGCAAAGACCCGCACCGACAATATATTGCAATGCAAGATTGTTTTTCCAGATAATATCCAGAACAAGAATTACAACCAAGGGTGCAGAGTTGCCAACCGCAGAGGAAATGCTTCTGAACGAAATAACGTTGTCACGCTCTTTAAGGTTGGGGGTCATAAAGTTAGCAACCATATTAAGACAACCGCAAAAGTTAGTTGCTATTGTCCAGCCGAGAGCCACTATCATAAGATATGCAAAAAGCATATTTCCGCTAAGAAAACTCGGTGCTACAAAGCTAAGCACTAAAAGAATACCTGCCGGGATGGTTGCGTAAATTATAAGCGGACGAAATTTTCCCGATTTTGAGGGCTTTCTTCCATCAATATACATTGAAATAAAGAAGTTAATAATAAATCCTGCAATTGGAAGCACGGTGTTGAAAATTGAAATGTAATCCTTATGTATTTGCAGGACATCTGACAAGTAATTATTTCTGTAATTACCTATCATACCTGTCATCATTGTGTAGAAGAAAACCGATGCAACATACATAATGAATTCAGGCTTCTTCACGTGTTTTTGGGTGTTAGAAGCTGTTAATATGTTTTCTGACATGAAAATTTCCCCTTTATATAAATGTTTTTATACATAGTTAGAATAACATTTATTTTATATAACTGTCAATTAACAGGATTTACAAAAATATATACTGTTTATTGTTGATAGATAATAAATATCAAACCGTATAAGGCGAAAAAATACCGCAGACCTTATAAAAGGCTTGCGGTTTTTCTCATTTATACGTTCCTGTATACGTAGGATACCTGTTTTTATCTTCTTCTGTAATCTGTCTGAGTATCTTACACGGAACACCGACTGCAACAACGTTCGGTGGAATATCCTTTTTTACTACACTTCCTGCTCCGATAACCGAGTTATCCCCTATCGTCACACCTGCAAGAATTGTTGACGATGCACCTATCCACACGTTATTGCCGACAGTAATAGGCTTGGCAACCTCGACTCCTGCTTTTCGCTGTTCGGGGTCAATGGAATGTTCCGCCGTAGTAAAGCAGCAGTTAGGCGCAACAAAAACGTTATCACCAAAAGTAACCTTTGCACCGTCGGTTATAATCAAATTATGATTAGAATAAAAATTGTCACCGAGCGTAATGTTATATCCGTAATCACACCAAAAAGGAGGAGTTATGATTACGTCTTTACCGATTTTGCCGATTAATTCATCAAGAATCTTCCTTTGCTCCTCACGGTCGTTCGGGGATAATTGATTATACCTATAGCACTTTTCCTTGCACTTCTCTATTTCTCTTTCAAAATCGGGATTATAGCACCCCTGAAAGTAGCAGTTTATCGGCACAATCGGTCTGTCAGACATAACGTTATCATCCTTTATATAATCATTTCAATTATATTATGGCATATACGCTACGCGATTTCAATATAATTATTCCGCTTTAAGAGCCTTTTCAGATGCTTCATCTCTTGCTTTGATATTCTTTGCAAAGATAAGCTTGAAAATCGTTCTTGTAAGCGGCTGGATAAAGAATAGTTGTGAAAAGAACGCAAAAGGAAAGTTATAGCAAACAAGCTTTAACCAATCTGCGAGCAAAGCTACGAAGTTAAAGCCCTCATAGTATGGATAATAAAGAAATGCTGCAATCAAGCTCATTGCAGGGCACATTAATCCTACTGTTGCACAAATGATAGCTGTTTCAAAAAGCATAGGATGATCCTTGCGTGGATCGAATACTCTTGATGCAAGCTTAAATGAAAGTGGACTTCCCATAATAATCTCAAGGCAGTATGCAAATGCAAATTCTACAACTACTACTGTCCAGATAGGAACGAATCTGCCGAACATATATACTCCGCCCTGATTGCTGACAGCTTCGATAACTCCTGATGCATTGTTGATTGCTTTAAGCGTCGCACCATTCACTACATAAAGACTGTAAAACACATAAGCATGCACTGTAATAATTACAGTGATTAATGCAAATATCATTCTTTGAAATTGATTCCTTGGCATAAATAAAACCTTCCTTTTCCGAAAACGAAACGACACAAGATACAGCCTGTAATGTACTTTTGATATGAATACAAAATAAACATTTGTACCGTAATCAGATTTACATGCAAAGGCAATACTTGTGTCGTTAATGTTTTCAATTATTAATTTTTTAGTATTTTATCACACACTGTTTCAATTTGTCAAAGGTGAATTTTATTTTTTTATAAAAAACAAGTGCAGTACAAACATCGTACTGCACTTAATTATTGTAATTACTTTTACCATCCTAAGCGGACAATCTCTATAGAACACGGACCTGTGCCATATTTGTAGCACGCTGCATGTCCCTCAGGAGTGAATATATCTATTCTGCCTACTGATGAAAGTCCTGATCCGCCGCGGTCAACTACAGTATAGTTTACACCGTCAACGTTGATTACTGTGCCGAGCGGAAGCCAGTTGCACGCAATATAGTACGGATTTTTCATACCGTTAGTAATTTTTTTACCGCTTGCAGTAATTCCTCTTGAATTACCGTTGCAGGCTGCACAAGCACAATAATGTGTGTATCTGCCTGTAATTTTCTGCCCTAAGGAATAGCCGTTTTTAGACTTAATGCCGTTCGGCTTTATAGAGGAAGTGCCCTTTGCTTTTTTGGTTCCGACATTCATAACTGCATTTACAGGTGCTTTTACAGTCATGCGGGAAATCTCAGTCTGTTCAAAAGCCTTACCATCTACGTACTTAACCTTATAGCTTATTTTATCCTCGCCCTTAACACCCTCTACTACAGTTTCTGTTTCACCCTGAAGCATTGAGGAATCCTTCTTTTCAATTGTTTTGTAGGCAGTTTTAACTGTCTTTTCTACTGTCTTGTAGCTTACTCGGTAAACACGTACCTTCATATCAGCCTTAAGCTCGGTATCAAGTGAAGGCTTTGTGTAATCGTCTTCGCCGAGTGTAATCTGGGCAAGATTAAGCAAGTCCTTAACTGTGCCCTCGCAAATAGCGTATTTAGCGCTTTTGCCGTCAGCCTTAAGAACGACTGACTTTGCCGATTTAATGGTTATTACCATACCGGACTGAATAACGTCATCCTTCTGATGACTAAGCTTGTCATAATCATTTACTGTAATTCCAAGCTCCTGCAGTGCTTCGCCTACTGTGTCGGCATACACGCTGTAAGTGTTGATAGATGAGTCAAATTCGATATTTACACTCTTTAATCTATCAATATTGATTGTGCCACCCTCGCCTGCTACAAACTGACTTAAATCAAGTTTGTCACTCTGTACTAAGACGATGTTTGCTTGTGACAGGATTTCGATTGCTTCCGTCTCATTAGTCGTAACGGCAATAGTATCGTTATCAACCTTAATTTCTACGTTGTACTGATTTGATAAATCAGCAAAAGTTGTAGTTGCAAAGAATGCAGTGATAAGAACGAGTGCCATTACTACCGCCAGGATTGTTCGGGCGACGCCCTTTAACCCCTTAGGTGTTGATTGGTTTTCCATCTTAATCTCCTTTGTTCTTCGGAAATATTAGGGCTACAGGCATTTCTGCCTTGCTTGAATTTAGTTCCTAATATCTGTGCAGTTATTTTTTGCACAAAACAGAAGTTAGTAAAATTTTCTGCTTCAGTGGTAAGAAGTACCACCTATCCGTTAGTATTTCCCCGAGCATTAGCATTATAGTCACAAGGTGCATAAGGTGTCAACAATTTTTAATGTTGATTTTTGTATATTGTGCACAAAAGGATTAATCTGTATATATGTAAAGCGAAAAGCATATACCACATCTTGTGGTTATATAATTTAGCGCTTTAGCTCGTTAATACAAAATTTTGTTAAAACCTCAAAAAATCGCTTAAAATTCTTTTGCATTTTGTAACAATTATAATTTACAATTGATGCAAAATTTGTCATTACACAATATATAGTATATATTTCAAATATTTCAAATATTTGATACAATATACAGATTAAAAATATTTTTATTCCAAATAGACATTTGCGCACGCTTTTGTCTAACAGAAAAAGACAGTCTGCCTAACCAATCAGGTTAAACAGACTGTCTGCACTATTATATATTATAATAATTATAAGTATTAAAAACTATATTAGTTATCCATCATTCTTTTCTTAATGACAGCAGAATTGGTCTTTACCGCACCGTAAACGGCAAGTGCGCTTATTATAGCTCCAATCATAATTATGAATATAAAATCAAGTCTTATAGCATTAACAAACGCATCTGCATAAATCTGCGGAGTAATCATTATGCCCTTGCCGACGCCTGCTGCAATTCCTATTATTCCGAACAGAACAAGACTGAAGCCACAACAGCTGATTGATGCAAAAAGCTGAGAAAGCAGATTCTCTCTCTTAGTGAAAATTACTATGATAGCAGCTATTGGAACAATAACAAAAAGTAATCCCAAAGATATAATTCCCGAACTTTTTTGAGATACGTCATCAATGAAGAAATAAAGCGACTCCAAATTAGAAATTCCATAGCAGTCAGAATAAATTTCAGCCGCCCTTTGAGCTGCCATGTGAACTGCATCGCTGTCATATTTTATGTTACTGCCGTCAAGATACTCTTTACACAGCTTTTCATATACCTCTATTTTATCAATATTGTACATAGAGGCATCCTGATTTTTATACATTCTGTCAACTGCAGTTTCTGTAAGAATAAATTTGTCATTCGCAGCCTGATAAATTCTTGCAGGAATACCTGTTTCTTCCTCAAGGCTTTTAAGCATAGCGTTGTAGCTTGCATCACACTGCTCGATAATTTTGCCTGACTGAAGAAATTTTTCCATAAAAGTGCTTCTGCAAACGGTGTATTTGAGCACTGCACCGCCGACGCTTGCAAGCATTCCGATTGCCATAATAAGTGTAAGAAGAGCACATACTATTTTTCTTGATTTTCTTAAATCCATAATGCCCTCCTACTCTGCAACCGGTGTGCCGGAAACGAGCTCACAGTTAACAGCAACGTATTCTGCCGTCATACCGACCTTGCCGTTTTTTGCCGTGCATATAGTAAGCCCTCTGCCTATACCGTTTGCAAAGCTATGCTCAGAAATTTCTCCCGAAAAGCTCTCACAGCTGACAACCTTGTACTCATAGTCTCCGTAAAACGTGCTTATATAAACGGTGTCACCATTTGTAAGGGCTCTTACCCCGTCACCGCTGTTTTTGTTGCAATATATTACTGCGTTTCCCGTTTCACTGATAAGTATACCATTGTCTATCTGGCAGAAGTTCCCCCTCGTGTTTGCATAATCGGGTGAAAATACAAGAGGAAGCTTAGTATCACCTACGGCAATACTCCCTATAGCAGTATTCGGTTTTATGACTTCTCTGATATTTTCGTTTGCACCCGCCTCTGCCGTTTTTATATCAGCCGTGCCGATTTTTGCAAATTCAACGCTATTATGATAAAAATACTGATTGCCTAAAAAAGTATATAATATGGCAGTAACAATGCATACGGCTATTATCGCAATGGTAATAGGAAGTACAAATTCTTTATTAATAAAACGTTTATTCATTATGCTGAGATACCTTGTTTAGTGCAGAATTACTTGTTCTGGGAGAGTAATGATGACTGTAGTGGATTCGTTCTCTTTTTCTTTGGCTTGTATGGAGGCGGATTAAGAAGCTTTTTGGTAAGACTGTTGTTCTTTCGTGTAATCTTATTGATTTCATGAACAGGGCCTGACATATAGTCAGACATATACTTGTCCGCCGTATCCATCATATCCTTATCGTTTTTCATAGCTCCGAGAATGGTTACTCCGATAATATCCTGAACCTCGTTAGTTCCATCCTCATAAATCTCGTTAAGCATTTTGAAAAGCTTTTTACATTCCTGATCGTCACCGCGTCTTATCACGTCAAGAACAACGTCAGCACCGTACTCGGTAAAGAAAGTTTCAGGAAGAAACTCGTCGTAGTCAACAATATTTTGCTTAATAATCGGTTTCATCTGCGGAAACATCAGAGCAAAGCGATTTGCAAGAGAGTCCACGTCATAGCTTATTACACCGTTCTTTGCTTTGTTTTTTGACACTGCCTTTGGCATTTTTACCTTGTCAAAATCGACCTTTTTCTTCACACCGAAAAGAGATTTTACTTCGTCACTGATTTCGTTTGCAAACGATTTTGCATCTCTTTCTTCATAAGTATTGATATCAAACAGGCTCTTTGATACCGTACCATATTCGCTGTCAGAATTAACCTCGCCCATAACACATTCAAATGCCATAATAGTTGCCTGTGCATCATAAGTGATTTTGTATGCACCCTTGTCACTTTGAAAAGCAAGGCAGTCAAAATCCGAGATTTTGTAAAAACCAAGCTCGTCATTTACACCTTCAAGACGCTTTTCGATAATTCTGAATACTTCATTAAGCTCCATAATTTTCTCCTTAATACTCTATATCATTTTCATTGTTATTACTTACAAGATTTTTCATAATTTCATTTTCTGTATCAAAATCTATCAGCTTTGTTTTGTAATACCTGTAAACAGAATAAAATACAGAAAAGCCTGCAATAACTAATAATATGCTTACTGCAAGAAGTATAAACATCATAGATTTAGATGCTGACGCTATTGCAAGATTATATGCTTCAATATTGGTAAGATTTAAGCTGTAAAGGCTTCCCCTTGAAAGCACTATCGCACATAATGAAATCAATATTTCGCCTGCACTCACCATAGCCATAGCAACGTAGTTGAGCGTTTTTCGCCTGCCTGAATTAAATATAAATTCAAAAAAAATACAAGCTACAATCCCGAGAACGGAAACAACGGTTAACTGTAGTGAGCGGTTGCTTACAAGCGATGCAATCCTGCTAAGCTGTGTGGTATTTGAAATAGAACACGTCTTATTAAACACGTCAACAGCATCGTTTATAAGCTGATTCATTTCATCTTCAGTTCGGTTTATTTTGTTTTCTTTGTCATACTTTTCAATTGAAGCCCTGAGCCTGTTTTCAATATCAACAGTACCGCTGAAATCAACAATAACTGATGACTGCGTGCTCTTAACAACAGTTCCTTGGACCGATCTTATCAGCCCTGCACCCGTTGCATTCATATAAACCTCAGTCGGTACGTTCGTTTTGAGCATTAGCTCATCGTATTCTTCTTCAAGCTTTATCGAAAGCATATCAACAACTCTGCCGTCAGTAAAATACTTGACCTTGTAATCAGTGTTGCCTAAGGTTACAGTCGATATGCCGCTGATTAAAAAAACGATGATACAAACTGCAAGTACAGCAGAGGCACCGTAGCTGAAGATTTTTTTGATAAATCTGTTAAACATCACTTTCCACTCCGTCATTTTGCACACTGTATTCTGTCGAATTTGGCAATGCATTTTGAATACGTGGCAAGGAAATAATTAAAATTCCTGAAAATATCAGGGCAGCAAGAGTCGGAATCACAAGTGCTTTAATAATCAATTTGCGTTTGTATAGCTGAAAACTGGTCATTATCCATCACCCGATACAGATTTTTTATCTAATCTATGATATTATATCATTACGTATCCCATTTGTCACTATATTTTTTATCTCAATAATTAATTACTTAATACGTTCTCAAAAAAGAAAAACAGGTTGAATGCTGATTGCATTTAACCTGTTTTTGTACTACTTCATACCTGCGTTTCTGAAATGCAGCTCTTTCATTCCCTCAATCTCGTCGCAGATAGCCTTAAGATTACAGCTTTTGCAGTCGAATGTGACGTTGTTCATAATATGATTCAGTGCCTCGGTAATATCGTAATTTTTCTCAGATATTTTCGCAAGGCGGTCATAATCCACGCCGTCATCACTGATGTAAATAACCTTAACAGCCTTAACGGCACTGTTTTCCCTGTACTTATTAATCAAAATATTGCCGACACCCTCAAAGCTTAAGCCGTCTTTCAGTGCTGTTTTTGAAATCCTGACTATTTCCTTATGAGAGGTTGACGCCGTTCTTATCATAAATCCCTTTGGAAAATAGTGGTACTTGGCATATTCGATTTTTCTTATAAGGTTATATGCCGTTTGCTCGTCCTCAACATCATCAATCTGAATTATTGAAATACGGCAAAACTTTGTATCGCTCTTAATTTCACCTAAGTCGTTACCGAAAAGAACTACACTGTCTTCTCCGATTTGCTTTGACGTTACAAGATTAAAGCCGATGCCGTCAAGCTCATACGCCATATCGCGCTGAAGAACAAGCTCGTTTCTGCCTGCATCCTGCCACGCTTTTGCAGAGGTAAAGATTTTCGGTGCGAAGGAGGAAAGACAGCTTTTAATCTCATTTAATAAATCATCAAAAAAATTCATTAAAGCTTCTTGTCCTTTTTAAGTTCGTCATAATGGGTCTGGAGCCAGTCATAAATCTTGCGTACAAGCTTCATATCAAGATTGAACCAGTAAATTGCAAAGGTAATACCGAAAAGACCCAAAAGCACTGCAAAGATTACGGATAATATTTTAATCAACTTCATATTTGTATCTCCTTATTACTTTGCAAGTCCCTTTTGTCTTGCGTATTCTGCCGCACCGAGAGCACCCATAAGCTGGGGGTCGGTTGAAAGCTCTACAACCTTAATCTTGAGCACCTTTTCGATTGCCTGCTTAAGACCGTCATTCTTAGCGCAGCCGCCTGTCAGCGTAATACTGTCTGTTGCGCCTGCCTTTTTAGCCATAACAAAGCATCTCTTTGCAACTGCAAGCTGTATGCCTGCGGCGATTTCATCCATAGGCTTGCCCTCACCAACGAGTGAAATAACCTCGGATTCGGCAAATACGGTGCACTGTGCAGTAATCGGAATAGTGTTCTTAGCCTTGAGCGAAAGCTTTGAAAATTCAGGAAGTGTCATTTCAAAGGCATTTGCCATTGCCTCAAAGAATCTGCCCGTTCCGGCTGCGCACTTATCGTTCATAGCGAAGTTTTTAACAGTGCCGTCTGTATCGATTGCAATACCCTTTACGTCCTGTCCGCCGATGTCAATAATTGCCTTAACACTCGGATTAGTTACGTGTACACCCATAGCGTGACAGCTTATTTCGCTTATATTTTCGTCTGCAAAGGGTACCTTGTTTCTGCCATAACCTGTACCGATAAGGTATGAAAGCTCGGAAGCATTCTTGATATCGTCAACCTTAGCACACGCATCATTAAGAGCTATCTCAGCAGACTGAACAGGATTTATCTTGCTCCTGTTTGTTACATCTGCAACTATTTTACCGTTTTCATCGAGTATTACGCATTTTGTGTAGGTTGAGCCTACGTCACATCCACCAAAATATTTCATCTTTTTTCTCCTATCAAATTAGACATTATAAACCGTGTCGATTACCAAGCAAGTGTATCATCAAAATCAACGAGTGTCGGGTCAACAGGCTCCTCCTGAAGCACTGTCTGCATATACTTGTTGATATTTTCACGCATATCGCGGCGGGAAATTGTTCTCGGATCCATAAGATCCTGCGGTACCCATATGAAGTGAATACCTCTTTCCCTCGCCTGATCGTCAAAAACGCCGAGCAGTCCGTCCATTCCCTTACAGGAAATCTGGTCGTACATAATAACCATATCGGCATTAAATTCCTCAACAATTCTCCAAAGCTCGTCAACAACGTTTCTGTAGCCGCCCTTTGTGTGCTTTCTCATTGTAGTTCTTTGAAGTGTTTTTGCGTAAACGGCGAGTGCCTTTTCCTTGTCCTCGGTGTCATATTTTATGTATGAAATCATCGTTTCCATATCCATAACAACATTGACACCCCAGCAGTTTTCAAGCCAGTTTGCAAGGCTTGTGTAGTAGTTTGCCGGGCAGGACCATACGATAGCTCTGTGGCGCATTTCCTTTGAGCAGGGAGTTTTCTTCTCGTAAGCATTAAGCATAAGCTTGTTTACCTTTTTGTCTATCTTAAGGAATCTGGAGTCCATTCCGCCTGAAATGTGGAAATAGAACAAACGGTAAAGCCAGAAGGTAGCACCCGTCATCTGCGGATAGTCTGTCTTATTAACATCCCACTTTTGAATTTCGTATTCAAGCTGTTCATTGTACTGCCTCATAGCAGTAAAGAATGAATCCCAGTTGAATTTAACACCCATCTGATTCTCAATGAATTTGATACACTCTTTAACCTCTTCTACAGCGTACTCCTGAACGTCCTCCTCATTATACCTGAGCGGAACGTTGATAACGTGAGTAGGTATGTTAAATCTTCTTTCAATAAATGATGAGTTCATAACCGAGCCGTCACAAGGCATATTGCAGGTGACTGAGCATTTACCTACGAGCGGATAATCGTCATTGATTGCAACACCTGCTTCAGCAGACGGGAGCGGACAAACGTCGGCCGGCACACCGTAGCTTTCAGTAATATCAAGATAAGGCGGTGTAATCTGCTGGTCAACCATAGATGAAAGGAAAATCGGAACTGTTGTAACGTGATTGTCCTTTAATCCGGGGAAACCTGCCATAAGCTCTGATGAAAAGATTTCATCAACGTTAACGATTTTATCTGCCAGCTTAGGATTTTTATGAAAATGGGCATCGTTTGCAAGAAGCATATTAATCATATCCGTTGTCGGCTTTACAAGACCGTTCATATGAAGGTGAGTTATTCTGAGCTGAGGTCCTCTCAGACCCTCAGTATGCCTGTCAACCCACGCAGGAGCAGATAAATAGCTTGCCATCCAGCGGTAATTCCATATACCTTTTACTGTTGAAACAGGAGCCTTTCCTGCCATTACAATTATATCTTTCCACGTGATAAGCCATCTGTAATAGTCATAAAAGGTATCGGAGATACCGCGCCATTCTCTGTGCTTCAAAATACCCGTTTTATCTTCGTGAAGCTTGCCAAGGTTTTTTGGCTGATTGCGCCAGAGCGCCTTTAATTTGTCCTTTAACATTATTTAGCCTCCCTTGCCTTTTGAATACGTTTGATTTCAAGACTTTCAACAAACGCCTGAACTCTTGTTCGAAGCTGTCCCGATGCGCTTGCGGTATACTGCCTGTCAACAGTTACAGACGGAATACCGTAGTCATTTGTAATTATGTGAGAAGCGAGTGCTCTTTCGTAGCCCCAGTATTCGCAGAATTTAAGCTGCTCATAAATTACACCCTCGGCGTGATACTCCTCAACAAGCTGCTTAACGTATTCTTTTCTGCCGTGCACCTTGTCCTGACTCATATAACGAGGGCACTGGCTTGTATGCATATAATGAAGAATTATATCATCAAGAACATCACCATCATCGCTAAGGTGAATTTCCTCTCTGCCGGGAAGCGAGCCGAAGCAGAAACGGTCTGCAACTACTCGTGCACCTGATTCCTCCATAAGCTTGATGAAATCAGGATCGTCAATCTCAGAGCCGACAACAACAATCTTTGCCCTGAAATCCTTTTTCTCGTCAGGCTCTCTCGTCTTAAGCTCTTCAGCAGTTTCACGCAGCTTGTCAATAATCAGATACTTAGGGCAAACGTAGCTTACAAGGTTGATAACGTGAAATTCGTAGCCTGTAATTCTCGGGTTGTCCTCTTTTCTGTATTCTCCGATTTCTGTAATAAGCCTGCAAACCTCGTTATGCTCCTCAACTGCCTTGCGCATCGCATCCTCGGAAATATCAACACCGTATACCTCGTGAAGCTTATCAAGCACCTTTGTCTGAAGCTGCTGCTTCATATGCTTAACAGTATGAGGCATAATCTTGAACGGCACGTCGGGAATAGCAACAAAAAACTTGTCGTTATCAACAAGATTTAAGATTTCAAAATGCTCATAGGCACGGTTCATTTCAGAACACGTTTCCGAACCGATAAACGCATTAAGGAAATTATATCCGCCTTCAATTCCTCGCTCAACAAGTGCCTTTGAATAACCGCAAAGAAAAGAACTCATATAGTATGTAGCAATATCCATTGAGCCCGTGCGAGGTGCACGAAGCCTTGTGGAAAAGCAATTATCAAGATTAAGCAGAACCTCGGGAATATGGTAGCAGGTATATGCAAGGCAGAGCTTGCCTTCGCTTTTAGCCTGCTGAACAAGCTCATTGTTTGCCTCTTGAAGCAGGTTTTCAAATTCGATTAAATATTTTAAGTCTTTCATATGATAATCCTCTTTTTAGATTATTTCAATTTTCTCAAGTGCTTCCTTTACTCCCTCAACAATGTTTGATTCGTCAGGAAGCTTTGCAATGTTTTTGCCCTCAATATCATAAACTGCAAGATTGCTGTCATTCTGAATGTATGAGAGTACGGAAATCCCCTGAGTGTCGATATAAGGGATAACACTTTCATCGGGAAGCCTGTTGATAATTGCACCGATTTTTTCGTACATAACGAGCTCATCTGCAACACTCTTGATTGTGTTTATAACCTGAGTGCCCTTCTTGCTTGCGTCACTAATGAGAAGCAGATGAGTAACCTTTTCCATAACACGTCGGTTAATTTGCTCAATGCCTGCCTCGCCGTCGATTACAACGTAATCAAAATCATTTGAAATGAGGCTGATAACCTCTTTGAGATATGAATTGATTTTGCAGTAGCAGCCTGCACTTTCAGGTCTGCCTACAGCGATAAATGCAAAACCGTCTGTTTCAACGAGTGCATCAAAAATCTTGTATCTTGCGTCACCTAAAAGCTCAATTGCCGCCTTTGTCTGACCGTCCTCGACAGTTTCAACGATTTCTTTACGAATATCGTCAATAGTAAGCTTAACGTCAATACCGAGTGCAGTCGAAAGTCCTACAGCTGGATCAGCATCAATTGCAAGAATTTTTTTATCGGGATATTTTGCTACGAGTAGCTTTACAATCGTTGCAGAGATTGACGTTTTTCCAACTCCGCCCTTTCCTGCAACGGCTATAATTTTTGCCATTCTATGTCCTCTTTTCCAAAAAATATTGAGATTGTTATAATTATAACAAACTTTAGCATGATTCGCAATACATATCTATTTATGTACGTAATTTATTTTGATTTCTCAGCAAATTGTATAGAATTATTGCGTTTTCATTGTTCAAATTAAACAAAGTAAGAAATGTGTCAAATATTAATATTGTTTTATTATTTTATTAGTGCTATAATTGTCAAGGAAAAATTTTAGAGAAAGAGGTATTTCTTATGGCAAAAACTCAAGAATCTGCTCAGGCAGTAGCTACAGCAGAAAAGAAGTACATGAAGCCATCAGAGATTGTCACCTTCGGTATCGGACTTTTCGGTGTCGCTTTGCTGACAGGCTGGATGCCCGATTACACAATGACATTCTTTGCTGACTTCGCTTTTAAGGGCAAGGGCTTTGACTCTGCTCAGCTCGCAACTGTAGTATCATCGGTATTCGGTGTTGCAGGTGTTGTAGGTGCAATCTGCGAGCTTGTAATCGGTATGCTCGTTGACAGAACGAGAACGTCGCTCGGTAAGGTTAAGCCTTGGGTCGGCTTCGGTGCAATTCCGCTTGCTATCATTTCAATGCTTGTATTTACTGCACCAAACACATCCTCATTTACAGTGGCAACTATCTGGATGTTTGTAATCTATGCGCTCTATACAGCTATTTCTTGTGCTGTAGAATCACCGTCAAACTGCTTCGGCGCGCTTTGCTCACCAAATCCTAAGGAAAGATCAACTGCGATTTCAATTGCTTCCTTCCTTCGTTCGGTAGGTCAGTCAGGCGGTCAGGTAGTAATTATCGTTGTACCGGTAATTATGAAGGCGCTTATGGGTCAGCAGCAGTATAAAAATGCTGAGGGTCAGGGTATAGACCTTATCATTTCAACTGCAGTATGTGCTCTTGGTATGTTCATCTTTGTAATGATTTTCTTTGCAAACAACAAAGAGCGTGTTCCTTACACTAAGGAAAAGGTTTCACTCATTGAGTCTATCAAGCTTGTATTTACAAACAAGAACTTACTTTTGGTATCACTTACAAAGCTGTTCGGCTTTGGACGTGGTGTTTACGGTACTGTTTCTCTTTACATTGCAGTATATCTTCTCGGTTCAAAGGATCTCAAGCTTGCACTTATGCTTCCGATGGGTATCGGTACTGCGGTAGGTACTCTTCTTGTAAACCTTGTGCTTAAGAAGTTTTCTACTAAGAAAACATTTATTTTATTCTGCGTATACGGTACGTCATCACTCGCAATTCTTTATTTCCTGTCAAGAGGTATAGGCTTCAACAGCACTCTTACAATTCCGTTCCTTATCCTCAACTTCTTCTGCGGAATCCAGCACGGTAATACAAACGTTACACCTAACATTATGATTGCCGACTGTATTGATGAAATGGAATACAAGACAGGTAAACGACAGGAAGGTCTTGCTTACGCAGGCTATGGTCTGTTCTCAAAGATTGCATCAGCAGGTACAAAATGGCTTGCTCCTACACTCGTTTACACATGGAGCCGTTATCAGTTCTCACAAAGTGCTAACATTGCTTACGCAACACAGAGTGATGATACTCTTAACAGATTCCTTGCAATTTACACAATTATTCCTGCAATATTTGTATTCCTTCAGTTCCTTCCGATTCTTTTCTACGATATGGTAGGAGAGAAAAAGGAAAGAATTACTGCTGCTCTTGCCGAAAAGCGTGCACAGAATGCTGAAGCTGAAGGCGATGCAGGCAGTGATGACTCAAACGTAGAAATAGCAGAGTAAGGAGGGAAAGTAAAAATGGCTGAAACAAAAGAGAAAAAAGGCTTTAAGCCCGGTTTATATGCAGTAGTTGCCGGTATTATCGTTGCTGCTATTCTTGTTGTTGTTACAATTTTTGCTTTCACAACAAGATACACTGCTTTCGCACCTGACAAGGTTGCGCAGTCATACGTTGACACAATCGTTCAGACAGGTGATGGCTACAATGCTTACAAGATGACTCTCGTATCAAAGAATGCCAAATATGGTGATTTTATCAGAAACGCTTATATGGCTCCTTTTGTTAACGAAGAGGCTGAGCAGGCTAAATTTGTTGGTACAGGTAGTGAAGAAGAAAGAAACGCTATCGATACTGTTTATGAAACAATGTACGCATATTACTGCGAGCTTGTAAATACGTACGGTCTTGATAATTACGATCAGGTATTCACAAACTACTTCACAAAGCTTAAGGAAGTAAGAGCCGAGGTTTACGGCGACGAATTTATGAATACTGATTATATGTTCGGCGCATTTGAATCAAACGTAGCTACATACGGCGAATCACTTACAGGTACACAGAGAGTATTTGCTTCTGATGATAAGACTATCCTTAAGGAAGAGTCAACAGGTATCTACCAGACAATGTTCGGTGAAGAGGCTGACGTTGAGGTTGATGCTCCCGGCAAAGACGGCAAGAAGCAGACTGTTGTCGAAAAGCAATTAGTATATAAGCTCACTACTTCTGTAATCGAAGTCAAAGAGCTTAACGAGGAAGAGACAGCAGCGTACGTTGCAGAGTATAAGGAAAGAATTGCAAACTTTGCACAGAGCGGTGAAGCAAGAGCAACACAGTACGGTCTTGCTGACGAAGCAAAAGAAAAAATGATCAATGCATTTGCAAATCTTGACTGCTCTGATAGCATTAATGCTGTAAGCCTTTGCACAGTAGAGGTTAAGGATCAGAAGGGCACCGTCGTTGCAACACAGCAGGTTTACGTTGTTGAAATCGGAAACAGCTGGTACGTTGACGATACGAATGTAGATACAAGTGCACTCTACATTGCAAAATAATATATAAATAACTCAAAACACCCATTGCACGTCGATTTTGTGCAATGGGTGTTTTTTATTGATATTATTGTACTAAGCAATCATTTTATTATAGCTTTCAAGTGCCTCGTTCCATGAGTCAAAGCTTTTGTCGTTTCGGTGATCGGGCAAATCATAATTATTGTTTAGATGTTCGCCGATATAAGCCGTAACCTTATGTGCTCCAAAGTAATTCATATGGTCGCCTTGATCATAAGTATCATGCTTCCAGTTGATTTTCAATTCTTCGTTAAGGTTTAAGTCAATAAACGGAATATCGTTTTCTTTTGCAAAGGATTCGGCTGCGTTATGCTTTTCGTAATTCCAGTTCTTTGAGCTTGGCGTTCTTACAAACATCAGTTCAATATTCTCTTCAAGGCAAAGCTCAATTATTTTATTGGTATATACGATATTGTTTGTGCTTATACTTGCTTTAGCATCTGTTTGCTTCATATAGTCAGTTTTTTTAGAAGCATTTACCGAACTGTTGTAGCGGTATCCCTTTTGCTTGGTTGTGATTACGGAATCAAAGGAATAGTTTTTGTCCACAACCTCTTTCCACATATTATGATACTTGAAAATCGGAAACAAACGCTCCACTTTGGGAACGACTGCTGCGGCAGCGGAATAATTCCTAAACAGAAGATTAACCTCAAGAATACAAACCTTCGGCTTCTGTTTTTCTAAAACTTTTTGCATCATTTCATATGCCTGATAAGTAGTCTGCGCCGGCGATGCAGCAACAAAGGCTGTAATTCCGTATTTCTGATAAATTTCAAGGGGAGTTATCGAGCTGTAAGCCTCGCTGTCACCGATAATGAGAACGTCTATTGTGTTTTCCTGTTCCTGATTCACCTCGTTTACAACCTTGTCAAACTTGGCTATACCTGCATTTGTTTTTTCAGGATTAACTACCAGCGAAAGAAGTATGATCATCACTGCTATTATGGCTATGAATGAGACTATTCTCAGATATTTGGATTTTTTAGTCATAACAAATCTATCTCCTTAAAAGTCAGCATACATCGGAGCAACCGGTGCATACTCACCGCCATAAGCACCAAAAATTATTACCACTGCAATAGCACCGACAAGAATCAGCCAGCGAACAGCAATAGGCATTTCAGCAAGTTTTTCGCGGATATCAAGATTCTTTTCCTTAAGAATACTGAATACGAAAACAATTGCTATAGACACTATAACTACGATTATATCGAGATGATCAAGTCCTGTTTTTGCAATCACGCCGTTTTTAATACCGTTAAGTGAAAAATGCGTGAATATTTTGCCAAACATTTCAAATCCCTCTTTGAGTCCGTGTGCACGGAAAAACAGCTCGCCGATAACTACAAGAAACGATGTCAGGGCAATTCTTATTAGTGATACAGGTGCTTTGTTTGGGTCAATATGAAGCTTGTCATAAATCTTTGATGAAAGCGGCTCAAAGAGATTTCCAAGTAAAATCAAAGTAAAATGGTACATTCCGAAGAATATGTACATCCACGCTGAGCCGTGCCATAGTCCGTTACTAATCCATACACAAAACAGCGCAATAGTACTTGCAAGCATCGGCCCGAAGTAATTGCCTAAATGCTTTCTGCCGAATGCCGTCAACTTTTTTGAAAAAGCAGAAAGTGATACGGGGTAATATATGTAATCTCTAAACCATGTACCGAGTGTAATATGCCACCTTGACCAGAATTCCGAAATGTTTTTTGAGAAAAACGGCTGTCTGAAGTTTTCAGGCAGTTTTACACCGAATATCTGTGCAATTCCTATACCTACGTCCATTGCAGCTGAAAAATCCATATAAAGCTCAATGGTATAGAATACGGCTGAAAGAAGAATTATTCCTCCGTCAAATTTTTCATAGTCGTCAAAAACATTCATAACGAAGCCGTTAAGTCTGTCGGCAACTATGATTTTTTTAAATAAGCCGTAAATGATTCTTTCGAAGCCGTAGACAAGGTTTTTGTATTTAATACGATTCCCTGAAAAAAGAGCCTCGGCAGTATCCGAATATCTTGCGATGGGACCTTCCATAATCTGAGGGAAAAAGCTCATATAAAGTGCGAGGCGAGGCAGGCTGTTGTCTGCTTTTATAACTCCTTGGCGAACGTCTCTCATATACGAAACAGCCTGAAGAGTGTAGAAGGAAATACCTAACGGCACCATAAAGCTTATTTCTTTAACATGAACGTTAAAGTTTTCTAAAATGGTATTAAGATTATGGGTGAAAAAAGGTGTGTATTTGAGTACTGCAAGAAGTCCGATATGAAGCACTACCGCAATTGCAAGCACAAGATTCTGCTTTTTGTCATTCGCCTTCTTTACTGGCTTTTTTTCTTCACGTGTAAGGCCTTGCAAAGCAAGCTTCCGCTCAGTCTGAAGTTTATCAAGCCAAAGCCCGAAATGGTGGATTGATACAGTGGAAATAAGCAAATAAACTATAAGCTTTTCACTTGTAAAATAGAAGAAAATATAGCTTGCTGCCAGCAGCACGTACGGACGCACCTTTGACGGCATAACTGCATATATCAGTACAACAATGGGAAGAAACACCACTAAAAATTCAGGACCAAAATAGGTCATTATTCATCTTCCTCCTGAAGGCGAGTGATAAGCTCCCACATAGCTTTTGCCGAGTTGAAGTTTTTTGGTGCAATTTCGACAGTTGGAATAGTTATATCAAATTCATCCTCAAGCTCTGCAATAAGCGAAATTATTGCAAGTGAATTGAGAATGTGCTCATCAATTAATGTTGTGCAGTTTTCGTAATCCACGTCAGGTCTGATTTCTTTCAGGATTTCGATTAAAGTTTCCATAGTTCTTTCTCCTCTTATATATTATAAAATATTTGGTTTGTTAAGCTCGCTTGTTTTGAAATGATTTCTTACAATGCTTATATCGTCATCATCAACAAGCACGACTGCGGGAAGCTCACGGCTGAGAAACAGTGAAATTCCCTCGCACATACAGTAAGCCCCTGTATTTTTGAAAATAATAATATCATCAATGGCTAAATCAGCAATCGGCAGTGCCTTTACAACAATATCATTTACCGTGCAGAGTGAGCCGCAGATATTCCAGTCCAAAGTATTTGCGCTGTCCCTTTTAGGTAAAACTTCAAAGAAGGGATGCTTCATTGCCATGCTCTGACCAAAGTAGACCAGATGGTTCATTCCGCCGTCGATTATTGCAAAATTCCCTGCCTTGTTTGACTTGGCATCTACTACCTTTGAAAAGTATGCACCGCAGGAAGCGGCAATGCTCCGCCCCATTTCAAGTGTTATTTTAAGCTTGCTCGGAAGCTCGCAAAGAAGAGCAGAAAGACACGAGAAGTATTCTTTTTCATCAAAGCTTTCCTCTTCAAAATAGATTACAGGCGAGCCGGTGCCGTACTCAAGCTCTTCAATTACAATCCCGAATTTTTCCTCAGTCCTTGCAATTAATTCTTTCAGATAATCAAATTCTCTTTTAAGCTTTTTTTGTGAACTTTTCTGAGTTGAGGAAAAATACTGGATTCCTTTCATTGTCATATAGACGGGATTACAGTCGCTGATTATATAATCAAAATCTTCTTCGGTAACACCGAACTGACTTTTAGAATTAATCCTTACAAGAACGTTTATCTTTCTGCCGTATTTTTCTGAAAGATCCTTAAGAAGCTCATACTGCCTGACAGATTCGATAGTGTAAATGCCGACATCGTCATATTGCGTAATTACTCTTTCTATGAATTCGGGTGTCTTGTAAACTCCTGAAAGCACGATTTTTTTCATAGGTACGTTCAGTGCTTCACAAATTTCAAATTCACCGGGAGAGCAGACCTCAAGACGAGGAACAGATTTTTCTGCTTCGCTTATAATAAACGTGTTTGCCTTTACTGCATAACACAAATCAACGTTCTTTGGAAGAGAAGATTTTATAAATTCAATTCTTTTTCTGAGAGTACTAAGATCAAATGCGTAAAACGGAGTCTGAAGCTTAGAAATCAGATTTTCATAATTCATTTTCTTCTCCTTCCGTACAGTTCAACAAGCTTCTTTCTGTCAGTCTTTCCGTTTTTTGTAAGCGGAAATTCATCAGCCTTGCGAAGTGCACCCGGTACCATAAATACAGGGAGTTTTTCTGAAAGTTTACGATGAAGCTCTTCTTTTTCAATTTCACCTATATAAAATCCGTAGAGCTTATTTTTCTTTTCTTCAAAAACACAGCAGGAACGGCTGATTCCGTCAATGCCGTTCATTGCCTTTTCAATTTCCTCAAGCTCAATACGGTGTCCCATATACTTGATTTGAAAATCCTTTCTGCCGCAGAAGAATAAATCACCGTTTTCGTCATATTCTGCAAGGTCACCCGTGCGGTATATGATATCGGGGAAAAGCGTGTTTGTGGGATTCTGAACGAATGCCTTAGCAGTCTGCTCAGGGTTATTGCAGTAGCCGATAGCTACTGACGAACCGCGAACACAAATTTCACCTGTGACATTGCTTTCGCTGATGAGGTTATTATTTTCATCAAGCAAAAGAATCTCCCTGTTATTAAACGGCTTACCGATAGGAATACCATTATCGTAATCTCTGCTGTCATTAATAATATGATACGTACAATTACAGGTTATTTCGGTAGGGCCGTAAAGATTTACAAACATCGCATCCGGATAATATTTCTGCCACTCGGCAAGGTGCTTTGCAGGCATAACCTCTCCGCTGAACAGTATTTTGCTGATTTTATCAGGTCTGCGATAATCAAGGCAGTGAAACGTACTTATTAAGCAGAGTGCCGACACTGCCCATATGAGAGTTGTGACATTATGCTCAGCAAGATAATCAATCAGTTCTGTCGGTCTTGAGAACATCTCGGTAGGCACGATAACGAGCCTTGCACCCATCTTAAGCGAGGAGTAAATGTCCTTGACTGATACATCAAAATCAAACGGTGCCTGATTTGCAATTATATCGTTTTCATTAATGTTAAACATATCCGTAAAGCCGTCAATGAAGTCAATAACGTTCCTGTGGGACACGAGCACACCCTTGGGCTCGCCTGTTGAGCCCGATGTGAAAAGAGCATAAAGGGGATCGGTATCTATTGCTTTATTTCTTATTTCTTCAAGAAGCTCATTATCTGCACTAATTTTAACGCTTGAAATAGTAGCTGCGTTACTGCAAAGGCTTTTGGCAAGTTCGAGATGTTCGTCTGTAGTAAACAGATAGTCCGCTTCGAGCGTTTTTAATATGCTTTTTAATCTGACCTCGGGTAATTGCGGATTCAAAAGCACGTAGAAACATCCTGCATACGCTGCGCCGAAGAAAGCACACAGTGTATCTATACCTTTGCCGGCAAGAATAGGTATCGGCTTTTTCGTACCAATCTTCATTGCTATGCCGGTACCGATCTGCTTTGATGTATTCATCAGCTCTGTCCAGCTTATTGACTTATTTTCAAATTCAACGGCTGTTTCAGTACCTTTATGAAATGCCGTATTTTCTAAATAATCTAAGATATTTTTCATAGTATCCCTTTTTTCGACTTTTTGCTACTGTCTTACTATATTAAACGATAATTAAAGAAAAGTAAAGGGAATGTTAAGATAATTAAAAATTAGTTTATATTTAAACAGCAAGCCATTTACTATAGCAGTAAATAGCTTGCTCATCCTGTTTGCAATACTCTGATTTGCATTACTCTAAATTAAAATTAATATCGGGAAATTTGTCTACAAAGCTTTTCATTTCACGTTTTGAGCTGATTTGGCGTGTTCTGTCTGCAACGGCACTTTTTTGCTCGTCAGATAAATTCTGAAATTCCTTTAATGCTGTTTCGTTTTGCGCAAGTGCCATAACAAAGTTTATTGGTAAATCTTTTGGATTCATAATGCATCACCATAATTATGATGTGCAAAAGATATTAAAAAATTCAAATTCCTTTAAGGAAACGCTATAAGTATTCCTTAAAGGAATTATGTTTTAATTTTCGGATTTTGCTTCAACAGTGTCGCGGTAATACTGTGTAAATGGGTGGAAGCGTTCCTGCTCCTCCCAGATTTCCTTTGCTTTCGGTGCCCACTGCTTGGCATATCCGTCACACTTTGCACAAAGCACGTCCACACTTTCAGGGTGAGAAAGGTTGGTCGATTTTGCACCTGTTTTATTAACCATATTTCTCAGTGCCTGAGGGTTTTCAAGCATAGGACATGGACGAAGCATATTGTCGTTAAACGGCTGACCTTTATAATACTCCCTGAAAAGAGGAGATTTAAGACATTCCTTAATACTCTTTTCTCTGATATTTGAATCGCTGTAATGAATGAAAACGCAAGGCTCCACGTCACCCTCGCTGTTGACGTGGAAATAATTTCGTCCTCCCGCAATGCAACCGCCTACAAATTCAGCATCATTCTGAAAATCAACGGTGAATACAGGCTTTCCGTTTTTAGCATCTCGCTTAGCACGAATCTCTCTGTAAACGTGCTCACGCTGATCCGGAGTAAGCAGCAAATCAACATCTGCATCACTGCCGACAGGCATATAATGAAAATACCAGGCGTATCTTACACCGTTTTCTATCATAAAATCATAAAACTCGTCTGACGTTACGCTCTTGTAATTCTTACTTGTGTAGCAGACAGATGCTCCGAAAAGGCATCTATTCTTTTTCAGAAGCTTCATCGCCTTGACAATGGCTTTATAAGCTCCTTCGCCACGACGGAAATCTGTTGTTTCTTCGCTGCCCTCGATTGAAAGCGCAAGAGCAAGATTTCCGCACGCCTTCATATCGTCGCAGAATTTCTGGTCAACGAGGGTACCGTTTGAGAATGCAAGAAACAGGCAGTCATTGTTTTCTTTTGCGAGGGTGAGAAGCTCCTCTTTTTTTATCAAAGGCTCACCGCCTGTAAACATAAAGAAGTGAGTACCAAGCTCCTTGCTTTCGCTGACAATCTTGCGCATTTCGTCAAGAGTAAGACTTGATTTGTGCCCATATTCCGATGCCCAGCAGCCCTTGCATTTCATATTGCAGGCAGATGTAGGATCAAGCAAAACTACCCACGGTATGTTGCAGTGCTCAATATCTCTCTTCTTTCTGAGCGTAGCAGTACCGATTAAGCCAAGATCTATACCGAAGGTTAATATTGCACGCCTGAGAAAATCATTATCAACCTCGTCAATTCCTCTGAACAAAAACTTATTCCAGATGTTGTTTTCATCCGAAATAATTTCAATCGGTTTGGTAAAGGTTGTTTCAGGGTACATATTGCCTGTAACTGATTTTGCAAGCTTAATCAGCCTCACCATATTTCTTTTCGGGTTTTTGTATATATACTTAAAAAGCCTGTTTCCGATGCTATGAAGCACCATGCTTTTCATTTGTGCCATATATTATCCCTTTCACATTACTTCAGGTGTGGTAATTTTCAGCATAGTTAAGATGTTTTTAATAGTATTCTTTACAGCCGTGCAAAGATAAAGTCTTGCGTTCATAAGACCCTCGTCATCAACCATAACACGCTGAGCATTGTAAAACTTATGAAACAGAGTTGCAAGCTCAATAACGTAATGTGTAATTTTTGCAGGGTCATAAGCTTTTGCGGCTGTAACTATTTCGCCTGTAAGCGCAGACAAATGTCTTATAAGCTCTTTTTCCTCCTTCGAGGTAAGAAGCAAAAGCTCCTCGTCTGTCGGAATCCTTATCTCTGCGCCCTGCTCCTTTGCTTTCTTGATTATAGAGCAGATACGAGCGTGAGCATACTGAACGTAGTAAACAGGATTTTCACTTGACTCCTTTGCCGCAAGCTCTAAATCAAAATCAAAGTGCGAATTAGGCTCACGAAGGTTGAAGAAAAATCTTGCCGCATCGAGCGGAACCTCATCAATAAGAGTATTAAGAGTAATCGCCTTGCCGGAACGCTTTGAAAGCTTAATAGTTTCTCCGTCACGAACAAGCCTTACCATCTGCATAATTACGGCATCAAGCCTGCCTGCATCAAGGCCGAGAGCAGTAAGTGCCGCTTTCATTCTTGGCACGTAGCCGTGATGGTCTGCGCCGAGAACGTCAATCGCCTTGTCAAACTTACGAACCTCAAGCTTGTTATAATGGTACGCAATGTCAGGCACGATATACGTCGGTATGCCGTTAGCACGAACAAGAACTATATCTTTATCATTGCCAAATTCTGAGGCTTTGAACCAGAGCGCTCCGTCTTGCTCGTAGGTAACACCCTTTTCTTTAAAAATGTTTATTATTTTTTCAACAGAGCCGTCGTTATGAAGCGTTGACTCCTTAAACCAATTATCATAAGTAATTCTGTATCTTCCTAAATCTCTTTCAAGACCTGCAATGTTTTTAGGAAGGGCAAAATCAACGAGTGCCTTTCGTCTTTCCTCACTGCTTGATGATACGAATTTATCACCGTATTCTTCAATAAACGCCTCGGCATGATCTGTAATATCTGCTCCCTGATAAGCATCCTCGGGCATTTCAACAGAAGAATCAAAATGCTGAAGATATCTCACCTCAAGCGAGGTCGCAAATTTCTCTATCTGATTGCCTGCGTCGTTTACGTAAAACTCTCTGCCAACTTCAAAGCCTGCCCTGTCAAGAACTGCTGCAAGGCAGTCGCCGATAGCGCCGCCTCTTGCATTTCCTATGTGCATAGGCCCTGTCGGATTTGCTGAAACGAACTCAACGAGTACTCTTTTGCCTTGTCCGTAATCGGAGCGGCCGTAATCGTCACCGCAGGCAAATACGTCTTTTAATATTTCACTGTAATAGCTTTGCGACAAAAAGAAGTTGAGAAATCCGGGTCCTGCAATCTCTGCCCTCTCAAACAAAGTATCGCTCAAATCAATGTGCTTCACAATGGCATCCGCAATCATAACGGGAGCTTTTCTGAATACTCTTGCCCCTGCCATTGCTATATTTGATGAGTAATCACCGTTGTCCTTATTTGCAGGTACTTCTATATTAAACTGCGGAATTTCTGCCTCAGGCAAATCACCTGCTTCTATTGCAGATTTGACTGCAATAGTAAGCTTTTCCCTGAGAATGTTATTCGTTTTTTCAACTATTTTAGACATTTTGTTTCTCCTGAATTTTACTGAACGTAAGTCTGATATCATTTTTAGAGGCAAGTGCACCATTAATATCAATATCGTAAGCAAGGTAAATACTGCCCTCGCCGTTTTCTACACTCGTTTCGATTTCGTGAGCCGTAATACCCATTAGTATATTGCCGTACTCGGTGCCGTAATGGCATTGAACTCTGCCTGATTTTTTTACACTCAGGCAGGAGCTTACTGCGCCTTTTCTTATTATTTCAGCCTCCCGACCGTCTTTTTTTACTATTACCGTAACGTCAATAGGTGCTGAAGGCGGTTCAGGCTGTTCACTGTACCTTATTATGTATGCAAAATCGTTTTCTTCTATAGAGCCTGTTGTTGTAAGCTCTATTTCGTCCTTTTCATCGTCTATGCTTTGAGTGCCGACGATTTTTATTACCATTCTTGACATATTTTTAATTCCTAAAACCTTCCTCCGCGTTCAAGAGCGAAGCCGATAAGCTTATCAATAAGCTCCTTGTACGAAACGCCGACAGCTTCAAAAAGCTTTGGATACATACTTATATCAGTCTGTCCGGGAATTGTGTTGATTTCGTTAAGAAGGATTCTGCCGTCTTCCGTCACGAAAAAGTCAACTCTTGCCATACCCTCACAGCCTAATGCCTTGTACGCCCTGACTGCCTGCTGTCTTACCTCGTTTCGCTTTTCTTCGCTGAGGAGTGCAGGGATATGAAGCTCGGACTGAGGATTGTTGTATTTTGCATCAAAATCATAAAAATCTGCCGCAGCAACAATCTGCCCTACCTCTGCTGCTACAGGCTCATTATTGCCCATAACTGCACATTCGACCTCACTGCCGCTGATAAACTCCTCGAGCACAACCTTTTTATCCTCTTTGAATGCAACCTCCATTGCCGCATAAAGCTCTTCTTTGTTGTGCGCCTTGGATATCCCTACTGACGATCCTGCGTTTGCAGGCTTAACAAAAATCGGAAAGCCGAGCTTTTCTATAGCCGTATCAAGCTCTAAAGAAGGATTTTTTCTGTAGCTGAAAATGTTAATTGCGTACCATTTTGCCTGAGGGATTGAGTTTGCATCGGCAACGGCATTAGCAACGGCTTTATCCATACATATGCCTGATGACGTAGCATCACAACCGACATACGGAATCTGCGCAAGCTGTAAAAGCCCCTGAACGGTGCCGTCCTCGCCGTTTTTTCCGTGAAGTACAGGGAAAACTGCATCAAGCTTTATTATGTCGCCCTTAGAGGTTATAATTCCGTGCACCTGCGCATCAGGGCAGATAAATGCAGGAATAAGCTTGCTTGAAGCAAGCCATTTGTCTTGCGGTAAAAGCTCAACGTTATCGTTATACAAAAGCCATTTGCCCTCTTTAGTAATGCCTAAAAGGACTACGTTATATTTTGAGTAATCTATATTTTTAATAATACTTTTTGCCGAAATACAGCTTATATCGTGCTCTGAGGAAACACCGCCAAAAAGTATTGCTACTGTTTTTTTAATCATATGAACCCAGCTTTCATAAAATTATTCATAATATTGTATCATAACTAAAAATAATAATCAATGTATTTTTTAATATATGACGTTAAAATATAAAATTTACAAAAGCTGCTGATTGTGCTACAATATTACGGACGGAGAAGCAGGAGTTGTTTTATGGAAAAGAAAAGACAGATTTTAAATATCGTCAACTTTATCAGGGGCTTTGATTCTGAGCCTCAGCCACCGCTTGAAACGTATTATACAGTAAAAAATCAGATAGATTTAATCGATAAATACAATTTCAAATCAACCTTTTTAATTCAGTATGATGCACTGCAGATGGATTATTTCAGAGAGCTTATGCTTTCTCTTGACAAAAGCAGATATGAAATCGGTGTCTGGTTTGAGGTTATTAAGCCGCTTGCCGAGGACTGTGGTGTGGAATGGAAGTGCGACAGAGAATGGAGCGGACTTTGTAACTGCGGATATTCAATGGCATACAGCACCGATATAAGAGAAAGAATGATTGACAAGGTCTTTGAACAGTTTCAGGATATTTTCGGATATTATCCGCGTGTTTTCGGTGCATGGTTTTATGACACGTATACGATAAGATACATTAACGACAAATACGGACTCGATGCGCTTTGCAACTGCAAGGAGCAGTTCGGAACAGACGGCTATACTCTTTGGGGCGGATATTACGGGCAGGCTTATTATCCAAGCAGGACTAACGTATTTATTCCTGCGCAGAATGAGGATGAGCAGATGAATATTCCGCTTTTTCGTATGCTCGGCTCGGATCAGGTATATCAATACGATTTCGGTACAAATGATGATTTAAGCCCTAAAAAATCACAGAGTGTAATAACCTTAGAGCCTGTTTATCACGATGCAGGAGGAGGTCTGCCGAAATGGGTGGACTGGTATCTGAAGGAAAACTTTAACGGCGAGTGCCTGAGCTTCGGCTACGCACAGGCAGGACAGGAAAACAGCTTCGGCTGGCAAAGAATGAAGGACGGACTGATTTACCAGTTCAAGCTGTTTTACGAGCTTCAGAATCAGGGTAAAATCGAAATAGAACAGCTTGGTGAAAGCGGACGATGGTTTAAGGAAAAGTATAAATCAACACCTGCATCTGCAATTACTGCTCACAGTGCCTATGATGATCCGAGCAAGGACACCGTCTGGTACTGCAATAAAAATTACCGAATTAATTTGTATGGTGAAAACGGAAGCTTTCGTATTCGTGATTTGCATATTTTCGATGAAAGCATTGAGGATCCGTTTGAGCATACGGTATGTAAGGAGACATTTGCCGTTTACGAAACACTGCCCGTTGTTGACGGATACTTGTATAGCGGAAACAATATTAGGTCAGGTGCTCACTTTACCTCCTGCAACAGTGAAAAGAAAATAAGCTACGGCAAAATGCTTTTTAAAGAGCTTAGCAATAAGGAATGTGAGGTAAAATTTGTTTCAGACGAAAATAATATTATTTTTAAGCTGAGCGAAACCGGTATAAAAATATCGGGTGATAAAGATTTTTCAGTCCAAAATATTATAGGCAGAAAATGCAAATTTCTCCCAAAAATCACCGTCTTCAGCGATAAAATGATTATTCTTGAATATCAAAATAAAAAATATGCCATAGAGCTGACTTCAGGTAATTTTGAGAGCGATACAAAAATAATTTCAGAAAACTCAAAAATAGAAGCGACATTCAAGCTGATTAAATAATAAGGAGCACATTATGACAAAGCAAGAATATTTAACCCTGATAGATACTGTAATAGAAAACGGAAAATACAAGGATGACTGGGCGTCCTTATCTCATCACAAAACACCTGATTGGTTTGTGAATGATAAATTCGGAATTTTTATTCATTTCGGAATTTACAGCGTGCCTGCATTTGGAAACGAATGGTACGCAAGGGCAATGTACGACAAAAACGAAAGAGAATTTGTGCATCACGTTAAAACCTACGGAAATCAGAATGAGTTTGGATACAAGGATTTTATCCCTATGTTCAAGGCTGAAAAATTCAATGCCGGTGAATGGGCTGATTTGTTTAAAAAATCGGGTGCAAAATACGTTATGCCTGTTGCGGAGCATCACGACGGCTTTGCTATGTACGAAACAGATTTTAACCGCTGGAATGCGAAAAAAATGGGACCCTGCAAGGATATTGTCGGCGAGCTGAAAAATGCCTGCGATGAAAAGAATCTTGTATTCTGCGCATCATCACACAGAGCAGAGCACTACTTCTTTATGAATATGGGCAGAACGTTTGACAGTGACGTAAACAACGATGAATACGCAGATTTTTACGGTCCTGCATACTACTGCCCCGAATTTGACAGTGGCACAGTTCACGGGACTACAGCCGATACTTACTCAAGAGGTGCAAGTCAGGAATGGCTTGAGGACTGGCTCGTGCGCACCTGTGAGCTTATAGATAAATATCAGCCTAAGATTATGTATTTTGACTGGTGGATACACAATCATTCCTTCAAACCGTATCTCAAAAAGCTTGCTGCTTATTACTACAACAGAGCAGAGGAATGGGGCAAGGAGGTAACTATCAACTACAAGCACGAGGCTTTTCCGCCGACTGTTGCAACCTTTGACGTTGAACGAGGAGCACTTACGGACATTTCACCTGTACCGTGGCAGACAGACACAGCAATAGGTAAAAAATCATGGGGCTATATTACGGATAATGAATACAAGCCCGCAAGGCAGATAATCTGCGATTTAGTCGATATAGTCAGCAAAAACGGTAATCTGCTCATCAATATCGGCCCGAAGGCAGACGGCACGATTACAGAAGAAGAAACCAAGGTACTGCTTGGAATAGGCGAATGGCTTAATGCAAACGGTGAGGGCATTTACGGCACTACGTTCTGGAAGCAGTTTGGCGAAGGCGAGGTAAACGCAGAGGAAGGCTTCTTTAAGGATTATCACGAAAAGAAATTTACGTCTGAAGATTTCAGATTTACATACAAAAACGGCTTTGTTTATGCTTTTCAGATGAGACCTGACGGAAACGACGTGAAAATAAAGGCATTTGCAAAGCATAATCCACACGATTTTATCGTAAGCTCCGTCACTCTGCTTTCAACAAATGAAAGATTAGAGTTTGAAAGAACAGCAAATGAAATGATTATAAAGGCAAACGATGACTTTAAGTCGGATAATCCTATCTGCTTCAAAATTGAAATTAATTAAAGTCATTTAAATTAAAAAGCCGCTTTTTTACAGTAATAGTTTATGGTGAGGTGATTTTATACCTCACCTTTATTTTTTATGCAAATTATTGTTGACAAGGAAACATTATTGTGCTATATTGTTTCCACAGAAACAATATAGGCGGTAATTGATATGAACAAGGATTTAATTTCATTATTAAAAGAGTACGGTGACAAGCAGGAAATATTGTCGAAATTGTGTGAAAGCGAAGAGCTCAGAAAATACAATAATTCAGAACTGCATATTATCGCCGCTATAGGAGATTTGAAAAATCCGAACGTCACCTCAATTGCTCGGCATATGGGTATGACAAAAGGCGGTATAAGTAAAAATATCAAAAAGCTTATCGGTGCAGGACTTGTTAACACCTATCAGGAAGATAACAATAATAAAAAGATTTTTTACAGTCTGACAGACAGAGGTAAAAAGATTTATGACAAACATGCTGTTGCACATAAAAGCTGGATAGAAAGAGATAACGTTTTTATTTCTCAATTTTCTGAGGATAAAATTAATGTTGTTACAGAATTTCTTGAGGGTTATGTTGAGCATCTCGAAAAAGAAATTGAGAAAAGGATTTAAGCTATGAAACAAAAATCAGAAAGCACTGAAATATTTGAAACACTGCCGATACCGAAAGCATTAAAAGCAATGGCAGTTCCGACTGTTATAAGCCAGATTATCGTGCTGATATATAACTTGGCTGATACTTTTTACGTCGGACAGACAAACAATCCATATATGGTTGCAGCTACATCATTGATACTGCCCGTATTTAATATTACACTTTCGCTTGCAAGTCTTACAGGAGTCGGCGGCGGGTCGCTGATTTCAAGATTATTGGGCGAAAACAGACACGATGAAGCGAAAAAGGTCAGCAGCTTCAGTATCTATTTGTCCATTGCGGTTACTGCAATATTTTCTTTATCAATGGCTGTCTTTATGGAGCCGATACTTAAACTGCTCGGTGCAGGCGAAAATACTTATTTATACGCTAAGCAGTATGCACTTTGCGTTATCGTTTTCGGCGGTATTCCGACAGTATTATCAAACGTATTATCCAACCTATTAAGAAGCGTCGGTATGTCTAAGCAGGCGGGAATAGGCATAACTACGGGCGGTCTGATTAATATAGCATTAGACCCGCTGTTTATGTTTGTAATTCTGCCGAAAGGATACGAAATATTAGGTGTTGGCATTGCTACCTGCCTGTCAAATTGTATTGCCTGTATTTATTTTCTCGGCGTTATATATAAAATCAGGAAGAACTCAGTTGTCAGCCTGAGTATAAAGCTCGGTTTTCCTGACAGAAAAAGTGTTTCTTCTCTATTTAACGTCGGCATACCGTCTGCACTTGCGACTCTGCTTTTTGACCTTGACTATATCGTAATAGATAAGCTGATGGTAGCTTACGGCGATATTTCTCTTGCCGCAATAGGTATTGTCTTAAAGGCTGAGCGACTCCCGCTCAACGTAGGAATAGGTATATGCCAGGGTATGCTGCCGATTGTTGCGTATAACTATTCATCAAAGAATTATAAGCGAATGAATGACACCGTTAAATATTCAAGGAACGTGGGCTTAATTACTGCTGCTGTAAGCATCGTCTTTTATGAAATACTTGCGAGATACATAATAAGGCTCTTTATTGCAGAATCTCAGACAGTTTTGCTTGCAACTGATTTTCTCAGAATAAGAATACTCGCAACGCCGTTGATGTTCTTAAGCTTCTTTACGGTGCACATTTTCCAAGCCTTCGGCAAAGGCAACAAGGCACTGTTTCTCGGTGTTATGAGATGGGTAGCCTTCAACATTCCAATGCTGTTTATTCTTAACAGTATCATAGGAATGTACGGTATAGTATGGTCACAGATTACGGCTGATATATTGACCGTTGCCTTGTCTGTTTACGTCTACAAAAAATATAAATCAACTATAAAATAATAAGTCGCTGATAAATTTTAAAGAGCATCGTTACTACGATGCTCTTTGCAGTTTTTATTGACATAATATAATTCAACGTTATCGGCATTATCAAATTTGATTTAATAAATACAGTCATTTTATATGAAAATATAGTTTATATGCTCCCCCGGGGGTTGTGGAGCATTAATATTTTTGGTATAATAAACCGATTTTGAAAGGGTGTGATTAAAATGGGTATTATTGAAATAGCTGATTTGTCATACTCCTATCAGGAATCTCCAAAAAGGGCACTTGATAAAATAAATATCAACATTGAGCAAGGTGAATTTGTTGCAATTATAGGTAAGAACGGCTGCGGCAAGTCGACTCTTGCAAAGCACATAAACGTGCTTATACCTACAGATAAAGGCAAAATTACCGTTGCAGGTCTTGACGGCAGTCTTAAAAGAAACTTTCGGGAAATCAGGAAGCAATGCGGTATGGTGTTTCAAAATCCCGATAATCAGTTTGTGTCGAGCGTCGTGGAGGAGGATATTGCATTCGGACTTGAAAACTACGATTATCCTGAAAACAAGATAGAAAGCAGAATAAAAGAAGTGCTCGAAGCTGTCGATATGAAAGACAGTGAAAAACGTTCTCCTCATATGCTTTCGGGCGGACAGAAGCAGAGAATAGCCATAGCAGGTGTGCTTGCAATCAACCCTGACATTATGATTTTTGATGAGGTTACCACTATGCTTGACCCGACAGGTAAAAAGGAAGTGCTCCGGACAATCAAAAAGCTTAATCAGGAAGATGGCAAGACAGTCATAATGATTACGCACAATATTGAAGAGACTGCTTTTGCTGATAAAATCATTGTAATGGATGACGGCAAAATACTCGGCTGTGGCACACCGAGGAAAATTTTGGCAGATGAAAAACTGCTTATGAGTGCCGGACTTACACCGCCATTACCTGTAAAAATATACTTTGAGCTTAAGAAAAACGGCATAGAACTTGCAAAATGCCCTATTAATAACGAAGAACTTACGGAGCTGTTATGCCGATTATATTAGAAAACGTATCATATACATATGCACCGAAAACACCTTTTGAACATACGGCGTTAAGGAACGTATCGTTAAAAATTGAAGACGGCGAATTTGTCGGTATAATGGGAAAAACAGGCTGCGGCAAATCAACGTTACTGCAGATTATTGACGGACTTATTTCGCCAAATCAGGGCAGGGCACTGCTTGACGGCAGGGATATAAACGAAAGGCACTACACAAGAAGCGAGCTTCGCGAAAAAATAGGCGTAGTCTTTCAGTATCCCGAATATCAGCTTTTTGAAACGACAGTTGAAAAGGATGTTTTCTTTGGTCTGAAGCACCATAAAATTAGTAAAGAACAGAAAAAGAAGCAGGTTAAAGAGGCGCTTGAGCTTGTCGGCTTTGATTACAAAAAGGTCCGTGAGCTCTCCCCTTTTGGGTTTTCAGGCGGTGAAAAACGTCGGCTTGCGATTGCGTGCGTGCTTGCCTGCAAACCGAAAATACTGATACTTGACGAGCCTGTAGCAAGCCTTGATTCCACAGGTCGCAAAGAATTTTTGACTCTGCTGAAAAAGCTTAATGATAACGGCACTACGATTATAATGATTTCGCACAATACCGATGCACTTGCAGAGTACGCAAAGCGAATTATCGTTATGGATAACGGAAGTATCATCCGTGATGACAGTGCAAAAAACGTGCTGAGTGACTGCGATTTTCTTATGAATAACGGACTTCAATCAGGGCAGGTCAGTGAAATTGTACAGACTATGAAAAGCAGAGGAATTGATATTCCTCAAGGCATCATTAAATACGATGAGCTTCTTTCTTTTCTTATTAATAATAGAAAGGAGCAAGGTATATGAGCAGTATTCCAAACGGCATTTATCATCCCAAAAGCTCAACAATTCACCGACTTGGTGCGTTTACAAAAATGCTCTGCCTGTTAATTTTGCTTGTTGCGATTATATTTACAAGCAAAATTTTCGGCTATGCCGTTTTATTTGCCTGTCTGCTTGCACTTGGGATAGTGTCAAGGCTTCCAATCAGGCTTGTAATTAATTCGGTTAGAAGAATGTTCTGGTTTTTCACAGTCATTCTTTTGATGAACACTTGCTTTTACGGCACTGAAAACGTATGGTTTAAGTGGTGGATTTTCACTCCGTCTGCTGAGGGACTTATTCAGGGTCTTAACGTTATTTTGCGTGTGATTTTCCTGCTGATACTGAGCAACATTATAACTATGACCACTGCGCCGATAGAGATAAACAGGGCACTTGAGCAAATGCTTTATCCGCTGAAATTTATAGGGATACCGACATCGCAGGTCGCTATGATTCTTTCAGTTGCAGTGCAGTTTATATCAACCTTATCCGAGGAAGCTGAAGCAATAAGACTTGCACAGACGTCACGCGGTGCTAAATTTGACAGCAGAAGAATAGGCGAAAAAGCAGGTGCCGTTATACCGCTTTTAGTGCCGATTTTTCTTGCATCATTCAAAAGAGCTGACGAGCTGTCACTTGCCATGGAGGCAAGAGGATACCAAGTTAACAAAAAAAGAAAAGTAAAGCCACCAAGCTTTAAGACGGCAGATTATATATCCGTCGCACTGTGTATTTTACTTTGCGTGTTAAGTATATTAGTATTCCACTAAAAGGAGGACGGTTAATTTGAATCAGAATGAGGTTATCGAATTTTTTGACAGGCTTGCTCCTTACTGGGACGATGGATTAAATAAAGACAATAAAATTATAAATACCATACTCGACAATGCAGGAGTAAAGAGCGGCTGTGACGTGCTTGACGTTGCGTGTGGTACAGGTGTACTTATTTCAGATTATCTTGAGAGAAGAGTACACTCGGTCACGGGAATTGATATTTCACCCGAAATGCTTAAAATTGCAAAGCAGAAATATCCTCAGGCAGAATTTATACTGAATGATGCCGAAAAAACAGAGTTTGACAAAAAATTTGACTGCATAATGATTTTTAATGCATTCCCCCATTTCCCGAATCCTGAAGGCATCATCAGTCATCTTTCAAAATTTTTGAAGTCGGGCGGAACGCTTACAGTAGCGCACGATATGAGCAGAGAGGCAATAAATCACCGCCACGAGGATTCGGCAAGCAGTGTTTCAATCGGACTTCCGACTACTGACGAGCTTGCAGAAATTTTTTCAAAATACACTAAAGTGACTGTCAAAATATCAGATGAGAATATGTATCAGCTTACGGGAATAAAGATATAACTTTGGAGTAAAAAATGAGTGATATCAGTCGTTGCAAATGGGTTAATATGAAAAATCCGTTATATATTTCCTACCACGATAACGAGTGGGGAGTGCCAAGCTATGATGACAGTTATCTCTTTGAAATGCTCGTTTTAGAGTCGTTTCAGGCGGGACTTTCGTGGGAATGTGTCCTCAACAAGCGAGAAGCATTTCGCAGAGAGTTTGACGGCTTTGATTATAAAAAAATCGCTTCCTATTCTGATGAAAAGCGGTCAGCACTTGCCGAGTGTAAGGACATAATACGAAACAAACTTAAAATAAGTGCCGCTGTGAACAACGCAAAAGTATTTATGTCTATTCAAAATGAGTGGGGTGCTTTTTCCGATTACATATGGCACTTCACCAACGGTAAGCAAATTGTAAACAGGGATAACGTTGTCAGAGCTACGTCTGAATTGTCAGATACGATTTCTAAGGATTTGAAAAAACGCGGAATGAAATTTGTCGGCTCTACGATAATATATTCATATCTTCAAGCCATAGGTATCATAAATGACCACGAAACAGATTGCTCATTATCAGGCTTACGTTCCTGATTTCTTTTACAAAAGAGGCTATAAAAATTAATATTTATATAAAAAAGGAGATATTATTATGTCAAAAATGTCGGTTGTAAAAAAGTCAATAATTACGGCGATATGCATTGCGCTATGCGTTGTACTTCCTCAGGCGTTTCACGCTATTCCAAACGCAGGAAGCATCTATGCGCCTATACATATTCCGATTTTGCTATGCGGTCTTATCTGCGGTTGGCAGTACGGACTTTTAAGCGGTATCGCAGGTGTCGGTCTTTCTCATCTTATTACCGGAATGCCTCCTATCCCTCATCTGCCCGGTATGCTTGTAGAGTGTGCAGTGTACGGCTTAGTATGCGGTTTAATGATGAAGCTTGTTAAAACCAAGAATACGTATGCAGACCTTTATATCAGCTTAGTTACTGGTATGCTTGCAGGCAGAATCATTTCAGGCATTGCAAAAGCACTGATATTCTCTGCAGGTGAGTATTCTCTTTCTGTCTGGACTACGAGCTATTTTGTAACAGGACTTCCGGCAATCATCATTCAGCTTGTACTTCTTCCGACAATCGTATTTGCGCTTATGAAGGCAAATCTTATTCCAAAGCGTTATACTAAGGAAGCAGAATAAAAATTTTTGATACAGAAGAAAATGCAAAAGAACAGGAACAATGGTTCCTGTTCTTTTTGTGCGTTTATGCGCTTTTTACCACTTGTTGTAAACCTTTTCGCAGAAGGCGTACATATCCTTTACTTCAAGCACCGTGCCGTCATCAAGCGTTACAGTGCCGTTAAACAGACCGTGCACCTGATGAGATTTCATTCCAAACACATTCATTACCATTATATTTGAAAAATGGTCATAAAACGGCGTCATAGTCAAATCAAGTCTGCCGTCCTCGCTGATGAAATGCCACGGCTTCATCCAGTTGTCATTTATTTCAGGGTCGTTTTCAAGATATACGTCAGAAATTTTATGGCATATCCCGTCATAAAACAAAGCCGTTTCCGTAGCCTTTGAAGTATCTCCAAATCCCCAAGTAAGCTCAAAGCCGAAAAGCTTTCCGTCAATTTCGGTGCTTCCGTTTGCCCAGTACCACATATTACCGTACGGCCAGATACCTCTGCCCCAATCGAGCACCGTGTATGTATTATCAGGTGAAAACTCAATAACCTCATCGCCCATTACAAGTGTACCCGAGGTTTTCAGGCAGTTTATCTTGTTTGTATAAAAGAAGTGCCCTGCTTTTTTAAACGGTGTTGCAATCGTAATGCTCTCGTGGTGAGGAAGTCTTTGGCACTTAAAGCTTGCAACAATCTTTTTGCCCTTTGACTCGCCCTCATATTTAATGTGATGACAGTCATCAGTAACGTCAAAATCAATCTTCGTCTTGCCGTTTTGGTACTGAGTACGATTCTTTTGATCTCCGTTTTTGTTGAGTCTGTTTTTATGAGGAGTCAAAAGCTCAACGCTCATATTATTAAGCTTTCTGCCTGTTTTCAAATCAACAAAATCAAAGGTGACACAGCTTGCGAGGGAGATGTTGAAAAAGTTGATTTGAATCATAATATCGCCGTTGGAAATTTGATAAAAGTCCCATTCCTTAAGTCTCATAACAGAAACGGATCTTTGCTCAATGTTGTAGTCGTACAGATTTCTTCTGCACCAACCGGGATTTGCTAAATTGCCGTTACTGTCAAGTAATGGCTGTCGTGATTTAATCTCGTTTTGCATATTGCTTCCCCTCACTTAATTTTATTTTATATGAATATTTTATCACATACCGTATCAATGCGCAATATAATTATTTAATCTCTATGAGCTCGTACTCTCTGCTGCCGTAACCTATCTGCGCTGCTGCTTCAATCGTATGAATACCGTGACGAGTTTCAATTCTTTCAATAAAATGATCTCTGCCCTCATCATCTGATGCATAAATAAGGTCAACACAAGCCTGATCGAGTGCTACGGGATCAGTAGATGAAAGTATGCCGATATCCTTCATACAAGGATCTTCTGCAACACTACAGCAGTCGCAGTCTACCGAAAGATTGCACATAATGTTTATATAAACAATATTGCCCTTAAAATAATCAATCACACTGCCTGCTGCATCAGCCATTGCCTCAAGGAATTTATCCTGAGGTGCACAGTGATCCCATACAATATTCTGATCCGTTGTATATCCGCCCGAATGAATATATGCCTTGCCCTCGGAGGAAGCACAACCGATTGAAAGCTGCTTAAGTGCACCGCCGTATCCGCCCATAGGATGTCCCTTAAAATGGGAAAGAACGAGCATAGAATCATAATTTTCTATATTCCTGCCGAGATAGTTTTCTTTAATAGAAAGACCGTTCGGGATTTCAAGCTTAAGATCATTACCGTCAGCATCCATTATATCTACGTCGAAAAATTCCGTCCAGCCGTGACTCACCATAAGCTTTTTGTGCTTTTCTGTGGTATTGCGCTCGCCATCGTATGCAGTATTGCACTCAACCACGGTGCCGCCTACGTAATCAATTATACCCTTCCAAAAATTAGGATGCAGGTAATTCTGATTTCCCTCTTCGCCTGAATGTACCTTTGCAGCAACCCTGCCGTCAAGCTTTTTGCCGAGTGCCTCGTACATTTTTATTACGTTTTCAGGAGTAATGTCCCTTGTAAAATAGACTTTTGATTTCATATGAACACCTCTTTATATATTATCAATTTGTATAATTTTTTCTTTCCACGTGCTTAAGGAATGAGTGCAATTAAAATTATCGATGCTCAGATTCTTTGTATGTCTGCTCCATAAAGCATAAGCAGGCAGATTTCTGAATCTCCAGCTTTCAGGGTATTCCTTGGCATATTCCGGAATGAACAAACGCCTGTCGATAATTTCGGGAAGGTCTGAATACTCAATATCAATATTTTTCAGCATTAGATTTTCGACCCTGTGCACCCTGCCCTTTTGCTTGTAGCCTGCTATAATGATCGGAAGTTCAACTCCTGTTGCTCTGACGTCTGTTATCGTAATATCACGCAACTCGCTTTTTTCATCAAAGGTGCTTTTTTCGGCAGACGGCACGAACTTCACCTTTTTGCCAAATTCTATTGCATTAGACGTCTGCGCATTTACGATGCTTGCACGGTTTCTGTTGCCGAGCCTTACAAATATCGGACATGTACAGCGGTTCATTTCAATATTGCTTACGCTTACGTTATAAACCTTGGAGCCGTCACAGCTTTCAATCGCAATACCCGACACTGTACCGGGGTATAAGTCTGTCATAAATAGTCTGCAATTATCAATGTTGACATTGAAAATATCATAAGTAGTTTCTGTGCCGATTTTAATAGAATTTGTACGGCTAATCACTTCGCAGTCGCTGATATTAATATTGCTCATAGCTCCCTTATTCCCGAGCCATATGGCATTTTTAATAACGATTCCGTCATCAGCCGTTGATATGAAGCAATGCCTTATATCTACGTTGCTTGAGCCTGCAATATCAATCCCGTCTGCATTTGCAACGTTTCGGTTATTGTTAATAACAAAATCACTTATGCTGACGTCCTTGCAGTCAATAAGCTTCAGGCTCCAGCTTGCACTGTTTTCGATAATGAAATTATCAATAGTTACGTTTCTGCACTCTTTAATTACAATCGGTGAGCCGTATTTGCTCGGATGAGCAAAGCGAAGCTGGGAGCGGTAGTCCCTGCGCATTTTTATGACGTCAATATATTCGGCATTTTCAGTAAAATTGCTGTCTGCCTGAGGCTTTCTTCCAAAGAAATTTCCGTTACCGTTAATTTTTCCTCCGCCGGTAATAGTAATATTATGCTCATTTTCGGCAAAGATGATTGAGCCTTCAGCCTCATAGCCTTTACCCGTTTTGTTTGACGAAAGGGACGAATCCCGCTCAATAAAAAGAGTTATTCCTGATTTGAGAGTTACTGTCGTTGTAACGTAATCTCCGCCGGAAATAAGAACAGTGCCCTGTGTTTTACTCGCCTGCTCGATAGCAAGATTGATATATTCGGCGTTATCCTCGCTTGAAGTATCTGCTCCGAAGTCTCTTATGTCATACACGTTACTGTCGGGCAAAGACTGATTCGTAACGTAATTATCGACAGGATAGTATGAGGAAAAGTCGAATTCTCTGACCTCAGTATATGGCTCGCCCTCGATGATTCTCAAATCCTTACCGAATAACAGCGTATTTAGTTTATCAATAGCATTTCTTCTTTTTTTCATATTATTCTGTATGCAATCTTGCATAACACACCTATAAATGTTACGTACGAAACCTGAATATAATATTATTATAATTACTGCACAATATGGTGTCAAGATTGCATTGCAATTAGAGTAGCCCAACAAAAAAGGTATCCTCTCGGATACCTTTTTGTTGTATTCTGATTTGCCTTTTACTTTGGCAAGTATTGGATTTTTAATTTATACATAGTAAGGATTTGATTTGAAAAGAATCACAAAAAAATCTACGAGAACTCCAATACCGAATAGTCCACAGGTGAATATGTATAATATACCCATTCCAATTTTGCCTTCATAGAATTTATGAACTCCTAAATATCCTAAGAAAAGGCAAAGTAGTAATGAAACCCACTTGTTTTTTTCCTTTCCACCGCCCGAAACAACTGTGTTTGCATCGGTATATGTATTAGTGTTTGTATTTACAACATTAATAACTGGTTGCTGAGGCTGTGCATTGTGCTGGTAGTTTTGTGTGGGTTCATAACAATTAGTGCACACTACAGCAGCATCATCCATTTGAGCTCCGCATTTTGAACAAAACATATTTCTTATCCTCCTTCGATTGTTCTTTAGAACGAACTTTTCAATATTACTCTACTGTTAAACGTAGTTATATTAATTATAACGCATTTGCTGAGAAATCCGATATTGTTCTGCATCAGGAAAATCAATGAATTCAGCAGTTTTGTCATAGTTTTGTGCAACTACCTTTTTGATTTCATCTAAAGATACTTTGAAAAATTCGCGGCGAGTATTTACCATGTTGACCTTTTTATTTTCAAACGCTTTATGTAATGCCGCCTCAAGCTTTGGCGCATCATCAGAGAAAATCATAGCGTGAATATCAAAATTAAATGGAACGGAAGCATCACCAAGCTCATCTACCCTTTCAGTTGGATCTAATCTTCGTGTCATTCCTATTTTATAAACATTTTCACCGAATGAACCGATGTTAGATATTACATACACGTATCCGGCTCTTTTGTTTGCCTCTCTGTAATCAACATCTTTAATAGCCTTCTGTGTTTCTTCGATATGATGCTGAAGTTCTGCTTGTTTTTCAAGCAAATCAGCATTGTCTGGTTCTTTAGAAAGTTGAAGATTAATCTTGGCAAGTGCATTAGCATAATGCGTTTCCTCTTTTTCAAGTTTTTTGCGTTCAGCCTCAATTTCTTTTTGAAGCTTTGCCTCCTCTCTCATCTGAGCTTTAAGTTCTTTTTGCTCTTCCTTTTCCTTTTGTTTTATTTGACGATATTCAAAAGCAAGAGTAATCTCGGCTAATTTCAAATTTCTGTATTCGTTAGTTATGCTAATTCCCATAATCTTACCAAGTTTAGAAATTGTGTCACAGGATGAATTTATGCGTTTTACAGAAAGCTCATAGTTATTATATTTAACCTTTTCAATTATATCATCACATTCATTATTGAAAGCTCTTAGAAGTAACTTTTGTGTGTCCTTCACCATTTTTCTGCCCTGTGAAGTACTACCATTGACTTGCCAATTGGAAAATCCCGTTACAGCTCGGTCAATTTTAATCATTTGCTTTTCCTTATCTCTGACTTGAGTTAATTTTTGCTTATATTGCTCAGAATTAACAAAATCAAATGTAGGCTTATACAGTCCAAATTCTTCAAAATAAAGCTGTTCATCTAACTGAACAATACAGGACTTTTTTTCTTTAATAGCAGATTCTAATTCTGAAATGAGTCTTTGTTTATTGTCTATGTCTGCATTTATCGAATTTACTTTCTGTTGAAGAGCATTAATTCTTTCTTGAAGACTCATTGCTTCTTGATGCTCAGGGGTAAGCTGGGAGCGCATTTCTGTATAAACTGAACGCTGACACTCTTCGCAAAGCCCTTCAAAATTCACTTTAAGAAGCATACCTTTTTTACCACATTTTACACATTGAGCCATTAGAATATCCTCCTATAATTTGGTATAAATCTGGTATATTTTAATTGTTTATTGCAGTTACTCTATTTAGTCTTAACAGATTCTTTAGCAGACCAAGTAGAATAGTATTTTGTGCCGTTTACTGTCTTGTAGGTGCGAATACGAACGTAATACTTCTTGTTGGCTTTAAGATTAGAAATTGTTTTTGAGGTAGTCTTGTTATTCTTTACAGTAACAGTTTTCTTGTTCTTCGTGAACGAGCTGTTGGTTGCATACTGAATCTCATAACCTGTAGTCTGGGTTGTCTTTTTATTCCACTTTACAGTAAAGCCCTTTATCTTTTTAGTCAGCTTGCTGATGCTTGTTGATTTCGGCTTGATTGTAAAGGGTTTGCTTGCTGTTCCTTTGTAGTCACCCTTAAATGTTATTATTGCAGTTGCTTTGCCAACTTTTGTGTTTGAACTGTATTTTACTGTGTAATCTGTACCCAGTACAAGCTTCTTGCCTTTGCTTGTCTTGACGGTTACCGTCGGCTTCTTTGCCTTGCCGTCGTATACGTAGCTTGTTTTTGACAGCTTAATGCTTGAGGCTTTATAGATTGTTGTGGTTGATTTTTTAGTGCCGCATACTGTGCACTTTGTTACTTTCGTACCGTTCTTGCTTGTTGTTGCCTTTGTTGTAGTTGTTGTTTTGTATGAGTGCTCTTTCTTTGCGACAGTCTTTTGTGCAGTTATAACTGTACCGCATACTGAGCAGTGACTTCCTGCACTCTTGCCCGTCTTTGTACAAGTTGCTACTACGGCTTTGTCGGTAACAGGTGTATGTCCTGCGGCGTTTTTATAATTATCATAATAACTGATACCGCATACTTTACAGGTGTGAATTGTATAACCCTGTTCCGTGCAGGTCGGAGATACTATACTTTTATTATAATCATGGTCGATTTCATCAGTAAAGTTGTCCTTATACGAAACTCCGCAGTCCTTGCAAGTATGAAGCGTATAACCTCTTCTGGTACAGGTTGGCGCTATTATCTCTTCTTCGTATCTTGAAACACCATCACGGCACCACTCATCGTAGGGTTCTCCGTCAACGCCGATATTTTTGAGGTATATATTCCAGTCGAATGCGCTGTTTTCGGGATAGTAGACTGTTATATCTGTTGTGCCCTCAAAAACACTTGAAGCACTGTTGGCGAGGCTGGTGCCGGCAACCGTATTAACTCCTGCAGGCACAAATAATTTTTTCACATTAAAAACCTTATAAAGTGCATTTGCGCTGATTGTGGTAACAGTTTCGGGAAGTGTAAGCTCCGTCATATTGAGTCGGCTCGGCACCTGAATAAGAGTTGTGCAATTCTTATCATAAAGCACACCCTCAACTGATTTATAATGATTATTGCTCGTGTTTACTGAAAAAGCTGCAAGCTTTGACATCCCCCTGAAAGCATTTACGCCTATCTTTTCAACCGATGACGGAATAGTAAGTGTTATAGGAGTTGCGCCGACAGCACAACTGTCAAATGCTCTTTCGCCGATTGTTTTAACAGTATCGGAAATCCTAATATCTGCAACCTGTGAAAGCATCTGAAAAGCAGATGCCCCTATAGACGTAACCCCGCTGTTTATTGTAATACTCGTGATTTTTTGTATACAGTCAGCATTGTTCCACGGAGCCTTTGATGAGGCTGAATAATCTGTCATTTCGCCGCTGCCTGAAATGACGAGCGTACCTGCCGTTAAATCATATGTATATTTTGCATTTGTTCCGCAGTTACCCGAGGTTGCTGCCATTGCAGTAGACGGCAAGACAAAAATTGACGTTATAATCATAACTGCCGAAAGCAGGATAGATAATGTTTTTTTCAAAAAAATCACTCCATATTAATGTAGTTATTACAATTATAACAAAAAACAGATAGGATAGTCAACACTATCCTATCTGTAAAATCTGTAAAATATTAGTCTATTTTGCCTCTTCTGCCGGCAAGCTCTGAGGAAATCTTCATCTTCTTATCGCCCACAATATCATACTTAAACATAGGAATTACTGAAAGAAGAGCAAGAATACCCGGTAATGCCGTATAAGCAAAGAAGATAATATCCTTTGTGTTGTTTTTGAACGTTCCTGCAGAGAGCGACTCATAGTAGCCTGATGCCTGAACAAAGATGAGACCTACTGCTGTACCGAGAGCAAGGCAAACCTTGATTGTAAGGGTAAGAATTGAGTAGCACGCGCCCTCCATTCTCTTGCCTGTTTCATACTCGTAATAGTCTACCGCATCTGCGGTCATAATCATCGGCATAAGAGTAACTGCACCAAACTGCAGACCGATAAGGAATAATGATGCGTAAAACAGGATTGTAAGCACCATATTTTCGGGATTTGCAAACCAGAAATGACCGATTATAAATGAGAATATCGAAGCCGCAAAACCGTAAACAGAAAGGAGAATATAAGCATTGCGCTCGTTCATTTTTTTGATAAGCAACGGGCAGAGAGCCATACTTATCATTGAACCAATAGCGGTAACGATTCCCAGTACTGCTACAAGATTCTGCGAGCCGAGAATAACTGTAGCCGCCTGAACCTGAATACCCATAGCCATCTGACGGCCGAAGCCGAGGAAATATGAAACGATTACGAGAAGAAACGGCTTATTATTCTTAAGAGCCGCAATCATATCCTTTGCAGTAGTCTTTTCGTTAGAGATATTTGTAACTCGCTCTTTGTTGAGCATCGGGATAAGTGCAAAAAGAATACATCCCAAAACAGCCGTAAGCACTGCTACCCAGAAATACTCTGACGCAATCATAGGAGTATCTGTTTCACCCTCAAAGCCGAATACCTGAGAGCCGTTCGGCACAATAAGACAAACTATCGGAACAATTACCACACAGGCAGAAAAGCCGACCTGCTTAAAGGTATTTGAAATCGAAACGATATTTGTTCTCTCGGTTGGGTTAGGGGTAAGCACGGAAGCAATACCCTGTGACGGAACATCACCCATTGTCATAGCAATGCTCCAGATAAGGTATGTAACGAATATCCATGCATAAAGTCCGAAGCCTTTAAATGGCACCTTTACAAATACAATAGCAGTGAAAATAAGCAAAGGAGCGATTGAATAAAGTATCATGGACTTGAATTTGCCGTTTTTGCTCTTTGAGCGGTCAACAAGATTACCTACAACCGGATCTGCAACCGCAGAAACAATCTTTGCAACGAGAATAAGAATTGCAACAACGCTTACGTTAGCACCTAAAATAGAGCCGTCAAACTCTGCCTGATATGAATTAAGAAGTCCGACTATCGCCTGAAAGCCGAAAAGACCAAGCGAATAAGCGGCAATTTCTTTGAAATTCAAATATTTCTTTTTAGTAATATCTTCTGTCATAATTTTCTCCTATATAGCTACAAAAAGGTAAAGTCATTAAACTTTACCTTCATAACAGCAAATTAATCCTTGAATACCTCGTTGAAAAGGTCAATATCAGCCATCTTCATAACTGCCGAGAAGAGCTGTGAGCCCATTACAGGCATCATTCTGTTGAATATTGACATAGCGTGAGCATCAAGGCCCTGAACCATCATCGGTCTTTTATGCTCAATACCGAACATAATCATCTTAACCATAAGATCGCAGTCGGTAGAAATCATATCCATAACCTTCTGACCCTTGCCGCCTTCATTCTTCTGATCGCGGAAAATATCAGTCTTTGTGAAGCCGGGGCATACAAGACCGACGTACATATACTTCTTGAACTCAACACGAAGAGCCTCTGTAAAGCCCTTGAGTGCTGCCTTTGAGGCACTGTACATAGAAGTACCTGCAAGCGTCATCAATGCTGCAGATGAATCAATGTTTATGATAGCGGGCTCCTCCTGCTGAAGAAGTGTAGGAAGAAAAGTCTTTACACCGTATACGCAGGAATAGAAATTAATGTTCATTGCTCTTTCGATTTCTTCGTAAGAATATCTGTCAAATCTCTTGAACTTAGGAAGAATACCTGCATTGTTAATAAGTACGGAAGGAACTATTCCCTCCTCCTCAAGCTCTTTTGCAAAATTCTCCCAATTTTCCCTGACAGATACATCAAAAAGCTTGTAAGAAAACTGTTCAGCATATGAAGGACCGAGCTCTTCAATAAATTTGAGCATCTTCTCCTCGCTTCTTGCTACGCCTACAACACGGCAGCCGTGCTTTTTGATAAGAGTTGCAGCAATTCCTGCACCCATACCACCTGAAGCACCTGTTACAATAACTGTTTTTCCGCTGAGCCAATCGCTTCCAAAGCATTTGCAGCCATCACTCATATGTAATCCTCCTTAATTAAGATATATTGTACCTTATGTATTATACTATAAAATCAGCTTCATTACAACTACAAATTTTTTATTGTTATAATTAACACTTTCGCTTAACATGTTCATTTAATTTTTCAGAGCATCTAAAAATTCTCGCTGTTTTTATTCAATTTAAACGAAAGTTTGCTCAAATGTTGAAATTTGTAGTATATTATTCTATAATACAATATTAGAGAATTTTATGTTGTTTCAATCTAAAATTTATTTCGGAGAAAAGTTATGGATAGAAGAATTAAGAGGACAAGAACAGCTATCTTCAATGCCGTGCTTGAATTGATGGTTGAAAAGGATGCCGGCAAAATCACAGTGCTTGAGCTTTGCAAAAGGGCAGATATAAACAAGAGTACGTTTTATCTGCATTACAGCAGTATTGATGATTGTCTGCAGGCTTGCTTTAAGACGATTATGGACGGTGTCATTGATTTATCAAAGCACTTAAATTATTACGAAACTATGCGAAATCCGAAGCCTGTTGTTGACGCTATTCTTAACGAGATTGAAAAATCAATCGACTATATCAACAAATTTAAGGCAAGCTCAATATGCGGACCGTCGCTTAAAATGCTTAAAGAAAGTCTTGTAAACTGTATTGCGCAAAACAGCGGCTTCACCGTGGAAGAAAACTATATTGAGATTGCAAATATAGCCTTTTGTATTGCCGGACTTGCCGATGCGATAATGCATCAGTTGCCTGAATTTGACAAAGAAAAGCTTTCAACGGTTTTATGTTACTTTATGAAACATTAAATATTTGTCGCCAACTGACACAAATAACAATCACCGAACATTCTGCTAAGTTGAATGTTCGGTGATTTTCTTTTTATTCAGGTGTGTCTTCAGGCGTTTCTTCCGATGCAGGCTCGGTTGTCTGCACTTCACCGTAAACCTGAAGAATAATCTCCTCGCCTACTGCAACTATTGAATTAGCCTTAGGTGCCATTCCGTGAGTAGCTCTTACGGTACCCTGTGTGTAACCGCCGGTGTTGTAAATCTCTACGGTTGAAACGTTAAAGCCTTTTTCCTTGAGTATCTTTGTTGCCTCTTCAACATTAAGACCGCCTACGTCAGGGACCTCCTGAGTTTCGACACCCTTACTGATTGTAATAGTAATTTTTGTGCCTTCTTCTACAGTTTCGCCGGCATTAATGCTTTGCTTGAAAGCGATACCCTCTTCAACGTCAACTGAAAACTCAGCGTCAAAAACAATATCAAACTGATCGTTCCACGCTCCGTTATTCTGAATATCGCTCTGCGTGAGTCCTGCCGATACAAAATCAGGAACGGCATAGCTTTCAAGCTGCTGAGTAGGAGCAGTCGTATCCTCAGGCTTTGAAATTGCGCCTGTTTTTACAAAGTAAATTCCTGCACCGACTGCCGCAGCAATAAGAACGACAAGAATCGCAATAATTATTTTTGACGTCTTAGACGGCCCGGTAGGTGTATCATATCCCGGATAACCGCGGTAATGCTCCTCTTCTTTTACAGGGTCGTTTTCGTCTGTGATAATATTTGCAGAAGCTGCAACTACTGACGGCGAAGCGTTGAGCTGTTCTCTGAAAATTTCTACGCTTTTAGTTCTCTTTTCAGGATAAACCTGAAGTCCGCCTCCGAGAGCTCTTATGATATGAGTAGGTATATTTTCTGCTATTTTATTTGGAATCATCAGCTTGTCGTTAAGCTCTCTCTCTTTTGCGTTAGGAGGATTCTGGCCAACAAGTGCCCTGAATATACAAGCTGAAAATGCATAGATATCTGTGGCAGGGCAAAGGTTATGATTGTTGTTGTCATACTGCTCAAGTGCAGTATAGCCTTCGTTTTCGTTAAACTGAAAATCACTTGACTGAACGTTTGCCTGACTTACGGAGAAGCTCTTAAGTCTGATTCTGCCGTCACGGCAAAGAACGAGAGTGTCAGGGCAGATTCCGCCGTGGATAATACCCTTTGAGTGCAGTGCCTCAATAGTAGTCAGCACAGGCATAAACATAAGTCTTGCCCTGTCCCAGCTTATATTGCCCTCCGGTGTTTTAATCAGGAAATCACGAAGACTGATTGATTCCACGTCCTCGCAGATTGCATACGCAGTGCCGTTAAGCTCAAAAACGTCATACGCAGGCACTACGGCAGAAAGGCTGTGAAGCTTCACGATAGTATTCCAAAGCTCAATAAACGAGTCTTTCAGCTTTTCATACGAAGCTCTGTACCTTTCTCTTATATGCACCTCAAGGTTTCCCTCTAACCTGTTTGCAATGCCCTTAGGCAAAAATTCTCTTATATTTATCTTTGCATTAAGCTGTAGATCATATCCCGAATAAACTACCGCGTCGCTCTCGTGCTCAATAACGGCGCCTACTACATACTTATCAGCTAAAATAGTTTTAGGCGGAATATACATCATATCAACAACAGTATCGTTGTCATATTCACAACTCTCACAGACACAGCCGTTTGTAAGAGGTTCAAAGCAGTTCATACAAAGATTATCAAGTTCCATCAAAGCATATCACTCCATATTAAATATGATATATATTTCATAATACCCCTCGTTCAAGCCTTTGTCAAGAAACATTGACTATTTTATTCCCTCTCATTATTTAATCATTGAATATATAAAGTGGTTGTTGTATAATAAACTAAAATCATTGAAAGGTTGCAGCGAATATGTCTTATGCATTGATAAAAGACCTTAAAGAAAAGAAAGATAAAAACGGCAACGGCTATCTTGATATGATCGTTCTCGGCACAGATAAAAAGGAATACCCTGCCAAGATGTGGAGATACGATAACAACGGATACTTTACCGTTGATGACGTTGTTGAAATCGAGTATACTCACGACACCTATAACGGCAAAACTCAGCTCACAATCACAAGCATTAAAAAAACGGATGCAATTTCTGCCGCAGATTTTTCACCGAAGTCGGAATATGACGGAAAGGCAGTGTTTTCGCTCCTTTTACAAAAAGTGAATGAATTTAAGGACGCGGAGCTTAAGGCTATCGTTTTGGATATTTTAACAAAAAACAGGACTGCTTTAGAGGTTTATCCTGCCGCATACAAGCTTCATCACGCAATTGTGGGTGGTCTGATGCTTCACACTGCTTCCATTGTGGAAATGGCAGAAAAAATCTGCACCGTTTACCCTAACGTCAACAGAGAGCTCCTGATTTCGGGTGCTATTCTTCACGATGTTGCAAAAACCTTTGAGATGGAAACGTCAAAATCAGGACTTTGCAAAGGCTATACAACAGGCGGAGAGCTTATAGGCCATCTCGTAAAGGGTGCAATGTACGTTGAGGAAACGGCAAAAAGGCTCGGGATTTCAGAGGATAAGGCTATGCTTCTTGAGCATATGATTTTATCTCACCACGGTGTTCCGGAATTTGGCTCTCCCGTAAGACCTATGTTTGTTGAGGCTGCCGTTCTTTCTGCACTTGACTCGCTTGATGCAATGATATTTGAAATCAATAATGCAACAGATAAGGTAAACGTCGGAGAATTTACGGACAGACAGTGGGCGCTTGACAACAGAAAGCTTTATAATCACGGACTCTCTTCGACAGAGCATAAAGTGAACTTAGGAGAATAATTGTGGAAAATACAGTAAATGATACTTGGAGCGAAATAGCCATCACGGTTGCAACTGCCGATATTGATTCTGCAGGAAATATTGCTAATATGGTAGTGCCCTACGGCATATATATCGAGGACTACTCCTGCCTTGAGCAAGAGGTTATGGAAATTGCCCATATAGATTTAATTGACGAGAAGCTGCTTGAGGCTGACAGAACTAAGGGCATTATTCACGTATACGTTAATCCACACGAAAATCCGTATGAAGCAGTTTCATTCATAAAAGAAAGACTTGACAGCGAGCATATTGAATGTGAAATTAATATTTCAGACTGTGCAACGGAGGACTGGGTAAACAACTGGAAGCAGTATTTTCACCCAATGCCTATCGGCAAAAGGCTCCTTATCCGTCCTATGTGGGAGGATAAGTACGATGCAAACGGCAGGACCGTTCTTCACATTGAGCCGGGACTTGCCTTTGGTACGGGAAGTCATCCTACTACAAAGCTCTGCCTTGAAACGCTTGAAAAGTATATTGACGGCACATCGACAGTGCTTGACATAGGCTGCGGAAGCGGTATTCTTTCGATAGCAAGCCTTCTGCTCGGGGCAAAGAGTGCTTTCGGTGTCGACATAGATTCGCTTGCAGTTAAGACGGCTATGCAAAACGCCAAGGAAAATAATCTTGATGAGAGCCGATTTACTGCCGTTCAGGGCAATCTTTCCGACAAGGTAAGCGGTAAGTACAGTGTAATCGTTGCAAATATCGTTGCCGATATAATTATGGAATTTAACAAGGACGTTGCCGATTTCCTTGAAGATGACGGCGTTTACATCACAGGCGGAATTATCGAAACGCGTGAGGATGAGGTCCTTTATTCCTTTGCACAAAACGGCTTTGAAGTTATAGAACGCTTTGAAGAAAAGGGCTGGCTTGTGTTTGTGCTCAAAAAAACAGTCTAACTAAAATAGTTTAAAATGCAAAAAACAGCTTGAACCCGATGTTCAAGCTGTTTTTTTACGGGAGGATAACATCATCCCCTGCATTCTCACAGGAATGTCGTTGTCTGTTCGTAGGAAGGCAATCTGCCTCCCGTATTTACTACTCGTTTTCAAGCAATTCCTTGTAAAATTCGAAATAGTCACTTCTTTTGTCGGAAGTAAATGCCATTGCCTCTCTCGGATGTCTGTTAAGCTGTCCTGTAAGCATATACTGCACGTCAAAGCCCCAAACTACGCCATCTGCCTTGAGCGGAAGAATATACTTCTCGATAAAAGTAAGAAGGCTGTAAAGACTGTACTTTGGATTTTTGAGGAAGCCTAAGAGAAGCTCCATTGCGCAGTTTCCTGCGCCTCTGCCCATTCCTGATGCAGTAGCATCAAGATACGAAACGCCGTATGACATTGTTTCAATGGTATTTGCAAAAGCAAGATTCTGATTGTTATGAGCGTGAAATCCGATTGATTTGCCGTATTTCTCAGCCGCATTAAGATATACCTTAGCAAGCTTGCCTGCCGACTCAGGATAAAGCGAGCCGTAACTGTCTACAAGATAAATTACGTCAACACTGCTACCGCCCAACATATCGAGTGCTTCCTGAATCTGCTCGGAATTTGCCTGACTGATAGCCATAATATTACACGTGGTTTCATAGCCTAAATTGTGGAAATACTCAATCATTTCGATTGCTGAAGGAATCTGATGAATATAGCATGCAACACGAATCATATCGATAACACTTTCGCTCTTTGGCAAAAAGTCTGTCTTAAAATCACATCTGCCGACGTCTGCCATAACAGCAATCTTCATATCGCTGACATTTTCGCCGACTATTGCACGAATATCCTCCTCGTCACAGAACTTCCACTTGCCGAAATCATCGGGATTAAAGAGATTTTTTGAAGCCTTATAACCAAACTCCATATAATCCACACCTGATTTAATGTTTGTCTTGTAAAGCTCTCTGACAAACTCATCCGAAAATTCAAAATTGTTGCAAAGACCGCCGTCGCGGATTGTCGCATCAAGAACCTTTATGTCGGTTCTGACTGACATAAGATTACCCTTTCTCGTCGTCATAATATTTACCTCTGTCATAAAATTTTTAATTTAGCACTTTAAAGTCCCAACACGTTAAAGCGTTTCGTATATTATAGCAAAACCGTTTTCTAAAATCAAGTGTTTTGTAAAATAAATTAATGAATTATATATAACATTCTGCAATAGAAAACGCGGGAGGCAATCTGCCTCCCGTAGACTATCAAAAAAGAGGAGCAAATGCTCCCCTTTAATTAGTTTTATTAATTATTAATCATTAGCGTGGCCTGCTGCACCGAATACTACGTCAATCTTGTGTGCAACAACCTCTTCAATAAGCTCTCTTGCAGGAGTTAAGTACTGTCTTGGGTCAAAGTGTGTTGGATTCTCTGCAAAGTGCTTTCTTACTGCGGCAGTCATTGCAATACGAATGTCTGAGTCAACGTTGATTTTGCAGACAGCCATTGAAGCAGCCTCACGAAGCATCTCCTCAGGGATACCGATAGCGTCAGGCATCTGACCGCCGTACTCGTTAATCATCTTGATATGATCCTGATTTACTGATGATGCACCGTGAAGAACGATTGGGAAGCCCGGAAGCTTCTTGCCAACCTCTTCAAGAATATCAAAGCGAAGCTGTGGCTTCTGACCCGGCTTAAACTTGTATGCGCCGTGGCTTGTGCCGATAGCGATAGCAAGTGAATCAACACCTGTTCTTGTAACAAAATCATAAACCTCTTCAGGCTTTGTGTATGAAGCATCCTCAGCGTCAACCTGAACGTCATCCTCAACACCGGCGAGAGTTCCGAGCTCGCCCTCAACAACACAACCGTGAGCATGTGCATACTCAACAACCTTTTTTGTAAGAGCGATATTCTCCTCGTAAGGAAGAGATGAGCCGTCAATCATAACTGATGTAAAGCCGCCGTCAATACAGGACTTACAAGTTTCAAAATCAGGACCGTGGTCGAGATGAAGAGCGATTGGAAGACCTGTTTCCTCTGCTGCAGCCTTAACCATAGCAACAAGATAATCGTGTGAAGCGTACTTTCTTGCGCCTGCTGAACACTGAAGAATAACCGGAGCATTGAGCTTCTTAGCAGCTCTTGTGATGCCCTGAACAATCTCCATATTGTTTACATTGAAAGCACCGATAGCATAGCCGCCCTCGTATGCCTTTTTGAACATTTCAGTAGTAGTAACTAATGGCATAATAAAATCTCCTAAACTTAAAAATAATTAGTGTATTACTTTTCACCTGCCATATTATACAACACATCAAATGAAATATCAACTAAAAATTATATTTAATTCTTTATCAAATCGGCAAGAGTGATATTATCGAAATATTCGTTTGTAAGCTCAAAGTACTTTTTCCACATCGGAAGAGTTTTGCAATGCTCTGCATTTTCACACACGTCTGCATTGCACGCAAGGCAGGCAACAGGCGCAAGATCGCCCTCCGTTAAGCGGAGCAGATCACCGACTACGTATTCGCTCGGCTCGCGGTTAAGTCTGTAGCCGCCGCCCTTGCCGGACATACCCTCAATCACATCATTTTTGATGAGTATCGGCATAATTCTTTCAAGGTATTTGAGTGAAATTCTCTGCCTTTCAGCAACCTCTTTCATAGGTATGTACTCATCCTTGGAATGTTCAGCAAGGTCTATGAGTACCCTTAGTGCATATCTTCCCCTTGTCGAAATCATAATTCTCTCCTTTTAGCTATAGCACCAAGCAACACTTAAATTCCTATGTCCAACAATTTTATTCGTTAAAAAGATCTGTTGATAAATATCTGTCCCCTGTGTCAGGAAGAAGAACAACTATAGTTTTGCCTTCATTTTCTTCTCTCTTTGCAAGCTCAATTGCGGCTGAAAGTGCTGCACCTGATGAAATTCCGACAAGCACACCTTCTTTTTTGCCGATAAGTCTGCCTGCGGCAAACGCCTGCTCATTTTCAACAGTTATAATTTCGTCATATATCTCTGTATTGAGAATATCAGGAACAAAGCCTGCACCGATTCCCTGAATCTTGTGAGCACCTGCAACACCTGTTGAAAGCACTGCAGATGAGGCAGGCTCCACTGCAACAACCTTGACGTCGCTCTTTTTTGATTTGAGGTATTCGCCTACACCTGTAACGGTGCCGCCTGTGCCGACACCTGCAACAAATATATCAACCTCGCCGTCTGTATCCTCAAAAATTTCAGGACCTGTCGTTTTTGTATGAATTGCAGGGTTCGCAGGGTTAACGAACTGACCCGCAATAAAGCTGTTTGGAATTTCTTTAGCAAGCTCCTCTGCTTTTGCTATTGCGCCCTTCATTCCCTTTGCTCCCTCGGTGAGCACAAGCTCTGCACCGTAAGCCTTCATAAGCTGTCTGCGCTCAACAGACATCGTTTCAGGCATTACGATAATAATTCTGTAGCCTCTTGCCGCTGCTACGGATGCAAGACCGATTCCGGTATTACCCGAAGTCGGTTCAATTATAACCGATTCTTCAGTGAGTATTCCTTTTTCCTCAGCGTCGTCAATCATTGCCTTGGCAACTCTGTCCTTAACTGACCCTGCCGGATTGAAATATTCAAGCTTTGCAAGAATTTTCGCCTTTAAGCCGTATTCCTTTTCAATTTTAGTAAGCTCAAGAAGCGGAGTTTTTCCTATAAGCTGTTCTGCTGATGTGTAAATATTAGACATAATCTTATCTCCCTCGTTAGTTATTGCTTTATTGCTTCAAACGCCTCATCAAGCGCAGAAATCAGATCATTGACGTTTTCAATTCCTATTGAAAGACGAATTGTATTAGGCTTTATTCCCTGATCAGCCAGCTCATCGACTGTAAGCTGTGAATGAGTGGTGCTTGCAGGATGGATTACAAGTGATTTTACGTCTGCCACGTTTGCAAGAAGTGAGAATATCGGTAGATTATCAATAAACTTCATTGCTGTTTCACTGTCGCCCTTAACCTCAAAGGTGAATATTGAGCCTGCTCCGTTCGGGAAATATTTTTTATATAATTCGTGGCTCGGCTCAGTCGGAAGTGACGGATGGTGCACTGCCTCAACAAGCGGATGATTGTTCAGATAATCTACAATCTTCAAAGCGTTTTCAACGTGACGCTCAACGCGAAGAGAAAGTGTTTCAAGTCCTTGTAAGAACATAAATGCGTGTATCGGCGAAAGAGTTGAGCCGGTGTCACGAAGAAGGACTGCTCTGATATACGTTACGAATGCAACCGGTCCTACTGCATCTGCGAATGATACACCGTGATAACTTGGATTAGGCTCGCTTATCCACGGATATTTTCCTGAGCCCTTCCAGTCAAATTTACCGCCGTCAATAATCACACCGCCGATTGCAGTGCCGTGTCCGCCGATGAACTTTGTTGCTGAATGAACAACAATGTCTGCTCCGTATTCAATAGGTTTAATAATGTAAGGAGTAGCAAATGTTGAGTCAACCACAAGCGGAATATTGTGCTTATGAGCAATATCTGCAACCTTCTGAATATCGATAATATTTGAATTAGGATTGCCGAGTGTTTCAATAAAGATTGCCTTTGTGTTAGGCTGAATTGCATCTTCAAATGAGCCTTCGACCTCAGGGTCTACAAAGGTTGCCGTTACGCCTGATGAGAGCGGAAGTGTGTGTGCAAGAAGATTATACGTACCGCCATAGATTGTTTTTGAAGCTACTATATGCTCTCCGCTTTTTGCAAGAGCAGTAATCGTGTAATTGATAGCCGCTGCACCTGATGATGTCGCAAGTGCCGCTGCACCACCCTCAAGAGAAGCAATTCTCTGCTCAAAAACATCCTGTGTCGGGTTTGTAAGCCTTCCGTAAATATTTCCTGCATCCTTCAATCCGAAGCGGTCTGCTGCGTGCTGACTGTTATGGAATACAAACGATGTGCTTGCATAAATCGGCACTGCCCTTGCATCTGTTACGGGATCTGCCTGTTCCTGACCAATATGAAGCTGCTTTGTTTCAAAGCTCCAGTTTTCGGGGTTTTTTACATTATTAGACATTGAAAAATCCTCCATTCTTTCAATTGTTTGTAATAAGATTTGTTCACCTACCTACTTGGTAGGTTGGTATCATTGTATCACCAATGTTTTCCAATGTCAACAGTTAAATTCAAAAATTTCGAAAAAAAACGGGAGGCAGTTTGCCCCCCTACGAATAAACTGTAAGATTGTAGTGGAAGATATCATCCTCCCGTTTCCCATTCATTATACGCTGTTTTAGTAAAATTTGTACCCTCTGCCCCATACTGTTTTTATATAGTCACATTCAGGGTCTATTTCCCTGAGCTTTTCGCGAATACGATTAATGTGCACCGTTAAAGTTGCAGTATCACCGAGAGAATCATATCCCCAGACAGCCTCGAAAAGCTTGTTCTTTGAAAAAACATAATCAGGCTTTTCCGCAAGAAGATAAAGAACGTCAAATTCCTTTCTTGTCAGCGTTACAGACTTATCATTTATAAACACCTCACCGGTGTCCTTGTTCAGCTTAAGATTCTCGATTTCAATAATCACGTCATCCGGGGAAGAAATACTCGTAAGCCTTTCGTACCTGCTGATGTGCGCCTTAACTCTTGCAACGAGCTCGCTCGGAGAAAACGGCTTGACAATATAATCATCTGCACCGAAGCCGAGTCCGTTAATCTTATCAGCATCCCCCTTTCTTGCACTGACAAGAAGAATGGGCACATTCTTTTGCTCTCTGATTTTTTTGCACACCTCAAAACCGTCCATATTAGGAAGCATAATATCAAGTAAAACCAAATTGAACTCGTTTGATAATGCTTTTTTTAGTCCCGTAGCACCGTCGGCGGCGTATTCAACAGTAAAGTCATTTGCCTCAAGATAATCTCTTTCAAGGCAAAGTATATTTTCATCATCCTCAATTATCAGTATTCTTTTCTTCATCTTCATTCATCCTTTTTGGCATTGATATAAATATTGATAAGCCGTGACCGCTTCGACTCGTTGCCCAGATTGTGCCTCCGTGAAGCTCTACAATCTGCTTGCAGACTGAAAGTCCGAGACCCGAACCCTTGGCAACTCTCGTTCTTGCAGGATCGGCACGGTACATCATATCAAATATTTTCGGCAGGCTCTGCCTGTCTACACCTATTCCGTTATCACTGATTTCAATAATTACTGTACGCTCATATTCACTAAGCGCCATATGAACACTGCCCTTGACATTCTCTCTTGCATACTTAATAGAGTTTGAAATCACGTTGCTTATTACTCTTTCAAATCTGTCCGTATCAATACTAATTACAGTATCATCACTACAGTGGCACGAATGTGTAAAATCAAATCCTGCAGCATCGAGCACCTGCTTAAGCTCTGCAACACCGTCTTCAAAAAATTCCTTGGCATTTACGTCCTCCTTATCAAGCTCAAAGCCATTAAGCTCAAGCTTCGAGATAGTGAGAAGATCGTCAAGTATTTTTTCGGTATTATTAATAGATTCGCAGATTATTTCCGTATACTGACGCTGTTTTTCAGGTGTGTTGGCAATTCCGTCACGAAGCCCCTCAGCATAACCTCTCACCGAGGTGAGCGGTGTTCTTAAATCGTGTGCAATTCCTGCAACGACTGCCTGCCTTGCCGACTGAGCCGACTGAATATCGTCAATTGATTGCTTAAGCCTTATTCTCATATTATTGAAGTTCTCTACCGTCTGCCCTAATTCATTAGTAGAGTTAAATTCAATCTCGTAATCAAGATTACCTCTTGCTATTTCCTCTGCACCCTTTGAAATTTTCTTTATAGGCTTAACTATCGTCTGAGAGGTAATAAAAGAAATTACAACGATTGAAATTACAAAGAGAAGCACGATTACAAGTGCAATAAGCCCTGTTCTGCCGACGAGAGTAGAGGTAATATCCTTTGCCGAGCTTCTTATACTTACATCGTTTACTGTATAATCATTATTTACAATTATAACTGAATATCTCTCGCTTGCGTGCGTCGCATGGTTCACTATCACAAGTCCGTCGTCGCCGAAGTAATTGAGGTTTTTATCCTCTTCAAGATTAACAAGTGTGCTTGCAGTTTCGAGTATATCCGTGTCCGTTTTCGTCTGATAAAAGATTTCGCCGTTTTTTTCGATACGTATCTGTGTGCCAAACTTCTCAAGCGGAGAAACGAATGCCTTAATTTCCTCTAACTTTTTGTTGTCGCTGTTATCATTTATAAGCTCACTGTTTATACCGTACAAAGTCTGGCTCCATTGTATCTGATTAATGGTGCTGTACGTATTCGTAGTAACAGACGAGAAATTAAAATGCGTTGCAACCGTATTCATAGTCACTCCTGAAAACATCGTCACGAGCAAAAGAGGTATAATTATACCAAGCAGAGAGGTTATGATAATTCTCGTGTTTATTTTCAAATTTTTATAGCTTCTTTTTTTGCTTTTATCCTTACTGCTCATTTCATTCCTCTTGATTCCTGAGTTTATGCATTTCTATAATCTTTGACAAATGCAAATCGGCAAATTTTCTGCACTCCTCGTCAATATCGTCTACATCGTTTGTCAGGTAGTATTTTATAATACCGGTCATACCCGAAACGATATACGTAAGCTGAAAATCATTAATTTCAAACTCATCCTTATGGATATATCTGACCGAGCTTTTTATGGTATCGGTCATTTTGGTAGTAAGAATATCGGAGCTTACGTCACTTAGCAAAATACTGTAGTACTCCTTATCCTCGGCAATGGTTTTTATACCGTAAGAAATAATAGATGCTACACCCTCAACCGTATGATCTCTGTTTTTGAATTCGTGAATCTGGCGTCCAACTTTAAAAAAGAGATTTCGCATAAGCCCGTCACACTGTTTATTGAGAAGATCATATTTGTCTGAATAGTGCAGATAAAAGGTATTTCTGCTTATCATAGCCTTGTCGGTAATGTCCTTAACCGTCATTTGATCAAAGCCCTTTTCCTTTATCAAATCGTAAAACGCCTGCTTAATATGCTTTTGCGTACGAATAATTCTTAAATCCTGAGCACCGCTTTTCTTAGCCATTATTGCTCTCCTTTGTCTATTTTGTTCAAGTGCATAATAATTTACCAGTGTCAATTATAACACATTTATATCGTTACTGCAACATAACAAATAATAGACATTATACATATATTATTTCTAAGTACTTCGCCTGGTGCAACACTTGTCTATTTGTAAATAATTAGATGATTAGACATCTTTTTGTTGACTTACTATGTAGTTATAAAGTATAATGTTTTTAGTTTATATAATTTTAAATATTTATGGAGGTATTGTTTTGGCTATAGCTACTTTTAAACGCTATGAGAAGAAGTATCTCATAAGCAAAGAAAAGCTTGACCAAATCCTGCCCTCCCTGCTGGAATATATGGAGCTTGATCCCTTTTGCATAGGCGGCAAAGAATACAGGATTTACAGCATCTACTATGACACGGACAACCACGACGTTATCAGACATAATTCGTCAAAGCCCGTGTACAAGGAAAAAATGCGTATACGCTCCTACTATGACAGAAAAGATCCTGACGATAAAATCTTTATGGAATTAAAGAAAAAAAGCGAAGGACAAGGCAACAAGCGCAGAATCAAGCTCAAAATCAAAGAGATTGAGCCTTTTGTCAATGAAGGAATTATGCCCGAGACAAAAGATTATCTTTCTGCACAGGTTGCAAAGGAGCTGAAATACTATCTGTCGCGCAACAAGGTGCATCCCGCACTTTACGTTCAATATGACAGGCTGGCTCTTTTCGGCAAGGAGGATAAAGATTTCAGAATGACCTTTGACAGAAATGTTCGCACAAGAAGGTCGGATTTTGTATTTGGTGAAAGCGAGAAGGATGAACTTCTGCTTCCGAACGGTGATTATATTATGGAAATTAAAATTCTCGGCGCAATGCCCTTGTGGCTGACGAAAATTTTGAGCGAAAATAATTTATTCAGCCGCGGATTTTCAAAATATGGTGTTAAATTCAAGCAGGATGCAGCCGAACACAAGCTTGAGTACCATCTTACAGACAAGGACGGCAACAGGCTGGACTTCAGCGATTTTACATAAAAAGCACACAAACTAAACATCTAAGGAGAATACATAAATGAGTTTTGATCAGATTATCAGCTCTGCTACAAGCGGAGAAATTGCAAACCAGCTTACAGCAGTAAGCGTACTACAGATACTTGCATCTTCAATAGTTATAGGACTTATAATAAGCCTCGTGTATCTTTTGACACACAAAAAAGAAGGCTACAGTCAGGCTTTCTGCGTGGCACTCGTTTTACTCGCGCCTATCGTAGGTATGGTAATTCTTTTAATCGGTAACAACGTTGCAAGAGCCTTTTCTCTTGCAGGTGCATTTGCATTAATCAGATTCCGTAGTGCGCCCGGAGATCCTAAGGATATTGCATTTGTGTTTATGTCTGTTGTAATGGGTCTTGCTTGCGGTATGGGCTTCTGGCTCTATGCAGGAATTGCTACAATCGTTATCTGCGCAGTTATCATTCTTCTGCACGTTACTAATTTTGCAGGCAAGCGCGGTAATCATTATGAGCTTAAAATCACAGTACCTGAAACACTTAATTACGTTGGCGCATTTGACGAAACTCTCAATAAATATACTAATTCCTTCAAGATTGTGAAAATAAAGTCAGTTGACTTCGGTGCTTTATTCGAGCTCTCATTTGACATTGATATGAAGGATGACAAGCAGATGCGCGAAATGCTCGACGATCTTCGTGCAATGAACGGAAATCTCAAGATTATGCTTTCTACGGTTCCTACAGCCGTAAGAAGCTTCCACTTCCAGTAAAAAGAACAGGAACACTCCGGGTTGAGAGAGTCGAACCCCAAGGGTGTTCCTGAAAGTGTCTTTAAAACATCAGCAAATTATACGAAGAAATCGGGAAACCACTATGAAATCAAAAAAATTACTTGCATTACTGCTTTGTGCAGTAATTATAATACCAACGTTAGTTTCATGCTCAAAGGCAGAGCTGACTTCACTTCCGTCAGACGTTGCAGTGATTGATGACGATGATGACAACATTGACGACAACACCTCTGAAGAAAAAGGGAAATCAACGTTTGAATTTACAGACCGTTACGGCAACGTAATCACGGCGATTCCGTTTTACAACGTTGACGGTGCAACGATGATAGCAGTTTACGTTGAATCTGCAAAGGATAAAAAAGGGAATGCTCTTGACCAAGAGAAATATCCGTACATTCAGCAGGTTTTGGCAATTCAGCTTGACAGTCTCGGCGAGCCGAAGCTCACTTATCAGAACAGCAATCCTGTTTCACTCAATGCGCTTGCTGACAAGAACGGCTACATCATTGCAGTTCAGGACGTTATCGACATTGATAATGACAAGGACACCGAAGAATATTTTGAGGTTGTCACAAAGGTTGACAGTGTGGGAAATCTTTTCATCAAGCTTCAAAAGGGCGAGGACGGCAAGCCTGTAAACGTTACGGTAGATGACGAAAAAGACGGAGGCAAAAAGGTTACTACCGACGATGGCAAGAGTGTATCTGCCCAAAAGAGTGAAAAGTCAAAGAATCTTGAAAAGGTTGCCGAAAAAGAGGTTGCTGACAGAAAAAAAGAAACCACAACTAAAAAGAAGTCTGACGATAGCAAGAACAATTCCGGCAATGGCTCAGGCAGTGGTAATAACAACAGCTCAAAGGATAAAAATAAAGACAACAACAAAGATAAAAACAACAACAAAACACCGTCAAAGGAGCCCTCTAAGAAAGAAGACCCTAAGCCCGAATATATTTCTATCGTTCTTAAAAAAGGCGGAAGCGTTGCAAGTGACGGTAAGAACGTTTCGTTTAATCCCGGCTCAATCGACACAGGCTCAGAGGTTATAATCGACGGTGCAGGCGAATGCAGTAAGTATTATGTTACAAGCGAAACCGACGTATTTTTAGGACACCTCGTTTTCAATCTCAGCATTGGTGAAAGCGTTGAGGTTAAATTCAACGACGTAAATATCAACACGAAGAGAAAAACGGCAATTAATTTCACTAACGTTGATAAGGACAACGAAAAGGAAAACGATAACGAGAGCAAAAGCGAAAGCTCGGGTGAAAGCAAGCCTGTTGAATCTGCTGCTCCTAAAGTAAATCTCGTCTTTACAGGTGAAAACAAATTCACAGCACACGGCGTTGGTACAAACGGTACAATTTACAGCGAGTGCAGACTCGATATCAAAGGTCACGGAACTGCCGAAATTGACGGCGGAGAAAACCTGAGCGGTATCTGCTCTACCGAATCAATAGACATAAGAAATGCTACGCTTAATATCACAAGCAGAGCTAAGCAGGGTATTTCCTGCGACAGAAAGGTGACTGTCGAATTCGGTGCAAGCATTAACATCAATTCAAAGGGTGACGGAATTCACTGCAACAAATTCGAAATGTGCGACCCAAATGAATTTCCGGATAAAGAAAATGCTACTCCCGCTTCTGTAAAAATCCAGTCGCTTTACACTGAAGAATGTGCAGACGGAATTGATTCAAATGATTATATCATCATAAGAGGCGGTACGCTTGACGTAACGGCTTTATCACAGTACAAATTCGGACTCAAGGTCAGAAAAGTCAATGACGGCAAGACAAAGGGGCAGTTTGAAATAAACGGCGGAAAGGTCACCGTATCAGCAGACAGCAACTCAGAACTCACAAATTGCGCCCAAAAAACACTTCTTATTCAAAGCAGTGTTAAACAACAGTTTTCAGTTGGCGGCTACAAATCGGCAGAAAACGTTACCAAATTTCTCTGCTCACCGTGCAGTGCCGAAACTGTCACAATGATTAATCGAAGCGGCAAAAGCACCGAGTGCAAAGTCGATTGGCAAGGCAATATTGGTACGGCAAAATTATTAAGATGATACAGGAAAGAGAAGAGGACAAACTTATGAAAAAATCATTCAAAAAAAGTACGGCGTTACTGCTCGCAGTAATCATAATAATGACTACGTTAGTAGTATCACCATTCAGCTCTCAGGCAGATGTATCAACTGCTCCTCAGCTTGAAAGCTCAATGCTGAATATGTGGGCAGACCCGCAGAATGCGTTGACTCAGGCTGATATCAATGACGCTATAGGCGGAAACGTGCTTTCCCCTCTCGGCTCTATAAGACCTTCAAAGGTCAACACAAGCGCATCAAAATACTATTGGTTCTTCCCGTCCACTGCTGACCTCAGTGCTCTTAAAATCTGGTTTGCAGAGGGCTCAACGCTTGAAATCTCAGGCACTCAGGTTGAAAGCGGTGTGCCGACCAACGTTTTTGAAAGCATAAATGACGGCGGTGTTTCAGTTGACTACACTGTTAAACTTAACAATACAAGCTACTCTGTCACTGCAATAAAGAGCGGTGACGTAGGTACAATTTATATTGACACAAGCAGCGGTTCTCTTTCCAGTATCAACGCAAGTAAAGACCACACTGTATTTGAATCAGGCACAATTATGGTTATTCGTCCTGACGGCACAGTCGATTATCAGGGCGTTATGGAAAGAATGAGCGGACGCGGTAACGGCACTTGGTCTACCACAGGCACTAAGCTTCCTTATAACATCAAGCTCGGCATATCAAAATCACTTCTCGGAATGCCGTCTGCAAAAAAGTGGTGTCTTCTTGCAAACGCAGGTGACTCTACCCTTATTGCAAATCAGCTTACATACGATTTTGCCGATTATATCGGTGTCAAGTACCAGCCTCACTGCAAGCCTGTTGATTTATACGTTAACCAGCAGTATCTCGGCTCGTATCAGCTCGCTGAAAAGGTACAGCTTAAGTCAAACAGAATTGACGTTACGGATGCATACGCAAATCTTGAATTAGCAAACGGTACGGTAAGCGAGACCGGTGCAATACTGCCGGGGGATTTAACTGGCACGGCAGTCGGCTCATACACATCAAGCGGTCTTCCGACTACAGGCACAACCAGTACATTTGGCTCAACAGTAGGCAACAGAAAGTATTCATCATCACTTACAAGCCCTACTGATTATACCGGCGGCTATCTCTATGAGCTTGAAATCAGTAACAGATGGCCTGATGAGAATGCAGGCTTCTGTGCCTACAACCGACAGGGATGGGTACTCAAGAGCTGCGACTATGCTTCTAAGGAAATGGTGAACTACAGCTACGACATTCTCTTTGCATTAGGTTCATCAGTATATAACGGCGGTATCGTTCCAAGCAGTGCTACCACAACCACCTGCAGATCAAATTTAAGAGCAATGACCACAAGCAACCCTGCTCCTGCTGCACAATATCAGAGTAAGCGATGGAGCGATCTTCTTGATGCTGACTCAGCTGTAAAATATTACTGGGTTCAGGAATTTTTCAAGAATATGGACTCATCAACATCGTCCACATACTTCTATAAGGATTCCGATAACATTGACGGCAAGCTTTATGCAGGTCCTATATGGGATATGGATAACGCTCTGGGCGAGGCAAGTGAAAGCAGCCGATGGGGTGCAAATATTAACACCGCTGAAGGTTGGTATGCAAAGGTAGCCCGAATTTACAGATTCTACGCAAGTGACTCTACAAAGACCTATAGTAATGACAATCAGGCTCCACTCAACTTTTATGCCGCTCTTGCAACTAACTGCACAGACTTCTGGAGCATGGCTGAGAGAAGCTACTACAAGGATATTGCACCTGCTATAGACGTACTCCTCGGAAATACTGCAGACCCTAACGGAACTCTTAAGAACATTGAATATTATGTAAATACAGTTGCTAAAAGTGCCGCTATGAATAATATTCGTCACGAAAAAAGCTTTAACGCATATACAATTATTGACAGCAAGGAAAAGTGGGTTACTGACAGAGATATATGGATTAACTCGCAGATATCAAAGACAGATATAAGCGGTGTTACAATTTCAAATATCGGTAATCATATGTACACAGGCAATGAAATCATGCCTGATCCGACAGTAAGCATCTTTACTTCAAACGGCGACGTCACTCTTGAAAAAGGTGTTGACTATGAATTAAGCTATGAGAATAATATAAATGCCGGCACTGCTCAGATTACAGTTACAGGTATCGGCCTTTACACAGGCTCAAAGACAGTTAACTTCACTATCAGTCCTGTAACCCTGCCGCCTTATCATTCACTTACTATTGACAGCACAGGATATAAGGATACTGAGCTTGTTGCAATACTTAAAAATACGCAGACAGGCAATGAACTTACACAAAGCGTATCATACAAATGGTACAGAAACGGTACTCAGATAAGCGGTGCAGATTCAGACAGATATTTGCTTACAGCAGATGACGTAGGCACAAAAATCACTTGTGTTGCTTCAGGTGACGGAGTAAACGTTACAGGCTCGGTTACTTCAAATGAATGTAACGTTCTTTCAGGATCAAGACCGTCAGGCTACACGAGAACGATTGCAGAATGGGTTTACGACTACACAGCTGACAGCACTACACTTGTAAATGCTGATACCTCGGGCGAAGGCTATTTCTACAACGCAACAGGCGGTGAGCTTCAGGCTGACGCAAATCTCTTTGCAAGTGTAAACGGTGTTGACCCTGCAAAAATCAAATGGTCTGCTGACACTGATTTATATAAGATTGACGGTAAAACAAATACAGAAGATCGCTCACCTGTTATGGGTACGTCAAAGAGCAACAACCTCGCGTGGGACTACTTCCCATACTTTGAAACAGTAGTTTCAACACTCGGTTACGACAACATCAAGTTTTCTGCAAAGCTCGGCGGTACAAACAAGGGACCAAAAATCTGGCAGATATACTACAGCCTTGACGGTGAGGACTACGTTGAGTTAGAAGGTGCTCAGCACTCTATTACCAACAATAAGACTATGGAGGTTGCATTTGACAATGTTCAGCTTCCTGCAGAATGTGAAAATCAGAAAACAGTATATATCCGTATGGAAGTATACGATGATATTGCGATAAATGGCGGAGCATTAATGTATCAGCTCAGCGGTGATGCTGCTGTTAACGATATTATAATTACAGGTAATTCCTTCTCAGCCGTAACATCGCTTAAGGCACCGACAATTACCGCTGACAGCGACGTATTGTTCAGTGACGATACTGTTAAAATAAAGGACAATAACGGCGGTGCAAACGTATACTACACAGTTAACAATTCAGCTCCGATGCTCTACAGCGGTGAGTTTAATCCGTTTGACGCAAAGACTGCCAAGGGCGGAGACACTGCAGTAATCACTGCTTATTCAGAATATGAGGACATCAGGAGCGAAAACGCTCAGATAACCGTAACCTTCGGCGGAACGAACGTCAACAGCTTCATCTATGAGGATTTCTCAAAGGACGTTACGATGGGTGAAGTTCAGTCAACAGGCGGTATATACGGCGAAAGCGGAAGAATGACAACATACACTGACGGCAAATCACAGTACGTTCCTTTGTGGAGAGCTGACAACGGCTCCTTCTGTGTGTCCCCTGATGACGGCGCATACTGGACAGCTGATTCAGGCTTTACATATCGGGTATCAACCGCAGGCTTTGACAATATTACGTTTACGTGCGATGCGTACACTACTGCACAGGGTCCAAAGAGCGTTACTCTTCAGTACAGCCTTGACGGCGAAAGCTTCACAGACGTTCAGACTAATATTGCCCTTACGGCAAATTCAAAGCTTGAACAGCTTCTGCTTACTGCTCCTCTTCCGGCAGATTGCAGCAACAAAGGCAAAATCTACATAAGACTTGCTACAACAGAAAATTCAACTTTCGGTGGTGCAAAGCTTCACAACAACAATTCAAAGGGCAACCTCTACGTCAACAACGTAATCGTAGCAGGTGACGATAACGGCAATTACAAAATGCCGTACACCAACAAGTCAACAAATTATTTTGGTGCAAACGGTACTATCGAATACGTCAGCCCCGACGGAATCGATATGAAGTACATCGTAACCGACTCGAACGGAAGCATCGTTCTTGCAGGTGATTATACTGAGGGCGGAATAAAGCTTTCAACCGTAAAGGGCTTCGACTCCACAAAGCAGGAGGCGTACAGAGTCGTTATAGAAGCAGTTGAGGATGAGGACGCAAGCATTGCTAACGGTAATACGTATTACTACAAGGGTGAAACGGTAGTTAAATTCAACTACAATAATTCATCAAAACCGTTTGCAGATTACGTTGCTGCCGACTATCTGACAGTATCAAATACAAGCGGTGCAAACAGCGGTACTCTTTCAATGTATCCTAATGCAAACGACAAGACTCCGCTCACCTACACAGGCACGTACGGCGTAAGAGTTTCGTGGGCAGACACAAACAAGTTCACCGCAACAAAAAAGCTTGATAAACCTGACGGTAACGGCTACTGGTTAATCGAAACAAGCACTACAGACTATAAAAACCTTACACTTAATCTTGAACAGCTCAGCTCAAACAAGGGCCCGAGGGATTGGGGTGTAGCTTACAGTACGAACGGCAGAGATTATACTTACGTTGCTTCTTCAAACGTAAGAGCAATAAGCAATGACTCTACTGACAACACAGTAGAAACATACGGCAATCTTCCGCTTCCTTCTGAATGTGATAATCAGGATAAGCTTTACTTAAAGATATTCATTAATGGCGGTGAAAGCGTTGACGGTGATGAGCTTGTTGACGTCCTTAAGGGCAATACAGGTATCAACAACATCGAAATTAGTGGTATTCCTGTTGCAGATCAGATTTCACTTTCAGCAGTACTTCCTGAAGCTACTCACGGCACTGTTGACAACAGGGCAATCGCCGGTGCTAACGTTTACGTAAACGGTGAATGGCGAGGCATTACTGACGAATCAGGTAACGCGACTGTAAACATTGCTAAGGGAAGCGTCGCAGATATTACCGTGAAATTTGAAAATGCTCAAAAGAGTGTGACAATTTCCGCTTCTGACAGTACTAATGTACAGGAATTTGAATTACAAATCTTTGATTACAACAATGACGGCTATATAAATGCAAAGGATTTCGGCAAAATCAATGCGCTCCCTGCTTATGACAACTACAAGCAGTACTTCAGCAATTATATCAGCACAAAATAGACAGTAAAGGAGAAGGAAAATGAAGAAGAAGATTTTATCAATAATACTTGCCATTGCAGTAGCTGCGGCTTCATTTTCCTTCGCAAATACTGCATATGCAAGCTCAGTGCAATTAGTTCTCGATACGAAGCAATCAGTAGTAATTAACGGAACTGACGACCTTGAGTGGTTTTACTTCACTCCAAGCTCATCGGGTACTTATTCATTTCGGTCATATAACGTCTATGCAAGTGAATGCTACTTGTTTGTTAAAGAGGTTGACACTGCAACTAAGCAAAAAAAATACGTACAGCTTGCGTATTCAAATAAAGATGATAAGGTCAGCGAAGGCTCAAGACAGTTTAAGCTGACATACCATCTTGTAGCAGGCACAACGTATTACTATGCTGTTGGCTGGTATTTGTCAGAATCAAGAACAAACGGCGTGTTTACAGTAATGCTGACTAATGATAGTTACGATGACTCGTCGATACAGAGGATTGAGGCAAGCTGTCCTATCGAGCTTGAGGCGTATACCGACGGCGATTGGATAACGGATGCTTCGGGTAATTCGTTTTTCAGGTACAACACCTCAAAGATTATTTCAAATATGATAGTAACTCTTTACTACGAAAACGGTACTTCGACCACTGCTGTAGGGCAGGAATATATTGACGGCTACGCGATTACCTTTATTGATAATCAATACGAGAAGCACTGGCATCCTAACGACTCAGCTGAGTATGTCCGCAACACCTTTACAGTGAAGGTCAATAATCTGACGGCTTCAGTTGATATTCCTATCGTCATTACGTCAAGATACTCGGTCAAGGGCAAGGTAGTTGATATGAACGGCAGTCCTGTCGCAAATGCGAATATATATCAGGGCTCGTCAAAGGTCGCTGTCAGCGGAAGTGACGGAAGCTTCAGCTTCTATCATACTGCGGGCCAGTATCTGTTCACTGTTTTCACTACTCATTCAATAAGCAGAACTGTTAAGTTGCAGATTTCTGCAAACAATGCAAATAACAACTTCTCGTCAACTCCGATAAGCATTTGCAACTGTGATTACGTTCAGGACGGAATAATAAACGCAAAGGATTTCTCCTTTATACACAGGTACGTCGATGAATCTTATAAGCAGATGGCGAAAGAAGAATTTCAAAAATGCATTAGCTTCACGGCAAAAGATTATGTATAAGTAATAAACAACAAACGGGAACCCATTTAGTCGGGTTCCCGTTTTAGTATATAGCTGACTATTCTTCAATCAGGTTATTATCTCTCAGCTTTTTAACGAAAGCCTCTATATCTGCTCTCGCTGTTGCCTCGTCAATCTCGTACTCGTCAGTCACAAGCTTAACTGCGTCGTCAATCGTAATATCCTTTGTAAAGCAATCCCAAAAAAATGATGCACTGCCGTTAAGAGTAATCATTCCGTTAAAATCATTAGCAGCATTGCCAACAGGAACTACGATATTTGAGCCTGCTATCTCGCGCTTTGCAAAGCCTTTTTTTATTTTCATATTAATCACCTACTTATATTTTTGTTTAGTATACCAAAAATATATGATTTTTTCAACATCAGAGTTGAGGTTATTGCTTATAAGCAATATATACAAAATAAAAATACTAATTATGTCCATTTTTTTCGTATTTACTATTGAAGAAGATACACAAATTGAGTATAATAAACAATAGTAATTTTGCAATTAATTATTCAATTAAAAAGTTAAATTGAAAGGAGTAATTCAAATGACTTATTCACATGAAGTTGAAACAATGTGTCCTGTAGCTCAGGGTGTTGCTCACGGTGCTGCTCCGATTCCTGAGGAAGCAAAGTGGGTACAGGCAAAGGAGATTAAGGACATTTCAGGCTTCACACACGGTATCGGCTGGTGTGCTCCTCAGCAGGGTACCTGCAAGCTCAGCCTTAACGTTAAGGATGGTATTATTCAGGAGGCTCTTGTTGAAACAATCGGTTGCTCAGGTATGACTCATTCAGCTGCTATGGCTTCTGAAATTCTTCCAGGCAGAACAATTCTTGAGGCTCTTAACACAGACCTTGTTTGTGACGCTATCAACACAGCTATGAGAGAGCTCTTCCTCCAGATCGTATACGGTCGTTCACAGAGTGCTTTCTCTGATGACGGTCTTCCAATCGGTGCAGGTCTTGAGGATCTTGGTAAAGGACTTCGTTCTCAGGTAGGCACAATGTACGGCACACTTTCAAAGGGTCCTCGTTACCTTGAAATGACAGACGGCTACGTAACCGGTATTGCTCTTGATGCAGACAACGAAATCATCGGTTACAAGTTTATAAACTTCGGCAAGATGATGGACTTCATCAAGGCTGGTGACGATGCTAACACAGCATTTGAAAAGGCACAGGGTCAGTACGGCAGAGTTGACGACGCAGTACAGATTATCGACCCAAGAAAAGCATAAGGAGGAAAGAATAATGGCTTTATTTGAATCATACGATAGAAGAGAAAAGCAAATTCTCGAAGTTCTTGAAAAGTACGACATTAAATCTATTGAAGAATGCAGAGAAATCTGCAAGGCTAAAGGCTTTGATCCTTATGCAATTGTTGAAGGCATTCAGCCAATATGCTTTGAAAATGCTAAGTGGGCATACACAGTAGGCTGTGCAATCGCTCTTAAGAAGGGTGTTACAAACGCTGCTGACGCTGCTGCTGCAATCGGTGAGGGTCTTCAGTCTTTCTGCATCCCTGGCTCAGTTGCTGATCAAAGAAAGGTTGGTCTTGGTCACGGTAACCTTGGCAAGATGCTTCTTGAAGAGGATACAGAGTGCTTCGCATTCCTTGCAGGTCACGAATCATTCGCAGCTGCAGAGGGTGCTATTGGTATTGCTGAAAAGGCTAACAAGGTTAGAAAAACTCCTCTTCGCGTAATTCTTAACGGTCTTGGTAAGGATGCAGCACAGATTATTGCAAGAATCAACGGCTTCACATACGTTGAAACACAGATGGATTACTACACAGGCGAGGTTAAGGAAGTTTTCCGCAAGTCATATTCAGACGGACTTCGCTCAAAGGTTAATTGCTACGGTGCAAACGATGTAACCGAAGGTGTTGCAATTATGTGGAAAGAGGGCGTTGACGTTTCTATCACAGGTAACTCAACAAACCCGACAAGATTCCAGCATCCTGTTGCAGGCACATACAAGAAGGAGTGCGTTGAAAAGGGCAAAAAGTACTTCTCAGTTGCATCAGGCGGCGGTACAGGAAGAACTCTTCATCCTGATAATATGGCTGCAGGTCCTGCTTCATACGGTATGACAGATACAATGGGCAGAATGCACAGCGATGCTCAGTTTGCAGGCTCATCATCAGTACCGGCTCACGTTGAAATGATGGGACTTATCGGTATGGGTAACAACCCAATGGTTGGCGCAACAGTTGCTTGCGCAGTTGCAGTTGAAGAGGCTGTAAAATAAGATTAAATAGACAAAAACATAAAAAGCCTGACATCTTGAATGTCAGGCTTTTTTAATTTAAACGGTTTTCAATCTCACTTACTATATCACTCATTTTCATTTCCAGTGCACAGGATATACGATAAAGCGTTTCAAGAGTCGGCTTGCGCTCACCTCTTTCAATCGCTGAAAGGTGTGTCCTGCCTATATCTGCAAGACCACTGAGCACCTCTTGAGATATTCCCTTTTCATTTCTGATATCTGCAATTACTCGTCCCACAATCTTAGCATTAAGTGTCGGTATAAACATAAGCATCACCTCATTATTAGTGTATGCTAAAAAATAGCTGCTTATGAATACATATGTTGACATTTTAACACTTATGTGTTACTATAAAGCTATAAAATTTAAGGGAGGTTTGCAAAATGGCAGACGAAAATAACAATCAATATTACACTCCACCACAGGATAATCAGTATTATCCGCCTCAACAACCGCAGGAACAAAAGGCAAGCGTTGGACTTGCTATACTTTCCTATATTATTCCGCTTGTGGGTTTGATTTTATTCATCACAAACAAGGATAAAAAGCCGAAAACTGCAAAAGCCTGCGGCATATGCGCATTAGTAAGTTTTATTATTAATATCGTTTTAACTATCATATTAACTGTAGGAACAGGAGCATTGTTTAGTAAGGCTGTTGATGAAAGCTTAGGTGATATATCATATTCTGATGAATATGAGCTTGACGCAAGTGCAGATGAAAATTCATCAAATACATCAGATAGCATTGTCGGTGATTACGGATGTGTTGTTAAAGAAGCAAAGCTTTGTAAAGACTATGCAGGCAAGGACGCTGTTCTTATTACATATGAATTTACAAATAATTCAAGTAACGCTATCAGCTTTGACGTTGCTTTGAGCGATTCAGTTTATCAGGACGGTGTAGGACTTGAAACAGCAATTCTCGATGAGGATACGGATTTACTTGACGTTGAAATCAAACCGGGAGTTACAAAGGATGTCAAAAAGGCTTATGTATTAAGAGACACCTCAACTCCGCTGGAGGTAGAAATCAGTGAGCTGTTTTCTTTCAGTAATGATAAAATTGTAACTAATGTAAATATAAAATAACAAACATAAAAAGGAGCACCCTGTAGGGTGCTCGTTTTTCTATATATAGTGAATATCTAATTTCATCTTTCAAATCCAAAAGCAACTACGCTTACACAAGCGCAGTTGCTTTAATTCATTTGAGCTTCAATTCATCAATAACGGATACAAGCCAGGCAGTCATACGTTTATTTATCTCAAAAAGTTCTGTATATTTGTCATGTTCCGAAAAATACACTGTACATACCAACTGATTTGCTATGACAACATAAGGAAGAGCTTTATACTCTTCGTCAGTAAGCTTTACCACGCTGTCATAGCCACAAATGACATTTTTGTAGATTTCAAGCCATTTTGAAAGCATTACAGTATCATTTTCGTCAAAGCTTTCACTTAAAACCGCTGTAGCTGCATAGCATGGATCATAAATACGAAGATTCCTTTCTGATAATTTAAAATCAATAAAGCCCCATTTGTCTTGTGATACAATAATATTTGCAGGATTAGGATCACGATGTATGATTTGCTTGGGTAACTTGTTGTACAATTTTCCAAAATCATCTATATAATCCCGATAAAACTGTTCTGAAAACGAAAAAATTTTTCTCGCTTTCAGCATAGCATAATCCTTTACAGTTCGGTATAAATCCACATCGTCAACAGGCATTTCTGTTTGACTTAAAATAAGATGCAGTTGTCCGATAATTTCACCGACAAATCTTGCTTTTTCTAAATCATCATAAAAATCATTAGAAACCATTTGTGATCCAAAAATTCGTTTGGTTACATAGAAAAACAACTCGCCGTCCTGCACATATTCTCTACCATCTGTTGTCAGCACAGGAGATGATACATATAAACCCGTGCTTTCCATTGCTTTGCAAAGTTTAACTTCGTTTTTGACTTTTCCCAAATCATCGGAAAATTTTAGAACAAAATCTTTACCAACGTAAAGTGCAGTGTCATCTTTTTCTCCGTTGCCTTTATAATAGATATTAGAAATTGATTCATTTTCCAAATTCCAATGCTTCAAAAGTTTCAATGCTTTTTTATCTGATATATTCATATGCTTCTCCTCATTCAAATTCAATTTATAAGGCCGTTTAGCTCTGCCTTTTTTCAAAAAATCAGAAGGAGTACAGCCAAATTCACGACGAAAAGCCTTATAGAATCCTGCATAAGTGTCAAAACCATATTCCAGTATCACATCAATTCTTTTTCGTCCGCAGTGTATTTCATAAACAGCATGAATAAGCCTTCGACGGAGAATATATTGCATAACAGGCATTCCGACATATGATTGAAACAATCTGTAATAATAAAAAATAGAATAACCAGCCTGATTTGAAAGTTCTGCCGCAGTAATTTGAGTTTTTAGATTATCTTCAATATAGTCAATGCTATTCTGTATAATTTTCTTATAATCCATCTCTGTACCTCCTTTCTCTATCTCTTTGTAGCTACATATATATGATAACACTTGAATAAGTAATTTCATTTCCTGTTTTGCTGAATTTTATAAACAAAGAAAAGGGAGACTACTTTCTTGTGAAGTGTCTCCCCATCGTTCATCCCGTAACCTCGCAAATTCTGTATTTAAGCGAATTATAAACCTTCTTGTAAAATGAGTTAATCTTGTTTTTAACAGTCAGCACTGCATTTTTACCGTCAGACCACTGTGCATATAAAGTTACTGACTCTGAATCAAGCGTGATTTCGTCATTCGGATTGTATGAATTACCGCTTCCGTCAGGCTGCGTATTCCATCCAAGGAATTTTCTGTCGCTTTCGTACATATTATCGCTGACGATTATTCTGTCGCCCACATTCTTACTCTCGCCATATTGATAATTACCGTTTCCTCCATTAGGATAGTAGAATAAAACCGAAGAATTATTGCTGAACGTACTGTCAAAAAGATTTATTCTTGTATTGATAAAATCTTTTAAATCACTAATTGCCTGCGCGTATTTTTCTTTATTTTCTTCAATATCAACAGTGTTGTATCTGTTCCAGCGTATGCCGTTCATCACAGCCGAATCACTAATCAAAGCGTCACATTCATCAGCCATTTCGATAAAGCCAAGCACTTCGTCACGCATATTCTCCCATTCATTACAGACTGCTGTTCTGAAATCACTATGCTTATAAAGTGCCCTAAAAAAGCCTTTATAGCATACCTGAAGCTCATCTGCCTTGAGATGTTGAGTATCATTCATATTGCCTAAGAACACCTGATTTCCGAATGCATTGTCAAAATCCCATACAGGACCTGCCTTTAGAATGCCGCCGTCATCAAGGAACATATACGTACTCGTTTCATTTGCGTCCTTGTTTTTGCCTAATTCCTGAACGATATACATTTTTGCAAAGGAATTTATGTCAATATATTCAGAATAATGCTTGCCGAGATTATTGTATCCGTCATCAGCGTAAAGTGCATTTTCAAAATCCTGATAAAATGAGCTTATATATTCAATTTCTCCCTTAGTGGCATATTCGGGACTTGCGAGCACTATAGGTTGTCCGTTATCAGTAACAAAACCACTCGATTCATTCAGGTAGCGTTCTGCAAACTCAAGCTGAATTATATATCCGTTAGTTATGTCCTCGGGCTCATTTTGAATATCAACCCATCTTTGCGTACCGCTATCTGCTCGGTCAATACTCTCTGCACTGGTCACAACATCAAGCTCGTCTATGTTTATATCAGGATTTGCAAGCTCGTTTTCATCATCAAGATCGTTGATATTCACCCTTTTCTTGCCCGCCTCAACACTGTCGGCAAGCAGATACGCTCCAAGATAATTATTGTCAACATATAAATCAACGAGCGTGCTGTCCGAAGTGTACTCAAGACCGACGTTATCAGCAAGCATATAAGTAAGATAATTCTTGATTAAGGTTTGATCTGCATATGGAGAAATCAGCGAATATTTTTTCGCCTTCCCCATATCAAATAAATTAATCTTTTTCTTAAATTTTATATTAAAGGACTTCTGTGGTTTTTCCCAACTTGCATTTCCCCTGCCCTTAATATATTTAAGACTGTCGTTTACAATTTTCTTGCCTTTGCTGTAAATTTCAATTTCAGCCTTTTCCTTATGACTCTTGTCGGCGTAGATGCTGCTTAGCGCCTGATTTTCGGTGTTTATGTGAACAGACGGAATATTTGCGCCGTGAAGAATGACCGTATCATATTTTTTGCCGTCAAGCTTGATTTCGTACTCTCCGCCACTGTTTATCAGCTTTGTTTGTGAATCAAGCTCGGCTGATTCACCGTTAATTTCAAGAGATTGTGCCCCATCACAATGTACAGTGAAATTATCAAGCTTTGCACCGGCAGGAAGGAAGATATATGTTTTATTATCCTTGATATTTTCCCACGAATTCACAGTTATGTTACCGTCTTGCGTTTTAACAGTAACGCTGAACGCAGGAACATCTACTTCATATTTATGCTTATCTATTGCTGACGAGCTGCCGTAAAGCCACGCAAGTGAAATCACTGCTATTAAGAATACAGAAATTAAAATGCCTAATGCTGCAAACCATTTTTTCTTTGTCTTGCTTTTCATACTTTTTCTCCTATTGATTTAAAAATAGAGGTAGTCAATAAAAATATTCAAAAATCAATATTGGTGTGCTGAAACATCAACATTGGTTATAGAGCCTTTTTATATTCAGCTATATCCTCTAATTTGCAATCTAATATTTCACAAAGAGTATTGAGCGTATACGTATTAACGTTTTCATTTTTTCTTAGCCGGTCTAACTGGCCTGTACTGATTTTATATTCCTTAATCAGCTTATATTGCGAAATATTTTTTTCGCTTAGAGTTTTCCATAATTTGTCAAAAACAATCATCAAATCAACTCCTGTTAATATTATTTTAATTTGATGTTTATATATTGACAATTGCCCTTAATCGGGCTATAGTGTTGAAGTTTAAATAACAGTTTTCACAATATAAAAAATTTGTTCTGTATATTATTCCCTGCTAAAATGATTTATACCCTGCGAAAACGGTATTCCCGTTTTCGCAGGGTATAAACTATAAAACTATTAAAAGATATCAAAAGCATCTTAACCGCTTATATAATGCTGTATATCAACAAGACTGCGCAGACAAAGCCGATTGTAATAAACAATAAAGCGCCTTGCAAATGCAAGGCGCTTTATTGTTTAGTCAAGTATTTGATAGTAAGAGCTAAACTGATTTAATTTCGTTTCGAATTTATCCTTTGACTGTTCCTTTGGAACTTCAACGGGATAATCGCCTGTAAAACAGCCGTTGCAGAAACCACAGGTTGATTTTTCAGCAAGCTGATTTGTTGCCTCAACTGAAAGATAACCAAGACTGTCAACGCCGATTTCCTCTGCAATTTCTTCTACTGTATCAAATTGACAGGCAATCAGATTTTCCTGTGAATCAACGTCTGTTCCGAAAAAGCAGGGAAATTTAAACGCCGGTGAGGATACACGCATATGCACTTCTTTTGCACCGGCTTCACGGAGAAGTCTTACAATTCTTGCACACGTAGTACCACGAACGATTGAATCGTCAATCATTATAACTCGCTTGCCGTTGATATTTTCCTTTATGGCATTGAGCTTAATTCTGACTGCGTCCTCACGCTGATCCTGTGACGGCTGAATAAAGCTTCTGCCGATATATCTGTTTTTTATAAAGCCTATGCCGTAAGGAATACCGCTTTCGTACGCATAGCCGAGCGCAGCATCAAGTCCTGAATCGGGAACACCGATAACTATATCAGCCTCCACAGGGTGCTCCTTAGCAAGAAAAGCGCCCGCTCTCATTCTCGCATGCTGAACTGACGAGCCTTCAATAACTGAATCAGGTCGAGCAAAATAGATGTACTCAAAGACGCAGATATTACCCTTTTTACCGCAATGCGTTTCTATCGACCTCACGCCGTCAGTGCCGATAACTACGATTTCACCCGGTTTAACATCTCTGATAAATTTTGCACCTACCGTATCAAGCGCGCAGGATTCTGACGCAACAACGTATGCTCCGTCTTGCTTTTTGCCTATACAGAGCGGTCTGAAGCCGTTCGGGTCACGAAAAGCAATCAACTTTGTGGCAGTCATTACCACGCAGGAATATGCACCTTTCAGGGAATACATAACCTTTTCAATTGCTTCTTCAGTGTTCTTGCTTGTAAGTCGCTGAGATACTATCGAATATGCAATTGACTCTGTATCAGATGTTCCGTGAAAAATACCGCCCTTAAGCTCAAACTGTTTTCTGAGTTGAGGCGCATTTACGAGATTTCCGTTATGCGCAACGGCAAGATTACCCTTGATATGACGGATAACAAGCGGCTGAATGTTATTTGCATTCTTACCGCCTGTTGTGGAATAACGCACGTGGCCGATTGCCATATTGCCCATACCGAGGTGCTTCATATGCGACTGCGTGAATACGTCGGGAACTAAGCCGTCACCTCTGTGATGTCTGAAAACGCCGTCATCATTTACGGCAATACCGCAGCTCTCCTGTCCTCTGTGCTGAAGAGCATAAAGAGCAAGGTAAGCTGAGCGGGCAACGTGGGTGGTTTTGTTTTCAAAAATGCCGAAAACTCCGCATTCTTCGTGAAGATTGTTAAACATAGATTTCCTCTGTTTAATTAGGTGTGTAAAGATTTGCGTATGGTCTTGTAGTTTTAGGAACTAATTTCCTGAACGGCTTTGACATAACGGTGTCGTAGTTATAATCAAAATACTTGCAGTATTTTTTAACGTAGCCTTCAAGCTCTTTTTTGTCCTCGTCATCAAGATTTGTAATCTTAATATTCGGACTGAGATTTTCCTTAGGAAAATTGCCTCTTACGAAAATCTTACCGCCGTGCATACCTGATGCGCAGTGAGTACCAAAAAGCTTTTCGCCTCTTTTAAGGTCGATACCTAAAAGAACAATCGTACCGCCTGCCATATATTCACCTAAGAACGAGCCGGCATTTTTGCCGATAACAAGGACGGGGCGCATCCGGCGAAATTCCTTCATATGAATACCGCCGCGGCAAGCAACGTTATCTCTTATATAAATCTGGCCGTCACGCATACCGTAGCCCATCGCATCGCCCGAATGACCGTGAACGACAATCTCGCCGCCGTTCATCGTGTTGCCGACAGCGTCCTGACAATTGCCATATACAATAACCTTACCGCCGTTGAGGTAGCAAGCCATATCGTTTCCCGGTGTGCCGTGGACCTCTATCGTCTTGCCCTCGTCGAGAGCACAGCCGATATAACGCTGACCATTTACGTCCTTAACAGTTACCTTTTTTCGAGCGGAAAGCTCCTTTTTAATCAAATCATTTACCTCTTCATAGCGGGTAAGTCCTGCTTCAATAATCATATCTGAACTCCACCTCTCAGCTTAGCAATTCTCGTTTTCTTATCAAACATAAAGATTGACGGCTCAGCCATAATATCTCCCTCAATCGTATCAAGAGAAATCTTATTTGCAATGAGGTCTGTATAAATACCTGCGTTAACGCTCGAATTGATAAGCACGTAGCCGACAAGCTTATCACCCTCAAATACAAGGCGCTTGTAGGAGTCGCCGTTTTTACTGATTTTATCGTTGTACTGCTTACCCTGGGCATTGATAAGACCGCACGTGCAGATTCTCAGACCGAAAAAGTCAATGGCATTTACCGAATACGTACCTCCAACAGTATCGTCAGCACCTGCCATCTGTGCACCCGCAACGTTGCCCTGCTGTACAGCATTAGGCCAAAGGGCAATAATCTTCTTTGAGCCGTCAAGCATATCAACAGACACACAGCAGTCACCTGCTGCATAGATGTCCTTATCACTTGTCTGCATTGTTCGGGTGTCTGTGACGATACCTCTGTTGACCTCAAGTCCTGCTTTTTCTGCAAGCTCTGTCTGAGGTCTTACGCCGACAGCAAGAATGAGTAAATCACAAGTAAGCTTTTTGCCATCCTTGAGCGTTACGGAAGTAATCTGCTTGCCCTTAGACGTTGCCTTAACAACCGTATTTTCAAGATGAAATTTAATACCGTTATTCTCCAGATGCTTTTTGACCTGTTTTGCCGAATTAGCATCAAGAATTGACGGAAGAACTCTTGGCGCAAGCTCAACAACATCAACACTTTTACAAATCTTAACGAGTCCCTCTGCCGCTTTCATACCGATAAGTCCTGCTCCTATAACGACTGCTCTCGTGTCCTTATCAGCAAGTCTTTTGATTTCCTTAGTCTTTGCCAAATCAAGGAATGTAAGCGCATTTGCTTTGTTATCAACATTCTCCATAGGAGGCACAAAAGGCTTTGAGCCGGTGCAAAGGCAGAGCTTATCGTACGGATAGCTCTTTCTGCCGACCTTGACTGTTTTCTTTTTTGTATCAATTGCAGTAACCTTTGAGTCGGTTACAATGTCAATTTTCTTTTCCTTATAGAAATTTGGCTTGCGAAGAGCCATATCACTCTCCTTAACCTTGCCCTTTAAGTAATAGCTGATTGACGGGCGTGAATATGGCAGATATGATTCCTCTGTGAGTACAGTAATTGTTCCCTGAGTATCAGACTTTCTTATAGCCTCTGCTGTTGCAAGTCCTGCCGCAGATGCGCCTATAATAACGTATTTCATTATTCAGCACCTCCTGCTTCTAACCAGAGCAGTGCCCTGTTAGGACAGTTTTTAACACAGGCGGGTTCTTCACCGCCGCACAAATCGCATTTGAATGCAATATTACCTGTTTTTATACATCCGTATGAACAAACGGCAAGGCAGGTCATACAGCCTATACACTTATTTTCATTAACGGACACGATACCCGTTTTCTTATCCTTTGTCATTGCGCCGGTGATACAAGCCCTAACACAGGCAGGGTCGTCACAATGACGGCAGTTAACGGCAACGGATACCGCCTTGTCGCCGTAAACTGTAACACGGCTGACAGGTGCCGGATTTTCAACCTTATATGCCTTAATAACGTCCTTTGACTCTGAATGATTTGCTTTGCAGTAAACCTCGCAAAGGCGGCAGTTTATGCAAAGCTCTTCTCTTGCGAATACTTTTTTCACACTAACTACCTCCCTTTATTCTCCGGCATGCTTGATGCCGAGTATATCAAGCTCTTTTTGTGTTAAGCCGATACCTCTGAGCATCAGTCGGTTGCCTCTTAATGAGTCGATTGAGTTAATACCCATACCGCCCATAATTTCTTTTATCTCGTGATTCCAAGCATTAATAAGATTCATAACTCTCTTATGAGCGATTTCAGGATTAAGACGTCTTGTAAGCTCAGGACGCTGAGTAGCAATACCCCAGTTGCACTTGCCCGTATTACAGCTCTGGCACATATGACAACCCATAGCAATCAGTGCGCTTGAAGCAACGTAGCAGGCATCTGCACCAAGTGCAATCGCCTTTACGACGTCAGCAGAACAACGAAATGATCCTGCCGCTACAAGAGATACTGTTGAACGTATACCCTCATCACGAAGTCTTTGATCAGCGGCAGCGAGTGCAAGCTCAATAGGAATACCAACGTTGTCACGAATCCTTGTCGGAGCGGCACCTGTTCCACCTCTGAAGCCGTCAATTACAACTATATCAGCACCCGCTCTTGCACAGCCTGATGCAATAGCCGCAACGTTATGTACTGCCGCAATCTTAACAGATACAGGCTTTTTTCCGTCTGTTGCCTGCTTTAAAGACCAGATAAGCTGGCGGAGGTCCTCGATAGAATAAATATCGTGGTGAGGTGCAGGTGAAATGGCATCCGAACCCTCGGGAATCATACGTGCATTTGATACCTCAACGTTAACCTTTTCACCCGGAAGATGTCCGCCGATACCTGGCTTTGCACCCTGACCGATTTTTATTTCGATAAACTTAGAATTTTCAAGATAGTCCTTATGTACGCCGAAACGTCCTGACGCAACCTGTACAACTGCATAGTCACCGAACTCAGCAAGCTCGGGATGCAGACCACCCTCACCTGTATTAAACAGCGTGCCAAGCTCTTTTGCTGCCATAGCAAGTGATTTTTGCGCATTCATTGAAATTGAGCCAAAGCTCATAGCTGAAAACATAATCGGTGTTTCAAGCATAACCTGAGGCGGCATTTTTGTGATTGACTTGCCCTTTTTCTCAACCTCAAGCTTTTCAGGCTTGCGGCCTAAAATTGCACGGATTTCCATCGGCTCACGCAACGGGTCGATAGACGGGTTTGTAACCTGTGACGCATTGAGCAAAATCTTATCCCAGTAAATCGGATAAGGCTTTGGATTGCCCATTGCGGAAAGAAGAACGGAGCCTGTTTCTGCCTGACGGCAAATCTCCTGCTGATACTGTGGAGTCCAGTTTGCATTTTCGCGGTATTCGCATACGTATTTTTCAATTCTCAGTGCACCTGTAGGACAAAGTGCAACACAACGGTGACAGGCAACACAACTGTTTGAATCGCATAAAACTGTCTTCCCGTCATCGTCAAAATAATGACAATCATTAGCACACTGGCGAACGCAACAGCCGCAGTCAATACAGCGTTCCTTATCACGGACAACCGTAAATCTGCGTGGAATATAATTAATCATCAGTCAGCCACCTCCTCAACGTCAATTTCAAGAGGAATGAATACAGGCTCAGCACCTGAAACCGACCACACCTTTTCAGGATTAGGGCATATAATTCTGATAGCTGATTCCTCTGAGGCAAAATATGCTCTGTTGCCTTTTGTGGCAGCAGTCAGTGAACGGAGCTTGAGTCTGTCGTTAATTGCAAGCAGACCCTTGTTTGAACCGAGAATAACGGAGAACGGACCGTTTACGAGAGCGCCGTTATAAATCGAACGAAGATTTGTGAAGTATTCCTTCTTCTCGTCATCCATTCTGTCAATTTCATCCCATTCGGGAGCGGTGAGAACGTCGGCTGCAACCTCGATAGGAAGGTTGTGGTGACGAAGAAGATGGTCAAATAAATAGGTAATAACTTCGGTATCCGTCTGCATTGTACAGATGTAGCCAAACTGCTCAATATATCTGCGGTTTGCATCGTAAGAAGAAATCTCGCCGTTATGAACGATTGACCAGTCAAGGATATTAAACGGATGTGAGCCGCCCCACCAACCGGGTGTATTAGTCGGGAAACGTCCGTGAGCAGTCCATATGTATGCCTCGTACTGATCAAGCATATAGAATTCGCCCACGTCCTCAGGATAACCGACCGCCTTAAAGCAGCCCATATTTTTACCGCTTGAAAAAATGTAAGCGCCCTCAATGGCGTTATTAACCTTAGTGACGCACTGAGCAACGTACTCCTGCTCGTCAAGGCGTGCATCCTTCATACGAACTCTGTTTGCTTTACCGAAATATCTCCAGATATCAGGACCTCGCTCAATGCTCTCAACCTGCTTTGTGGGTATCCTTTCGGCAACATCAATATTAAAATGCCTGAACAAAAAGTCCTCACACTGCTTTCTTGCATCGTTTGATTCAAAGAAAACGTGAATAGCATATTCATCCTTATGCTCCGGATAAATTCCGTAAGCAGCAAAACCGCCGCCCAAGCCGTTTGACCGGTCGTGCATAAGAGCAATAGACTTAATAATTTCCGAGCCGTTTATGCGCTTGCCTTTTCTGTCAATGATGGCGGCAATAGCACAACCGGAAGGAATTCTTATTTCTCCCTCTCTAAGCATAACAATTCTCCTTAATTCTAATTATTTGCTAACTAAATTTTACACCTTATATATATGTGCAGTCAATTACGCAGATATAGAAAATTATCAGCATTTTTACGTAATTTATGTATAATTTAACATATGTTTTTATGTTTTATGCATATATATTCTTTTATTAGTGTATATTATAGTATATTTATGCGTTAGTACTTCGCCTTTAATAAGGCGGACGAGCAATGCCCGCCCATACCAAAAAATGCGAGAACATTGAGTTCTCGCATTTTTAACACAGGGTACTTCGCATGCGGAGCAATGTAGTCGTCGCTCCCTGCAAAAATCCCATTCAACAAAATTTAGATGTGCTTTTACACTTATTATACGTCATCCTCGCCCTGTAAAGCATCGTAGCCGTGCTCGCCTGTACGAACCTTGACAACATCTTCAACGTCATAGATAAATATTTTACCGTCACCGATATTGCCTGTGTAAAGCACTGTACGAGCCGTTTCAACAACCTTAGCCACAGGAACTGCTGAAACTACCATTTCAAGCTTCATCTTCGGATTAAGGCTCATTTCCTGAATCTCAACACCACGGTATTTTCTGATGTGACCCTTCTGGGTACCGCAGCCCATTACGTTTGTAACGGTCATACCTGTAATGCCGATTGAATTCATTGATTCCTTAATTTCCTCAAACTTAGCAGGGTTGAATATCATAACAATTTTAGTAAGCTTTGCCTCAGTATTTGTTGTGTATGTTTCAACAGGAACTGCTTTTTCAACTGATGCTACAGGAGCTTTGAGTGATTCTGCTGTAAAGCTTGCGGCAGGCATAAAGTCTGCATAGGCTGACGGAAGGTTATGCTCTGTAGCATCAAGACCCTTGATTTCTTCTTCAGCCGTAACTCTGAGACCGTGGAACTTTTTGATTGCAAAGAACACGATGGTCATTGTAACAACAGTCCAAGCCGCAACTGCAATGAAACCTAAGAACTGAATACCAAGCTGTTTAAATCCGCCGCCATAGAACAAGCCTACACCGACACCGTCTGCACCTGTTGAGAACAGACCAACTGCAATCGTGCCCCAGATGCCGTTTGCCATATGAACTGCAACAGCTCCTACAGGGTCGTCGATATGAAGCTTCTTGTCAAGTAACTCAACAACAAGTACAACGAGTATACCTGAAACTGCACCGATGATTATTGAGCCGAGAGCATCAACGCAGTCACAAGGAGCAGTGATAGCTACAAGACCTGCAAGTGATGCATTAAGTGACATTGATACGTCAGGCTTGCCGTCCTTTACCCAAGTGAAAATCATAGTAACAACAGTAGCAACTGCAGGAGATAAGGTAGTCGTTACAAAAATAGAAGCGAGTGAATCAACAGACGTTGCTGCCGCACCGTTAAAGCCGTACCAGCCAAACCAAAGAATGAATACACCGAGTGCACCAAGTGTCAGTGAATGACCGGGAATAGCCTTTGCGATTTTCTTGCCTGTTTTCTTATCTACCTTATACTTACCGATACGCGGACCGAGTATTGCTGCACCGATAAGCGCCGCGATACCGCCAACCATATGAATAGCGGTTGAACCTGCAAAATCGTGGAAACCGCGAACAACAAGCCAGCCCTCCGGATTCCATATCCATCCTGCCTCAATCGGATAAACGACAGCGGAAATTACTGCTGAATAGATGCAGTATGACGAGAACTTTGTACGCTCTGCCATAGCACCTGAAACGATTGTTGCCGCCGTTGCGCAGAATACAAGGTTGAATACAAAGCCTGACCAGTTTGCAGAATTCCCTGTATAGTCTGTAAGAAGACCGAGCGTCGGCATACCTACAAGGCCGCCGAGGCATTCCTCACCCATCATAAGTCCGAAGCCTAACAAAATAAACATTACGGCACCTATGCAAAAATCCATAAGATTTTTCATAATGATGTTTCCTGCATTTTTTGCTCTGGTAAAACCGCTTTCAACCATTGCAAAGCCGCACTGCATAAAAAACACCAATGCCGCACCGATCAGAAACCATACGCCGAAAACACTGCCGTCAATGGCTTCTACAATTGATTCCATTGTCATAATTTTTTCCTCCTCCATATTTTATATAAAAATGAAATCATACAAAAAGGGGTGCCCGTATTACTACGGACACCCCTTTGTGCCTAAATAAATCAGCGTCTGCATCTAAACAGACGCTGATAAAAACGATGGCTGAGCCATCAAAGAGAGGGTTAGATTATTTCTTAAGGTATCTGTTAATCTCCCACTGTGAAACCTGAGTACGGTATTCATCCCACTCGTTTTTCTTGCCTCCGATGTAAGCATCAAAAACGTGGTCACCTACGGTTTCTCTGATAAACGGATCAGCCTCAGCAGCATAAACTGCCTCGATAAGACTGCCCGGAAGGCAATCTATGCCTGCCTCCTTAAGCTCAGCAGAAGTAAGGTCAAATACGTTATAATCAACGGCTGGGTCAGGTTCTAAGCCATTCTTTATACCGTCAAGACCGGCTGCAAGGCAAAGTGCCATTTCAAGATATGGATTACAAGTAGGGTCAGGACAACGAAGCTCAACACGTGTTCCCTTACCTCTTGCTGCAGGAATACGAACAAGTGACGATCTGTTTGAAGCAGACCAAGCGATATAGCAAGGAGCCTCATAACCCGGAACAAGTCTTTTATATGAGTTAACCGTAGGGTTTGAAAAGGCTGCAATACCCTTTACGTGCTTTATAATACCTGCGATGAAAGCGTAAGCAGTCTTGGAAAGGCCAAGCTCATCTGATGGATCATCGAAAGCATTTGAACCGTCTGCAAGATTGTAAAGGCTCATATTAGTGTGCATACCCGAACCGTTTATACCAAATACAGGCTTTGGCATAAACGTTGCGTGAAGGCCGTGCTTTGTGGCATATGTCTTAACAACGTGCTTAAATGTCATAACTCTGTCAGCAGTAGTCATAACCTCGCCGAATTTGAAATCTATTTCATGCTGAGATTCAGCAACCTCGTGGTGAGAAGCCTCGATTTCAAAGCCCATATTCTCAAGAGCAAGGCAGATGTCTCGACGGCAGTTTTCACCGGCGTCAATAGGGTTAAGATCAAAATATCCGCCTTTATCGGTCATTTCAGTAGTTGGGTTGCCGTTTTCATCTCTCTTGAAAAGGAAGAATTCAAGCTCAGGACCAACATTGAAGCCATAGCCCATTTCAGCTGCCTCTTCTATAACCTTACTGAGCACGTTTTTAGGATCGCCCAAAAACGGAGTTTTATTGTCTGCCATATAAACAGAGCAGATAAGACGAGCTGTATTCTTATCACCGAAGGTTCTCCATGGAAAGATTGCCCACGAATCGAGGTCCGGATGAAGATACATATCCGATTCATCAATACGAACGAAGCCATCGATAGAAGAGCCATCAAACATACACTCGTTATCAAGCGCTTTTTTCAGCTGAGATACGGTAATCGCAACGTTTTTCATAAGACCGAAAACGTCTGTGAACTGAAGTCTGACGAACTCTACGTTATTTTCTTCGGCACTCTTAAGAATGTCTTCCTTTGTGTACTTACTCATAGCAAATACTCCTCCCGTAAAATATAATACATTTTTATACGCAATAAAAAAGGGCACTCCACCTATGTGGAACGCCCTTGTTCTTACTACAATACCATTATAGCTCCTGTTTGTTAAAAGTCAACAAAATGTTGAAATTTTATTAAATATGCAAGCGTAGGCAGATGATAAATTTATATCATTTGTGCAATTTACATAAAATAAAATTATCGGCTGCGCACTGAATCGAATTAAATTTCGTTATTTCAATACTAACTGCGGCAGCATTACAGCCAAAACGCTCAATATTACACTTGCTAATACATATACCAAAGCAACCGTAACAGATCCGCCTTTTATCAACTCTGCCGTTTCAAGAGAAAACGTAGAAAAGGTTGTAAAGCCGCCGCATATTCCGACCTTTAAAAAGAGCAACCATTTCGGATCAATGTTTTCATTTTTTGATACGGCAAAAGCTATACATCCGATTGCAAAAGCACCTGCAATATTTATTATGAAAGTGTTAATCGGAAACGGCTCAGGATTTTTAATAGGAACTAAACTTATGAGGTATCTTAAAACTGCTCCGATAAAACCTCCTAAGCCAACTAATAAACAATTTAACATTTTTTATACTCCAATGACATAAATTTTGCAATTAATACTATATCACATTTTTCAATAATTTCAAACCCAAAGAAATCATTGAAATGGAATTATACAAAGAAATACCTGCATCATCATTATTCTCATATGTGAATTTGAGATTTGTATTAGCGTTTTCTAATATTGTCATAAAGTAAACCACGCACTGATACAAGAAACCATATTGAGGGATTAATTATTAATCCTCCAAAATATAATTACCACACGCTATTAGCACATCACATAAATCATATCAATGATTTATTATATTACATAATATAATATCGCATAGCAAAAAATCCGAACACACCGTCTGCAACGATGTTGTTCGGATTATTCTTGCTTGCCTGTGACCTGCATTTTTGATACAAAAATCAAATTTATGCGATATTCAAAGGCAATGTGCGATTTTTGGTTTCAAGGATGAGCTGAATTGGAAAAGAGTTCGTTCTCTATCTCCCCCTGTTTATTTCATTGTTGCACGCTCTAATATTTTAATCAGCCAAATTATATATGTAAGATACTACGGGGTAATATTTTCCACCTATATCAATATTCTTTTCAAGCCAAGAAATTCCTCCCATTTTATCGTAGAATTTTCTTGCGTTATAATTTTCCTTAAAGCACCCTAAATATAATTTCCTTTTACCTTTTTGTTTAAGATACTTCAATGTATGATTAAATAATTCACTACCAATTCCCATTCTTTTAATATCAGGTTTGACATAAATTTCTCGTATTTCGCAGTCGATTTCTTTATCTTCATAAACAGATTTATCATAATTATAAATTCTGCAAAAGCCTAATATTTCATTATCCCTTTGGGCAACAAAAATATTTTCTAAAGAATATTTTTTAATCGTTTTAATTTGTTCAAATATAGACATTGAATTTAAATATTTATCATCAATTATTCCTTTATATGCACTTTGCCATCCTGTTACTTTTATCTCTGCAATTGAGTCTATATCACAAAATTTGGCATGTCTGATTTTAATGTTGCTTAATTTCATATTTATGCATCTTTCTTAATTATTATTGTTTGCATATCAACTGTCAATCCAATATTTTTCTATATTATCCTTCTTATTTGGATCATAGACAGTAGATTCGTATATGCCGCCATTGTTTAAGATGGTCTTACGACTTCCTTCATTATCATCAAGACAACAGACAAGCACTTTATTCAGTCCTAGCTTTTTACATACAGGTAGAATATCCCGTAACATTTGAGTAGCATAGCCTTTTCTTCGTTCTGAATGGCATATAGAATATCCAATATGTCCTGCATATTTTTCGAGAAATTCATTAAAATAGTGCCTAATCTGAATTATTCCAACCACTTTGTTATCATTTTCACGAACATAAATAAACTGAGTAGCAGGAACCAAACCGACAGGACAAGTTTCTGCATTAGAACAATCATTCACCTGTTTTATCCAATCGAATACATTTTCAGTTCTTTTAAGAGATAAACCCCCATCCATGCTTCCACCATTCATTATAAATTCTTGACGAAATGCCTGTATTTCTTTTTCATATTCCATTGTAGGCACGACCAATTTCATATGCATTATCTCCTACTTGAATTTTTTTATTTGTAAAAGTCAGTTTTTATTGAAACTATTATAACATAATGCCAAAATTGATTCAATATGCTTCCTTTTTCGATGGGTATACAACTCTTGCGCCACCCCTAAAAAGGGCAAAAAAATAATGTCTATGAACTGGCATTCAAATTTGCAATGAGCGTAAAAGCTTTTTATTAAAGGCATTTTGACAAAATAATAGAGCAACCAAAATTATACCATTTTAGTTGCCCTATTGTGGTCGAGGTGAGCCTCAACCTGATTAGCACACAACTAACAATTTGTTTTGGCAAATCGCCAGTAAAGTCAAAGGGTAAATGAAATTGTCTTTTTTCTGCAAAAAACTTCGCTTCGACAATCTCAAAACAAGTATATAAAAAATCGCAGGAAAGGCAAGGGAAAAATCCATCCTCTAATGGCACGGGTGACTGCCCAATGAAAACAACCAATCTCTCGAAATTTATTACCCTCTTTCTAAAAAAGTGTGTTTTTGTGTTTTTTGCTGAAAGCGTTGTTTATCAAAATTAAATATATATTATAATTATGAAGCACTGTAAGATAAAATCATATGTCTTGCGGTGCTTTTTTGCGGAATTTTACAAGGAATAGTTCCTATGAATAGTCACTCTATACTGTTCCGTAAAAATATATCATAATATGGAAAGGAATGCAGATTTTGGGGTGCACGATAGAGATTCGCAGATAAGCTAATTTCAAAGGCACCTCCAAGTGGCAAAAAGAAAATAACGATCATGCTACAGCGTGGTCGTTTTTCTTTGTATTTCTCAGTATTTCTCGCACATATGACTTGCTATTTGTCCTCTTTAGAGTGATATATAGACTACCAAAAACAAAGGAGGACAAAAGCCATGAAGAAAAGGAATTTCAACGTTACAGGAAAGTATACAAAAGTTGGCGAAGACCATCGCCGCAATAACAGGAGCCGAGGCTGTTTACAAGAATGCACCGACCTACGAATACGAGATTGGCTGCTTCACGCTTGGCAGAAACGGAGAGGTTCTTTGCGAGGACGGAGACGCCCTTGAAGAACTCATTATAAGCCTCGTTGAAGAAGGCTACTCTCCGGCAGTCGAAGCAGATGCCGACACAGGCCGCGAAGCAGGAATTTCCATTCAGATGCCGATGAACGGATTTGACGGTGATGCGTTTTCCCGGCTTGAGCAGCTTGTGGAATCCAAAGAGACACTGATCAAGAAGGCCATCGGAGCAGACAGCCTTATGATCGGAGAGCAGGACGGCAAACTGGACTTCGCTTGGTTCAAAAAGGATGCCAGCCCGGAAGAGATCCACGCATACATGAGCCTTGTGACAGCTCTTTGCAAAATGGCAAAAGAGGCCAATCGCATCATAGCGAAAGACCGGGATGTGGAAAATGAGAAGTACGCATTCAGATGTTTCCTTCTCCGGCTCGGCTTCATCGGTGATGAAAACAAGGCGGATCGCAAAATCCTGCTCCAGAACCTTGACGGGAATTCCGCGTGGAGAAGCGGCGCACCCAAGAAGGCGTGATCGTTAAATCATTAAAACGACCATGCCGGGCAATACCAAGCATGGCCGTTCTTTATGTAGTCATTAATCTTTAGATTCTTCCTTATCGAATTCTGACCAGTATTCTTTGTTGCGCTTAGTGTAGGTTCTATTTCTACGGTGTTTCTTTGTCGGTGGTTCCGTTTTTTCTTTTCTGTATGGTGCCCCTTCCCAACGGAAGATACTATCATCTTTGAATCCGTATTTTTCAGCTATTTTATCATGACACAGATCGTATTCGTCTTTATCAAGGATGCCGCGTCTATACATCATATCCAGATGAGTCATTGTCATAATGTAGTTGAATCTGCGGTTCTCAAAAATTCGTTGATCTTCCGCCACTTCTGCTATCGGCTTATAATATGGTGCCCATGTTATTCTCACAACCCTTTGTGACGGAGAAGGCAATGGCTCATTGATCAGTTTATCTGTAGAAATGAGTTTGTCGAAAGTTTCTAAAGCTGTAGCAAATCTTCGTTTCTCCAGAATTTGACGGAATTGTTGCTGCCAATCTGAGATATCACAACTAAAGAAATTCCAAAGTTCGATGATTTTGTCATCGCGGCCATCCTGGTAGGGATAGTATTCAACCGCTTCTGCATATAGCCGTAAAATGACATCCTTCTGTTTATCGTTCATAATTCAATACCTCCAGTATTCTTTTTTGGCCTGCCCCTCTTTCCGATTCTCACCCCTTTATCGTAAGCCCTCTGGTACATCAAGGCGTATTCACGATTTTCCTGATACCATCTGCGTTTTGCCTCACGACATTGTTCCTTATGGCTTTCATAATACTTACGTGCTTTTTCCCGGGCACGTTCTTTCTTTTCTTCCTCCGTGAGCTTTGGCCGAGGTTCAGCATCCGGTTTCTTCCGATTTTTTCGTACCATCTGCGACACTCTTCCCGGTGCCTTTCACGATATTTTCTGGCAATCTCATCTTCTACGAGAAGGGTGGCGTGATATCCGTAGTAACAGAAATCTTCAGACTCTGATAACACGATCATGTTTTTCAAAACATAATCACGGTAAAGATTGGTACATTTCCGATCAAACGCAGTGTAGAAAAGAGTACTGAATTTGCTTTCCCAATTAAACTTTTTTGATTGTATTAACTGCCATAAAACAATAGAGCTTTCTTGGATATAATCATCCAAATCATAGATAGCAATTTTAGACAGGTGTTCTTTCCCTATTTTGATCATCATCGGGCGAAGATTGATGATCAGTTGCTGAAAAGCCTTTTCTGCCTGCTCCTGCGAGTAGATCCTTTTCAAAAGGTCTTCGTTACTGATAGTGTTCATGTGTCTTTTTGCCGATGCAGAAAAATGCCGGACGTGTGATTATTCGTCCGGCATTAACTGATAAAGGAACGGCTTGAATGATTGTAAATTGAGCCGTTGTATCATTTTGTATTCTTCCTGTGTGATCATTCCTTCTTCAAGCATCTTCCTTGTGATTCGATCTGCTACAAAATAATTATAATCACGCTGCAACTCCTCATGTGTAATTTGATGCGGTTCATACTTAATCTCATAGCCGCTTTCAATTTTCAGTATCCGCATTTTGGCTCCTCCTTTCAGAAAAATGGTATCGTATTAATCGCTCATATTGACGGATATTGCAAGGGGATTTTGATACTTTTCCAGAGTGCAGAGCATAAAAAAACCACACGGAGGATTGTGTCACTCTGTGTGGCCATTATTTTGATTTAGTTCTCTTTGAAAGGAATGGCGTTGATCAATTCTACCATTTAAGCATTTCGAACGTACCGCCGCCTTTCCATTTTATTTCATCGGAAATACCTCCCGATTCTCCTTCAGCAACTTTTAGCATTCGCTTTTCAACATAATGAATGGTTTGTGGACTAATATCTATCCCTATGTAGTTTCTGTTCATCTTATGCGCAACGGCAGCGGTTGTCCCAGATCCTAGGAAGCAATCTAAGACGATGTCGCTTTCATTTGTAGCGATACTGATTATTTGACAAAGTAGTTTTTCGGGTTTAGGTGTATCGAAAATATCCTGATCGAAAATATTTAGTTTTATCAATTCATCTTTAGCGTTTTTCGTTGTACCTGCAAAACCAGAAAGCCACAAGGTTTCCGGAACAATCCCCACATTGGAATCTGATAAGAATTTTTTCCTGCGTGGAACAGAAGTTCCATCCACTCCAAACCATATATTATTTTTTTCGATTTCTTCTTTCATGCGTTCGGCATTATATGCCCAGCACCTTCCCTGAGGCGGATCAAATTCTATACCGGAAGGCGAAGTAATTGTATAGAATTGTGATTTAACCGCATGCCCAGCTTGCACATTTAAAGAAATAGACTGCCACGGTCCACGAGGATCGTTATCTGGGTTTTTGTATCTCTTTCTAATCTCCTCTGTGGCAGGAAGTAAATGCCGTTTTTTCTTGAACGCATCAGGATTCTTGGAATAAACTAAAATGTATTCATGGTTATTCGAGAAGGTTTTTCTGTTTTCCTTAGTGTTTCTCTTTTGCCATACAATTGTAGCAATACAATTTTTTCTTCCGAATATTTCATCACATGCTATTTTTAAGTAGGCCATTTCGCTATCATCTATAGAGATCCAAATGCTTCCGTCATCAGAGAGTAATTCTTTAAGTTCTCTAATGACTTGCCGTAATTGTTGTATCCAAGCATCATGCCCTTTGAAATCAGAATAATATTTATAATGATCGCCACGGTTATATGGAGGATCAATGTACACCAAATCTATTCTTCCATCATAGTAAGGATGAAGGTCTTTCAGAACACTAATATTATCCCCTAAGATAATGCCGTGGGGGGTATTGATATAATCACTTAGCCATTTTTCTTTTTTAATATTCATTACACTAATCAGCTCCTATTTGCAAATCAGTAATCTTTCCGCTTCATAATTGATTTCATAGTTATTATCACTACTGTTGAATCTACTATGCATAAACTGCCCCGGAGAAACTACTGATACATCGTCATAGTATCGTTTTGCCATACAAGCCAAATCATCAATCGACATCATTCTTGGAGTAGCACCACTAGTGTTGTCATAAGGTGAATATGATAATACCAAGGCTGCGCCTGCCTCTTTGGATAATAAAAATAACTGTTCAAAGGCTTTCGCGGCCTTGCTTTTTATACAAAATGGAGATTGATGTCGATCGTCCCTATATATCGCTCTGCTGATTCCGCCTTTCCCATTCGGAAAAGTAGTTGATATGGTGGGGTTATCATGAAGGCATATCGTCTCCAATATGTGATAATAACGGCTATAATGATATCTAGTGTAGGGTGGATCGGCATAAATAACACTAATATTTTTACCAGTTAAACTCCTTAAAACCTCTGCATAATCATTACATATTACATCAAACTGGTGCGATGGCTTTGGAATCGCCAGATAATAACTCAGCCATTTTGCGAACTGATTGAAAACATCCATTTCTCTATCACTAATGATTTTGCGAAGTAGAGAAAGTTTCAATGTGCCGTCTTTTTTTCTCACTTTCAGAGGTTGCGCAAATTGCTTTCCAACGGTATTTACAACATCGGTTGTAGCACCAAGAAGAGCTGCAAGTATTTTGTTTTTCAAAACTTTCTCTTGGGAATATGCATAACTAGCGATGGCGTCAATATCCAGAGCCTGAGAAAAGGAAAAATATAATCCCCCATAGTATCTGGTAACAATTGTATCAAGAGAATCCGTTTTCCCATCTACTGACAGCCTTTGCTTTATGTTAGAAAAAACGGCTTCCAATGATTGTGACAAGTCTCCATCAGAATACTGCATATCATTAAGATAAGCATAAAGGGACCCTTTTTCAATTATCTCATATAATTGATCAACTTTACCTTCTTTTGCGTGCGATATACAGGAGCTCTCATATGCGGTTAGCACATTAAAGATCTCTGTGTTATATTTTCTGCAAGAAGATATTTTGATTTGATTAACAATGTCATCGATATCATATTTTGAATCGAAACCGCTCAGTCTTGCAAGGCTATATACTTGCGAATAATTCTGTATATCAACTGATATCACATCTCGGTATTGAAGCATATATTCTGATACTACTCCGGAACCAGAGAACAAATCACACATGACACCATCGGTGATGTCTGCTTTATCGATAGCCTCTTTTATTGCTTGTAGCATTCTGAGCTTGCTGCCAAGATAGTGTGTAGATTTAATATTATAATCCTTTTTCATATTTTCCATAATCCTAAGTTAGGAGCGGCTCCTTTTATATCTTTTGCTGTAGTTGATATTCTTGCAATTTGAGGGTTCCCATTACTGGATTTCCACGATTTTACATATTTATCAACTTCTGAATATGCAGCTGTACCGGGCATTAACAATTCATACAGGAAACTCCTGGTTGATACTTCTACAAAAACAATGTATGGTCGAGCGCCGCCAGTTGGATACGGAAGTCCGCTTGCTGCGTCTATTTCAAAACGATAATTATGACTTGCTACTGAAACACTTGGCCGTGGTTCAGTTTTCGACATTGTTCCTGTCGAATCGACTCCTTTTAGCAGAATTCTGTATGTACCACCCGCACCACCTGCTATCGCACCAAAGTACTCCTCAAAAGTTGCCTTATCGAAATTTACCTGTTTCCATCGGTTTCCGGATCTTGGCACTTCAGCTACAAGTGCTCTATCATCATCGTCAATGCTCCAAACAGGACTGGCTGTAGGAGTGACCACCACTGGGGCAACCTTTGGAATTGGCCGAGAAATAATTGTGGAAGCTGGTTTTGGAGTTGTAGGTTTAGTTGTCTTTCCTGTACCTTTTGAAGGAGCAGGGCGTTTTACAGAGGTAACCTTTGGCTGTTTCTTATACAAATCAATTAGATTAGGGTCAATGGAACCTCCTTTCCCACGACCAGATTTCTTGCCTGAAGAAAAAGAACGTGCCTTTTTCACTGCACTTAAATTGACAGCATAATCCACAATAGGGTCATCAATAGAAAACAGAAGATTATTCGACAAACACCAGTCAAACCAATCATCCCATTTCTTTTTCATATCATCAAAATCAGTTTTACTTAAATCGCTTCTCCCGTAGATTTCAACATTATGGTACAAACCTCGTTCTGTAAGATTCCCAGAACCAATTAATGATAGGCCTCCTGTGGTAGATTCGAACCACGTAATCTTCGGATGAAACAAGTATTTCCTTGCATCGTGAACATATGCGAAAACTGTCAGTTTCTTGTATTTCTTTTGGTATGCCCGAAGGCTTGCGATAGCCTTTGGATCGGTAATGGAATCTGTCCCAACAACTAAAACATAATTATGCTTAGAAATGTACTTGTCGAAATCCGGATCGCCTAAAAACAAATCCACGCCATTTTCTTCTACAAAAGCAAACGCTCCTGCGCCATCTTTACCCATGTTACAGGCATCCAATAATGCTTCTCCTAATCGCATGCTTGATGAGTATGTGGGGTCTTGAATTAGTATGTTCATATCTGTTCCTCCAGAACTATTATATATGCAGGGGGCACCATAATCCCTACAGTTTTATTCTTCCCAGATCGCCGTCCCCTCTCACGTGAATTTTCGCGGAATTAACGAGGGGGGGATACCCGATAGCACGTATTGCATTCCGGAATCCTTGTTGCAAGGGCATCGGGGCTTTTTTGTTTTGCGCTATTGTTCGGAAAACGGCCTGTCGAATGTCTATTTTTTATTGCTAAAAGCGATACTTCCTGTGAACACATCTGCGTCCGTTAAGCTCTCCTGCGCACGGCAACGATTGAACTCGGCAAGAATGATGCTTTCCACAGCCTGCTTGCCATATTCGTCAAGACGAGCATATTTCAGAGCATATTCGGTCAGATCCTGCTCGACTGTCCATTTGCCAAGCTGTTCCGTATCCGCATCCGTCATATCGCGATAGGAATTCACATCTGTTCTTCCCATAAGATAATCCATGCTCGCACGGAACATTTCGCACATCTGATCCACGACATCATAGTTGGGACTCCGGCTTCCGGTCTCCCATGTGGAAATCGTCCCTTTTGTTACGCCCAGCTTCTTGGCAAGATCCATCTGCGTCATGCCGCTTTTCTTGCGGAGTTCTTTGATTCTTTCACCCATTGTCATATCGTTTTACCTCGTTTCATTTCGTTGAACAAGTTTGTGTATCGTTTACTTTCGTAAATAGAATAACGCGTTTTGTAGTATCTGTCAATATAAATCTTTGTATTTCTGCATTTATTTGCATTAAAAGTTTTCTTTTATCGTTATTTTAGGTGTTGATAAGTAATGATTTATGTAGTATTTTGAAAGCGTAGAAGTACGACAGATATCTTCACTCAGAAAGAAGGAAAGGTATGACAACGGACAGCCCCAACATGATGACGATCCGCCAGATAGCTAAGACCGGGCTGTTATCCGAGCGCGCGCTCAGGCAGATGCTGAAGGCAGGAAGCTCCCGGCCATCTATATCGGAAAGAAAGCACTCATCAATTATGACAAACTGGTCGATCAGCTTGAAAGTCTGGATGTGGACGTAAGCAAAATGCCAGAACAGAAGTGAGCACAAATAGCGGAAAGGAGGTGGCACAGATGTATGATCGCATACCGCAGGAGCTCAAGGAGAACGAGCCGTTCTGCCTGTGGCGTATAGAAAATGATAAGAAAGTTCCATATCAGATCACAGGGCAGCGCGCGGACTCATCGAATCCGGCCACCTTCGCAGGATATGACGATGTTATGGCCTGTTTTAACGGCAGCTATCTTGGCATCGGTGTTCTAACTACAACATTCACGAAGATCGATATCGATGATTGTGTGGAAGACGGAACACTCTCGCCTCTTGCCGAGGAAGTTGTGAATGCGGTCAATTCATATACAGAACTCAGTCCTTTCGGAACAGGGATCCATATCATCTGCTACACACCGGACATCCTCTATGACAAGCGTAGATACTATATGAATAACCGCGCCATCGGTATGGAAGTTTATGTCCCCGGACAGACAAACCGCTTTTTCACGGTGACCGGAGACGTGTTCCGGGACATGGGTATCGAGGAGCGTACAGCGGAAGTCGAGGACATTCTCGAAGAATACATGGTACGCCCGGAAGCAAATCGTGAAACTGTCGATGCTCCCGGAAGCTATCTGTCCGATGATTCGGTGCTCGAAAAAGTCAATGCATCCAAACAGGGACAGAAGTTCAATGAGCTGTGGCAGGGACACTGGCATGGCAAATATGGAAACCAGTCTGAAGCGGATATGGCATTTGCGTCCATGCTCGCATTCTGGTGCGGCGGCGATCATGACCAGATCGACAGACTTTTTCGAAGATCTGCTCTGTACCGCCCTAAATGGGACGAACGTCACAGCGCAGAAACCTACGGGGATATGACGATTGCCAAGGCGGTACGGCTTTCCGGATCGTTCTATCTCCCGGTAAAGACAGATGCAAAGGATGATTTCAACGATCTGCTTCAGACGGTCATAGAAGCTGCTCCGGAATCGAACTGGCGATATAAATCACAGGACATCGGCTGCGGTAGGCTCTATGCCGATCTGTTCAAACGCATCGCCCGGTATGTACCGGAGCGTAAAAGCTGGTTTGTATTTGATGGCATGAAATGGGTGCAGGATGTAGGAAACCTCAAAGCGATGGAACTTTGCAAAGATCTGGCCGATGCCCTCATCGATCACGTGAAGGATATACACGATGAGGATGCGCGGAAAGCCTACCTTAAATATTGCACCAAATGGCAGATACGAAGGAATCGCGAGACATATCTGAAGGATGCACAAGGCGTATATCCGATTTCGGCTACTGAGTTCGATTCGAAGAAATATCTACTGAATCTGCATAACGGGACATTGAATCTGGAAACAATGGAGTTTCATGAACATGATCCGGAAGATCTGATCACCAAAGTGGCTCCAGTAGAGTATGTGCCATCTGCCCGGTCGGATCGCTTCCTGTCATTCATTGACGAGATCATGAGCGGCGATACAGAAAAGGTAACATTCCTGCAAATGAGTCTCGGCTATGCCCTCAGTGGCGATTCCAGATATGAGTGCATATTCATCCTTTATGGCGAAACCACCAGAAACGGAAAAGGGACACTGATGGAAAGCATTCTGCGCATTTTCGGAGATTACGGCAAGGCCGTAAGGCCGGAGACCATCGCCCAGAAGAACAAAGTTGACAGCCAAGCACCATCAGAAGATGTCGCACGGTTGGCAGGGCTGCGGTTTGTGAATATCGCAGAGCCGAGAAGAGGTATGGTCATGAATGCCGCACAAGTCAAGAACATGACGGGAAACGATACATTAAATGCTCGGTTCCTTCATGAAAACAGCTTTGACTTTGAGCCGCAGTTCAAGATCTATATCAACACCAATTATCTGCCGGATGTGACGGATATGACACTGTTTTCGAGTGGTCGTATTTTGATCATCCCTTTCGACAGACATTTCGAAGAATGGGAACAGGACAAAACACTGAAGGAGGTATTCAGAAAGCCATATGTACAGAGCGCGATTCTGAACGGGCTTATCGAAGGGTATCAGATCCTTTGTACAAAGGGGTTCCGCATACCGGATGCTGTGGCTGCTGCTGCGGAAAGCTATTGTCAGGAAAGCGATAAGATCCGGCAGTTCATGGAGGATTGCCTGAAGGAGGATGGCTCTGCTGAATGCCGCACGGCGGAGGCATATGAATCATACAAGCGGTGGTGTGCAGCGAACGGATGCTACCCGGAGAGCAGCAAGCACTTTAATCAAGCCCTTCGGCAGTACGAAAAGATTGTGCGGAAGCGTCCGCGCGGTGGCGGCGAGAAGACCACACTGCTCATCGGCTACCGGTTTGTTCCGGAGGAATTTCTATAAGGGGCATGTAGTGGCAGGTAATTCCGGTTGTTTCAATATTCATTTTCTTTATAGAAAATACCTTAATCACTTGCCACGAAGTGCCTCACGCAAAACTGTGGTTATTCACGGAAAGGAGGAAAACATGATCATCGGAGACATCTGTCTTGTGGATGGAAAGACAAATCTCAAGGCAGCGGATATCGAAACGGACAAATACGAAGGACGCAAACTTCTCAGAAGTCCGCGCGTCGAAACCGCTGTGCTCATGAAGAGCAAGGCCGGGACTCCCGTCACATAGTGTGTGGCCTATAGGTCATCCGGTCTGTATTTTCTGAGCTACAACGATGCGATGGACTACTGCAGAAAGCACGGCTTCAAAGATGAACATGGGACCCCCCTGTAGGGGGCATCGGATCTCTACGAGGGTTTGCCTGCAGAACGGGCGTGTGGTCACGCGTACACGTCCGCGATTTCAAACGGGTAATTAAAGCAATCAAATGAAAGAGGATTTTACTATGATTTATGGTTTAACAGCATTCAAAAAAGGTGGAAAATATCTGATTCCGCACGAAACAACCTATACAGACGAGTGCGCCGAGAGCGTGTGCTCTTTATGGCTTAAGGACGAGATCATCAAAGACGAAAACGGCGATCTTCATCACTACTATCGTCTGCACGCATACAAGCCGCATAACATCGAGATAGCACTCGCCTACGATATCCAGTGCCCGAGATGCAGTCATAATCTGAAGCAGATTGGCAGATGCCTGAATTCTCATGAACTCGGTCTGTATAGCTGCCCGGTATGCGAAAACGAAATGAACAGGAGGAGAAGATGATGAACGCAAAATTTACTGAAAAAGTATATAACACAGCCGATGCTGAATATGAAAGAACATTCTGGAACGCTATGCGCGGAAGACCAAAACTACTCGATGAACAGAGGATCGGCAAAGACGAATCTACAGGCACACATATCATGCCGATCGGCGCAAACACAAAATACCGCAACAAGCTGACCGCAAGAAGCGCATTCAGAGATATTGCTTCTGTCTTTGATACCTACGATTCATCTTACAAATTCATCGCAAGGGACACAGAGGACAAAAGTATGTGGGTACCGGAAACTGGTGAGATCCCGATTTCCGAAGGAACGACAGAATTCGACACCACAATGCCTCAGTGCAAAAAGCTTGCATCTATCGTGAAACTGGAATCCGCATTTCTGTATGATGTCGGGTTCAATGTGGAGAACTATCTCATTGACCGTCTGTCAAAGACCTTTGCCCGTGGCGAAGATGATGGTTTTATCAATGGCAACGGAGAAACATCCGCCTTCGGTATCCTTCATCCGGAGCACGGTGCTGTGACAGGCGTAGAGGCAGATTCACTCACATTCGATGATATCACATCGCTGTATTTCTCCCTTGATCCGGAATACCGGGAATGCGGCACGTGGATGATGAATGATGTGACTGCGCTGCATCTTCGCAATCTTAAAGACGATTCCGGGAATTTTCTCTGGCGCGGCAGCGAAGATAATCTGTTTGGCAGACCCGTTCGCATCTCGAATTTCATGCCGGGAGCAGAATCCGGAAAATGCCCTGTGGCCTTCGGTGACTTCTCCTACTACTGGATCGTTGTCAGAAGGCCGTTGATGGTCAGAGTGCTTGCGGAAGCATACGCGCTTCAGGATAAGATCGGCTATCTGGCCATCGAAATGCTTGACGGATTCCTCATCCGCAGGAAGGCGGTCAAAACCATCAAGGTAAGATAGCTCAGTTCTAAAATTGTTGGGATGCCTGTGGCGGCTATTGCCGTCATGGGTTGTCCCGGAAAAGGGGTGTTCATGGACAATGGAAAAACTGTCCGTGTCACCGAAACTGTAATCGGTGGGACGGTCTATATAGTGGAATCGGTAGAATCTGAATCCGCCCGTTCCACGGTTTACGACAAAGTAAAAAAGCTCATTCAGAACGATATAAAAAGTCAACAATTCCAGGCATAAATGACTTCACTATTCGGGCAGAGTACGGTAATATGCTAATGCCTTGGAGGTGCTGTCGGATTGGAGGGCAGAATGAAAAGGCAGCTAAATACCGATGCCACTCCGGGCGGCAAAATCACCGCACTCTACTGTAGGTTATCCCGCGATGATGAGCTTTCCGGGGATTCAAACAGCATCAAGAATCAAAAGGCGATTTTACAGAAATATGCCGATGATAACGGATTCACGAATACAGAATTTTTCGTTGATAATGGGTACAGCGGCACGAACTTTGACAGACCCGACTGGGAGAGGCTGATCGCCCTCGCAGAAGACGGGAAAATACAAACGGTGATCGTGAAGGATATGAGTAGGCTTGGCCGTGATTATTTGAAAGTCGACTATTACACTGAGGTGTTCTTCCCCGGGTCGGACATTCGCTTCATCGCCATCAACAATGGCGTAGACAGCAGCAATCAGCAGGACTGCGATTTTACACCGTTTCTGAATATCATCAATGAATGGTACGCGAAGGATACGAGCAAGAAAATCAGAGCTGTGTTTAAATCGAAGGGAGAAGCCGGAAAACCGCTCTGCACTAATCCGCCAAACGGCTACATCAAAGATCTTGAGGATAAACTGCACTGGGTCGTGGATGAAAAGGACGCAGATGTCGTGCGAGAGATCTTTCATCTGTGTATAGTCGGAAATGGAGTATCACAGATTGCAAGGATCATGACTGAACGGCATGTGCCAAATCCTACCGCTCATGCAAAAGCAAACGGGATCAATACTCCTGACAACAGGATCGATGCCGGAGATTACACTTGGGGATCAAGCACGATTTCCCACATGCTAACTCGTCCGGAATATCTCGGACACACGGTCAACTTCAAGACATACCGGAAGTCCTATAAAGACAAAAAGCATCGCTATAACGATCCATCCGAATGGCAGATATTCGAAAACACACATGAAGCCATCATCGATCAGGATACGTTCGACACCGTGCAGAGAATCCGAGATGGCAGACGCAGGCTTTCCCTTATGGGAGAAATGCCGATCCTTTCCGGGATGGTATTCTGTGCTGACTGCGGCTCGAAGCTGTATTTGGTGCGTGGCCGGAATCTTTCTCAAAGCGAGTATATAGTATGTGCCACTTACCGCAAGAAAGGAAAAGAAAAATGCGCTTCTCATCAGATCCGAACATGTGTAATAGAGCAGCTCCTTCTGAACGATCTGTGCAAGGTTACAACTTTTGCCCGGGAGCACGAAGATGAATTCATACAGCTTGTAACGGATTCTGCGGAACGGGACCTGTCGAGGAGACTCCGAGATGAACGCAAAGAATATGAACAGGCTGAAGCCCGGATTGCCAAACTTGACACGTTTATCCAGAGGCTGTACGAAGATAATGTGGAAGGCAAGATCAGCGATGACCGATTTGCGCGGATGAGTACATCCTATGAAGAAGAGCAGAAAAAGTTGATCGAGCGTGTGGCTGTTTTGAAAACAAGTCTGGACGATACAACCAAGAAGGCGATCAATGCGGATTACTTCATGAAACTGGTTCGGAAGTACACATGCATCGAGGAACTGACCGCAGAGATTATTCGGGAATTTGTTGAGAAGATCATTGTGCACCAAGTGGAGGTAATCGATGGACGCAGACAGCAAAAAATCATGATCGTATATAACTGCATCGGGGCAGTCGAAATCCCGAAACCCAAAGAAAAAACGGCATGACCGCTATTTCGCAATCATGCCGATTTTTTCAAGAGAATCAAATCCCTTAGTTGACCGCCCTTATGAGGGAGGTTTTTGTAGAAATGGATCCAAGTAAACTTAAATGTGAATATCTGAACGGTGCGTACAATGACATTGCTAATTTACTTGGAATTGATGCCGTGTTGAAATTACACGCAGCATACAGAGGTCAGCAGATTACTTTTCCTGTACAGCTCTTCACGAAAGAATTTATTGCCGCACAAATCATAAATGAATATGACGGATACAATGTAAAACAGCTCGCAACAAAATTCGGTTATAGTGAAAAATGGATTAGGAAAATACTTAAAGACCATATTGACGAAATATAAAGAAAGAGGAATAAAAATGAAGATTATGAAAACATTAGGTAAAATTGCTGGTTCTGCTGCCTTAGGAATTGCTCAAGGTGTAACATATGCCGTTGAGGAAACAAGTGCGGCTTTCGGACTTGACTTCATAACTGAAACTGCCTATGATTTACGAAATAAAAGCCACGAAAAAGTCGCTGAACTTTGGGGAAAAGAAGCTAAAGAACTTGAAATGGCTACAGGTGAAAAAATATCAGGAATAATTGATGATTATGTAACGAAACAGGAAAATCACATTTCTGATTATGAAAAAAGGTTGATAGATATGAACAAGAAAGCTCTAATCCAGATTACGATAAAATAAATACTGCAAGGCAACAGATTGATTCAGCTCGTGAAAAACTACACAACTCATATAGCGAGTAAATGAGGAGGTGAAAAAGTGGCAAGTTACCAGCACGAATGGCAATGTATATATTGCAGAAAACAAATAAGGAGAGTTTCATCAAATCCTAATCCCCCAACACCTTTTGTCGGTGGTTATTGTCCAAGCAATCCATTTGGAAATAAAAAGTCTAAATGTGTACTTCAAAAAATAAAATAGTAGGTAAAATATCCCTATTATCCCATTTGGGACTATAGAGATTTTTTATATATGGGGGGTGATAATTTGAGAGAGATTTGCTTTATGTTTGGTTTTATAGGGACATTGACAGTTTTACTAATAACAGAGGAAGCAATCAATAAAAATAAGTCAAAATCGAATGAATAGAACAGGTAATCAATGCCTGTTCTTTTTCTTTTGGAACATAGAAAGGAGCATAGAATTTATGATTTTTGCATTAACCGCCTGTTCGACAGGTGTTGCAATAGAAATGTTTGTTGCAGGGGCAACCTCTGCAATTACTCTGCTTTGCACTGGCACAAAACTAAAAAGGAGACATAAAAAATGATTAAGATTGAAAATCAAGCAGATTTGACAAAACTTGATGATAAAAGAATCAATCCATTGATTGCCGCTTACATCAAGAAATATTTTCTTTTTGTTTGCAGCCAGTACAAAAGCTCCGACTTATCGTCAGTCGGAGCTTTCTTTTTATTAGAAAATCGGAAAGATTGCTTGAAGCATAAAGAATTTGGGCTTTTCGTTCCTTTGGAGCAATCCGTGTTTGAGTTCGTAGATTTGCTCACTCTGAGTTTTGGAAAAAGAGAAGTAAAGCTATGGCATTGCTGCTTCGTTTTGACAAACGACAATGCCATTTCTCTGTTTGCACCCATCGAAACGATTGGTACAAACCTCGAAGCTCGGTTACGAAAAGATTACACAGAAAGAATTATTTACATAGACAACAAGGAGGAAAAATAATGCCTACAGAAACAGATACAATTAAATGTAAAAGTGTTTTTTCTGATGACTCACAACACAGATACCAAATGTCAAAGGTTTGGGATAAAAATCTCCCACAGGCAAATATAATTACAATCTCTCCAAGCGAAAGCTATAACATTGCCAGCGACTTAACGACGAATCTAATCACAAATAATCTGTATTTGTTAGGATTCGGAGGATTTATGTTTACGAATCTAATTTCAAAAATCGGAGTTGATATAAAAAAATCAAAAATACAAAAGACCTATGGGATAACGAAACAGATAAGCATATCATATCCTGTGCGGAAGCGGCAGATAGAATAATCGTTGCTTATGGTAGTTTTACGAAAACAAGAAACATTTTTGCCGATAGAGAAAAGCAGGTATTGACATTGCTGAAACCATACCAAGATAAAATATTCCAAATAACTGACGGAGAAAGCAGAAAATTCCTACACCCTCTTACCCCAGCAATAAGGAATGGATGGATACTTGAGAAATATAAAATTGAAAATTAATTATATTGATTCATCAAATACATCAACATAAGATATAGAGCAATCGTCTTTCAGTGCAATAAATATTCCCTTTTTTGCCGAACATCTTTCTATTCCCTGAACTAAATCTTTTTTTGTTGTGATCTCATCTGCACAAAATGAATGGGAATGACTTTTTGTATATGGCAATCTTTGAGAATTCTTCTCAATTATATCTCTGCCTATAATATTTCTTTCCCAAGCGGATATTTCAGAACTATTTTCTACATAACCAAAAAATCTATTTAGCTCTTTTAAATCAATATTTGAATGTTTAAGGATAATCCCTAACAATTTTACTCGAATATCACTTTTGCCTTTGTCTTTGTAATAATCATTTATATCGTAAAAAGTAGTACCACAATCTTTACATTTATATCTTTGGTGTTTAATTTTTTCCGTTTGACTGCCTGTTTGTATTTTATGTCCGTTTTTAACAACATTTTCTTCATTCCCACAAAGAGGACATCTCAATTTAATCACCTCTAAAATCATATTAAAATAATTTTGGTAAATTTGCAACTAATTCATCAATATTTTCATTTTTAAGTGTGATGACCTTCCGAACAAATATATATGGGCAAAATTTCAATTTTTCCCAAATAATTTATAAGGAGATTATAAAAATGAAAAAAAATAATGATACAAAAAAAGACATAAAAGAAATTGATGTTTTCAATGTAGAAATCATCAAAAGATATGTAAACTTAGAGGATAAAACCCAAAGTTTCAAACTAAAAATCAAAAATAATGGCTGTACTAATACGGTTATTATGAAAAGGAGTGAGGTTTTTGGAGTTTCTGAAAAGTTATATGACTACGGAGCTAATATTCCAACACAAAAAGATTTCAAAAACGATATGCTATTCAAGGAGCCTAATGCTCCCATAAAGCACATTCATTCAGGCTTAGGTTGGGATAAATACAAAGACAAAAACATCTTTAAAGCCTATTCTGCCGTTGGGATAAAATCTGCTTACAATGGTAAGTTTGACATCAAACCAAAAGGCAGTCAGGACGAGTGGATAGAATGCATAAAAAAATATGCAATGCCGCAAATTCCGCTCCAATTTGCTGTCGTTTCGGGGATGTCTGCCGTCACGGCAGGCTTTCTAAAAGATGGAATGGATGGAAGCATATTCGTCCATATCTATGGAGAAAGCTCGAAAGGAAAAACAACAGCGGCAATGCTTGCACTCTCAGCCGCAGGGAATCCTAACCCAATGGCGAAAAATACCTTGTTCGGTGACTGGGGTGATACTGCCAACTACCGTATAAGTATGTTGGCTGGTAATCACGGCTTTCCAATTGTTTTTGATGAATTGTCAAAAGCGGATAGCAAGGACTTATCGAAATTTGTCTACAATTTGACAAACTCAAAAGATAAAGGAAGACTCAAGTCCAATGCGGAGCAAAGGGATGTTTCCACTTGGAGTACTACTGTGCTTTCAACTGGCGAGTCATCCTTACTTGCTCGTTGCAATAACAATGGCGGCTTGCTCGTCAGGGTACTTGAAATATGCCCTGATGAAATAACTGCCAGTGCAGAACAAGCGGAGGCACTCAAAGAAGGCATAATCCATAATTATGGATGGGCGAATAGTATTCTTGCTGGATACTACTTAAAAAAGCCAAAGAGTGTTGTAAGCGTATTTAATCAATATAGGGAACATTTAAAAAAGGAAATTCCTATTAATAACGAATTAGTCAACAGGCTAATCAAAAAACTTGCCGTCATAATAACAACTGCGTATTTTGCAAAAAAGGTTTTTGACCTTGATTTTGATACAAAGGCTATAAAAAAATTATTAATAGAAGCTGTATTGAAACAGAATGAGGAGCATCCATTCGAGCAATCAAAATTGCTTGTTGATTGTCTCCTGTCCGACTTGGCAACAAGTCCAGACAAATATGTCTTGATTAAACAGAGAAAGCCTCTCAATGACATATTTGGTAAAAACATTAGAGGCTTTATTAGAGAAATACCTCCCATTGATATTGGCGAGGAACAATGCTCTGTTGAGCTGATTTTTCCCACAGGAAATTTCGAGAGACTCCTTAATAATTGGGGCTTCACAAATAAGCTCAAAGAGCTGAAAGCCCTTGATGAAAAGGGTTTTATCAAAAAAGAGGGTAAACATTACTCTATCCGCAGGAAAATTGCTGGCAAAAAATTCCTATCTATGTACTGACTCTCCCTGAGAGTCTGTTTGACAGCAACTTTAGGAATGCGATTGAGGAGGATTGATTATGCTTGATATAAGAAAAATTAAAATCTCTGTTACAAGAGATTTTTTGAAGCATAAAAACAATTCTTCTCCAAAGGTGAAAAGCTCTTGCTCGTCAAAACAGATTGACGAGCAAGAATACTACAAACCTTCGATAGAATTGATATATAAAATTTTGAAAGAAAGGGAAAACAACAATGAACAAGACAATAATTGCTGCTGTATATTGCCGCTACTCATCGTCTGCACAAGACGATGGGTACAGCATAAAGGCACAGGATAAGGCAATAGGAAACTTTGCTTTAGCAAATGGGTACGATATACAATACAAGTATATCGACAAAACCAAAACAGGAACAAACGCAAACAGACCGCAGTTTCAGCATATGATTGCCGACGCAAAACAAGGTTTATTTTCTACTATAATTATTCATAAAATCGATAGATTTTCAAGAAATCGTTTTGACTCAATTCTTTATAAAAATGAACTTTCAAAATACGGAGTTAAAGTCATTTCTGTGACAGAAAACTTCGGAGAGGGTGCAGAAGCCGAACTAATGCTTGCAATGCAGGAATCAATGGCAGAGTACTACTCAAAAAACCTTTCCAGAGAGGTCAGAAAAGGAATGGATGTTCTTTCGTCAAAAGGACTCCATACTGTAGGAAATCCTCCACTTGGATATGATGTTGTTGATAAAAAGCTCGCCATAAACGAAGCTGAGGCAGAAATTGTCCGTCTTATATTTGATATGTACTCGCAAAAATACACATATAACGATATGGCAAGAGAACTGAATGCAAGAGGCTACAAAACAAAATCAGGTAACGAATTTTTCGCTTCAAGTTTCAATTCCATACTCACACAAAAAAAATATATTGGTGAGTATGTATATAATCGTAGGGTTGCCAAGTCCTTGACTGGCAAATATAACTCACACGCAAACAAATCGGAAGATGAAATAGTCCGTATTCCTGATGCTGTGCCAAGAATCATTGACGATGAAACATTCTATAAGGTGCAAGCTCGTTTAAATCAAAACAAGCGAAATGCAGGAACATACAAAAGCAAGTCTAACTATCTTTTGTCTGGACTAATCGTTTGTGGAGAATGTGGCTTTCACTATCAAGGTAATTCCAGAAAAGGTGGAAGCGGAACGATATACTCATCCTATCGTTGTGGTAAAAAGCAGAATCACAAGATTGGTTGCGGTAATCACGAGATTGAAAAGAATCGTCTTGAAAATTTCGTGATTGAACAGCTCCAAAACTATTTGTTCTCCAATGAGGCAATAAATAAAATTGCTAATCAGGTGACTGAATACAACAAAACGGTTGCCAAGACAAATAATGATGATGTTGCTCTTTTCCAAAAGCAAATGAAACAAATCGACAAGCAAATAGCTAATATTACAAAAGCTATTGCAAGGGGCGTTGATGAGGACATAATGATTGACAAAATCAATTCTCTTAATGCTTCAAAGAAAGATTTGCAAAAAAGAATTAATGAAGCAGTATTAGAGGAATTGCCTCCTGTTTCCAAAACTGACATAAATCAGGCTTTGTCTGCATTTTCCACATACTTAAAGGAAAACAACACAATTGAATGCAAGCGTTTTATTGATAACTATATTGATAAAATCGTTGTCTACAAAAACAAAGTTGAAATTGTTTTGAAGATTGCCGCAAGCAATTTCAACACTTCTGAATCTGATGATTCAGGAGCCTTGCATATAATAATCATCGTTTCGAGAGAGGAATTGCGAACATACCCTAAACAAAAAAGAAAATTGTCGCCAGCCATAAGGCTTGGCGGCAATTTTTCTGTTTCCTACAAAGTAGTACTTAAATAGTATTAACCATTGTTTTTAATTAAGTTTTTAAATACTTTTTCATCTTCTTCAATTTTTTCTTTAATTCTAATTATATCATTATCTTCATGTAGAATATTAATTTTCTCATAACAATTCGGACACAAAGCAGCAATATTTTTATAATTATCACAGCCATTTCTAGACAAAGGAACTATATGATATGTTTTCAAAAAGGGTTGGTCATTTGCATAAAATGGTGCATCACTTCCACATAACTGACAATGACCTTTTGCTCTCCGCTTTGCATATTCACGAACATATGGATTGTACTCATACGTTTTTGCTCTTGTCATTCGTGAGCGTGGAATACCATCAAATTGTTTTATTTTCTTTCTTAGCTCTTTATCGGATATTTTTTGAGTTGCGTTACTAATATATTTTTGCTCAGAATCTACAAATGATTCATCTAATAAATTATTTGTGATAAGCTTCAATGGAAATTTCCAAACTTTTCTCTTTTTTCCTGAAAAATCTTTTTCTTCTTTTTGAAAAGGCTCTTCCACAAGTTTCACAATGCCACGATACATATATTTTTTATTACTAAATACTTCAAACAAATGGACAATTACACCATTATGATTTGATTGATTCAATGTCTTGTTTTGAGCATACTCTATATCCTGATCGCCTTCCATGCCCATTCCTGTATAAAAAAAAGTGTCGCCTTGCCAATAATCTAAATATGCATTATTAGGGTCGTCATGATGAGACGTCAGCACAAGTGCTCCAGTTGAGTGTGAACGTCTCATGCCACCTTGTGTGCTACATTTAAACATTAGAGAAATTTCATCATTAGAGTATTCACTTCCTATTTTAAGTTTCGTAATAAGGGCATTTTTTCGTTTTTCTATAAATTCCTTAACCTCGTCAGGATTGAATAGTTTTTTTCTTGTTCCAACTTGTTCATAAGGTAAACCTTCATCAATTAAACGATACAATGTTGCTCTTGCAATTCCTGTTTCGATTAAAGTTTCATTTACAGTTAATAATCTTTTCATATTTTGTCTCCTTATTTTATATTTTTTGTCTCTGTGCTTTGTATCATATCATAAAATTTGCTAATTGTCAATACTTTACAAATAATCCAATTATATAAATTTTCGTAAATAAAAAAGTTGTTTTCGATGACACTGTTTCCTTACAAAAGTGTGTTTCTTTTATGTGATTTTTCTGTTTGCTGTGTGAATTGGGTGTGATTTTCTGTGCGATTTTGCCTGAATGACTTGTTCTTTCCTAATAAAAACAAAAAACTCACAATTTGCGGATAAATTTCCACAAAATGTGAGTCAAATGGTCGAGGTGAC
>JAFLRZ010000020.1 GCA_022511225.1 Eubacterium sp.
GTTTGTGGCACTGGAGGTCATCGGTTCGAATCCGATATCCCACCCCACTTTTTTTTTACCCAAAATCGTTGATATTGGGGTGTAGCCAAGCGGTAAGGCAACGGACTTTGACTCCGTCATGCGTGGGTTCGAATCCCGCCTCCCCAGCCACACCTCAGTAAACAGCATTGAGGTGGTACGAGCCATTAGCTCAGGTGGCAGAGCACTTGACTTTTAATCAAGGTGTCCGGGGTTCGAATCCCCGATGGCTCACCAAAAATAAAAGACAATCTTCCTCAGGAAGATTGTCTTTTATTTTTGTTCTCTTCACACTTCTCTTTTCACTATTCACTAACGTCATTTCAGCAGAGAAGATAAAATAAGAAATAAATTACATTTGATTTCTAAACTGCTTTGGCGTTTTGCCGAATTCCTTTTTAAAGCAGGATATAAAATAACTTTCAGAGCAAAATCCAAGGTAATACCCGATATCTGATACAGTATAATTACCATTTAACATTTCTTTTGAAGCTTGTAATCTTTGATTTCTGATATAGCTTGATAAATTGATACCTAAATTCTTCTTGAATAAAAATGATAAATAATCTTCTGACAGTCCGCATTCTTTTGATAAAGTTGATACATTTAGCTTTTCGTGTAAATGGGTGTTTATATAATGCAGACATTTTCTTATCGGTTGCGGGTATACGCTGTTCTCTCTGCTTTCTGCTATCATATCGGTTAGTTCAATGCATTTTTGCATAATGTATTCAACGATTTCATCAATCATTGTCATACTGTCTACCGCCATTATGCAGTTATCCGAAAAATTATAGGCAGTAGTTTCATCAAGACCGCCGTCAATTGCAGCACGAGTAATGAGCGTAAAAACCGATATTGCCCAATATTGCATTTGCCTTAAACTGTCATCAGACATTTTGCCGATATTTATACCGCTTTGTATCATTTGATTAATCATCGTCTTAACGTCAGTACGGCTGCCTTTTTTTACGCTTGATAAAAAGGCAGTTTCAAATTTATACGGAGTATGAATTATGCCGTTTTCTCTTTCACCGAAAATATGGCTTTCATCAAGAACGTTAATTTTGTATTTGCTCATTATAATCACCATAATAAAAATATCACAATTTTTTTAATTTATCAACGGAAATATAATATAAATCACGGAATAATTATATAATCATAATGGATTCAAGATTAAAATAAGGGCATAACAACAGGAGGTGTTCTTATGATTAGCCGAACTAAACCCGAATTAACAGCGAAGCAAATAGAGTCGATGTTTGACTCTGCTTGTCTTGGAAAAGTTAAATCATTTGATAAGCTTGGAGATGGTGAATATAATGCCGTATTTGATGTTGTTACAGATATGGGTAATTATGTTTTAAAAGTGGCTCCGCTTGACAAAACCGGAATACTCACTTATGAACAGGATATGATGCGTGGCGAAGTGTTTTGGTACGCGCAAATAAGAGCACGTACCGATGTTAAAGTGCCTTATGTATATTATAAAGATTTTTCTCATACCGTATTCCCATCTGATTATTTCATTATGGAGCGTATGGAGGGCGAACAGCTCAATAATGCCGATTTAACTGAAAAAGAAAGAATTTGGTGCAAAGAGGAAATTGCACGAATAACTGCAAAGTTTCATAAGGTAACCAATGATAAATACGGATATTTGCAAAATGATTTATATGATAATTGGTATCTCGCTTTAAGAAGTATGACCTTGTATCTCATTAACGATACAAAGAGAGCGGGCAAATCAACAAGACGAGGTGACAAACTGCTGTCATATATAGATAAATACAAAGACCTTTTGGAAAAAGTGCCTTCAACTATGGTTAACTGTGATTTGTGGTATGGAAATATTCTTTGCGTAAAAAAAGATAGTAAAATACAACTGATTATTATTGATCCGGAACGCACGTTCTGGGGTGATAGTCTTTTCGATTTTATAAACTTAGAAGTTACAAAAATGCTTAATGAAAAGACGACTACCGTTAACGCTTACAATGCTGTTGCAAAATCTAAGGTTACTTGTACCGATGAGGAAATGATACGCTTTGCATTTGGTATAGGATATTTAGCCTTGGTGCAGGAGGCAGAAAAGTATTATCGGTATACACCGCATCATTTTGGCTGGTGGAGAAATGTGGCGTCCTGCAAATTCTTATACAAGAACGCTTTTAAGATTTTGAAAAGAGGCTTGCAATGAAACAATCTTTAATATCAAAGATAGTAACGTCTGTTTTATGCTTTGTATTTCATTCAAACTATGAGCGTAGTGCCACTCGTTCAACGACGCAGGCAAAGAAAGTGAATAACAAAAAATCGCACTATAAACCTTTTGGATATACTATAATCAGGGAAAAATGCGGCAAATGTTTTGTTGAATGTACAAAACCCAATAAGGTAAAAACAGACAAAATAATTTTTCATATTCACGGTGGCAGCTTTAAGGCGGTATTAACTGATTTCTATAGAAAACAAGCAGTCTTTTACAGCAAGTTATTTGGTGGGGCAGTTGTATACAGTGTTGATTATAGAGTATACCCAAACGTAAAATTCCCAATACCGCTTGAAGATGTTTACAATTGTTATCTGAAATTAATTGAAAGCGAAAATCCTGATAACGTTATTGTTATCGGTGACAGCTGCGGAGCAAATATGTCTGCCGCACTTTGTATGAAGCTTCGCAAAAATAATAATCCGTTGCCAAATGCAATAATACTGTTTTCATTTTGGGGCGACCTTTCGAATTCGGGCAAATCATATAGGGATAATTGCTATCGTGATCCTTTTTATGGAATACCTAAAAAAATACCGTATGAAATGGCAAAGGATAAAATACACAGAATAACTTTATATGCACGGGGTGAGGATTTATATAATCCGTATCTATCTCCCTGCTTTGGTGATTTCACAAGCTTTCCAAAAACTATTCTCGTTTCAGGTTCAGCCGATTTAGCTCAGAGTGACAGCTTTTCGGCATATCAAAAATTGAAGCAGGCGGGTGTTGACGTTTATCATTTTGATTACGAAAATATGTTTCATGACTTTCAATTTGTCAAATTCCTTCCCGAATCAAAAGATGTTTTTAAGAAAATTAAATCTATATTTAATGTCTGAGCGAAGGAAAAGCTCAAATTACTTATAAGCTAAAGCAGACCTATGTCTGCTTTTATTTTTTGCAAAAATATTCATATGAGAACAAAAGTTCGTATTTTACTTAATTTACTATTTACTTTTAAAATTTTTAGCGTATAATAGTCGTGTATGTAAAATTTTATGCAAAACAGACTAAGGTGCACAGTATGGACAAGTTTAAGCTGGTAAGTAAATATAAGCCGACAGGTGATCAGCCGCAGGCTATAGAGTCTTTGGTAAACGGTGTTCTTCGCGGAGACAGGGAGCAGACTCTTATGGGTGTAACAGGTTCGGGAAAAACCTTTACTATGGCTAATATTATTGAAAAAGTAAATAGACCTACACTTGTGCTTGCTCATAACAAAACTCTTGCTGCACAGCTTTGCAGTGAGTTTCGTGAGTTTTTTCCTGATAATGCCGTTGAGTATTTTGTGTCCTACTACGACTACTATCAGCCCGAAGCATACGTGCCGACAACCGATACTTATATAGAAAAGGATTCCGCCGTTAATGAGGAGATTGATAAGCTTCGTCATTCGGCAACGGCGTCACTTTTTGAAAGAAGAGACGTTATAATTGTCGCTTCCGTATCGTGCATATATTCTATTGGCGACCCTGTAGATTACGAAAGTATGGTGATTTCACTTCGCTCGGGTATGGAATATAGCCGTGATGAGCTTATAGCAAAGCTCGTTGCGATTCAGTACGAAAGAAATGATATTAATTTTGTCCGAAATAAGTTCAGAGTAAGAGGCGATACGCTCGAAATTTTCCCCGCAGGCTCTTCGGGCAACGCAGTCAGAATCGAGTTTTTCGGTGATGAGATTGACCGCATCTGTGAAATTCAGCCTCTTACGGGCAAGGTAGAAGCGGTCGTATCGCACATCAGCATTTTCCCTGCCTCGCATTACGTCGTAGGTGCAGAAAAGATGAACACTGCTATCGAGAAAATCTATAACGAAATGGTAGAAAGAGTTGCCTATTTCGAAGAAAAGGGAAAGCTCCTTGAGGCGCAGAGAATAAAAGAACGTACAATGAATGATATCGAAATGCTCCGTGAAACAGGCTTTTGCAAGGGTATCGAAAACTATTCTGCCGTTATGAGCGGCAGAAAAACGGGTGAAGCACCGTTCACTCTTATCGACTATATGCCTGATGATTTTCTGCTTTTCTGCGATGAAAGCCACGTTATGCTTCCACAGGTGAGAGGTATGTATGCAGGCGACAGAGCGAGAAAGGAAAGTCTTGTCGAATACGGCTTTCGTCTGCCGAGTGCTCTTGACAACAGACCGCTTCAGTTTGATGAATTTTACAAGAAAATAAATCAGGTAATATTTACGTCTGCAACTCCTAACGTGTTTGAAAAGGAACACAGCACGCAGATCGTTGAGCAGATAATAAGACCTACCGGACTTCTTGACCCGATAATCACCGTTAAACCTACAGAGGATCAGATGGATGATTTGCTGTCAGAAATCAATATCCGTGCCGAGAAAAAGGAGCGCATACTCGTTACTACTCTTACAAAGGCAATGGCAGAGGATTTAACGGAATATCTCGAAGGCTTCGGTGTTAAGGTTAAATATATGCACCACGATATTGATACGATTGAGAGAATGGAAATTATCCGTGATTTGCGCCTCGGCGAGTTCGACGTGCTCGTAGGAATCAACCTTCTTCGTGAGGGTCTTGATATTCCCGAGGTGTCTTTAGTTGCCATTCTTGATGCCGACAAGGAGGGTTTTCTGCGCTCGGAAACCTCACTCGTGCAGACAATCGGACGAGCTGCAAGAAACGAAAACGGCGAGGTTATTATGTATGCCGACAGCGTCACTCCGTCTATGGAGAGAGCTATTACCGAAACTGTAAGACGAAGAAATATTCAGCAAAGCTACAATGAGGCTCACGGAATCACTCCTAAAACAATCAAAAAAGACGTTCATCAGATAATCGAAATTACGTCAAGAGAAAAGCTTGAGGGAAGAAAGAAACGACTTACAAAGAAAGAAAAACAGCTTCTCATTCAAAAGCTTACAAAGGAAATGAAGGAGGCTGCAAGGCTTCTTGAATTTGAGCATGCTGCATTTCTGCGCGATCAGATTGCTGAACTTGAAAAGGAAAACTAATAAAATGACTAAATTATTTAATGATAAAGGCTTCTGGAAAACGATGATAAGGCTCACCGTACCCGTTGCACTCCAGAATTTGCTTACAAGCTCTTTTGCGCTTGTTGATACTCTGTTTGTAAGCTCACTCGGTACGGTGTCGCTTTCTGCCGTCGGTATGGGCGGTCAGTGGTCGTGGCTGATGTTTATGGTGCTTGTCGGATTTTGTTCCGCCTGCTCACTGTTTACCTCACAGTATTGGGGAGTTAAGGATATAGAAAAAATCAGAAGAACATCGGGAATGTCAATTTTATTTTCACTTTTGGTATCACTGATTTTTACTGTGTTCGCATTCTTCACTCCGTCACTTGTAATGAAACTTTTTAATTCGGATGCAAATGTTCTGAGTGTCGGAACTCAGTACCTGAGAATAGCGGCTTTTTCGTATATCCCTATTGCACTTACCAATATACTGTCGGCAGCACTCCGTGCAACCGAGGAGGTAAAACTCCCGATGTACGCATCACTTTCTACCACGGTGCTGAATATTTTTCTTGATTATTCGCTTATTTTCGGCAAATTCGGCTTCCCGAAAATGGGAATCAGAGGTGCCGCAATTGCAACAGTAATTGCCGCGTGGCTCGGACTTGTTGTAATTGTATTCGTATCAGTTATCAAAAAGAATATTCTCGTAGCGAAAATGAGTGAATTCTTCACCTTTTCAAAAAACGAGCTTAATACATATCTCAAAAAAGCAACGCCCGTTGTAATCAACGAAAGTATGTGGGGACTTGGTACGTTTGTCTATAACATAATATTCGGCCATATGGGCTATGAATATTTCTCATCACTCACCATTGTAAGAAGTTTCGAAAACGTAGCATTCGTTATATTTATAGGTATAGCATCTTCCGCCGCCGTTATGGTCGGCAAATCAGTCGGCAAGGGTAATATAGAACGCTGCATTGAGGATTCAAAGAAGTTTTTGATTATAGTTCCGCTTCTTGCTATAGCTATGTCGGCTCTTATAATCGTCTTTAGAAATCAGCTCGTAAGCGTTTTCAATATGGGCAATAATATCAGTGAGCTTACTGTGATAACTGCTTCGCTGATGATGGTTATTTATTCTGTGTTTTTCCCGCTTCGTATGCTTACGTATCTCGAAATAGTGTCAATCTTCCGCGCCGGCGGCGAAACGGTTACAGGCGCAAAGTATGAGCTTATATGCCTTTGGGCACTCTCTGTTCCTGCGACCCTCATTGCAGTATATGTGCTCAAGGTGCCGTTTCTCGTAGCTTATGCAGTAATGCTTGCTTTTGAGGATATTCCTAAGGTGACGTTGACTCTCAAATTCTATTTCTCTAAAAAGTGGCTTAAGCCTGTCACCAAGGAAGGTAGACAGGGACTTAAAGAGTATATGAAATCCAATCATATATAAGGTGATATAATGAACAAAGATATTATCGTAAAAGGTGCAAAAGAGCATAATCTCAAAAATATCGACGTAACAATCCCGAGGGACAAGTTTATAGTGTTCACAGGTCTTTCGGGCTCGGGCAAGTCATCCCTTGCCTTTGATACAATTTATGCCGAAGGGCAGAGGAGATACGTTGAATCTCTTTCGTCGTATGCAAGGCAGTTTTTAGGTCAGATGGAAAAGCCTGACGTTGATTATATAGACGGACTTTCTCCTGCCATTTCGATTGACCAGAAAACCACATCAAGAAATCCACGTTCTACTGTCGGAACAGTTACCGAAATCTACGATTATCTCAGACTCCTTTACGCCCGGATAGGCAGACCTCATTGCACCAAGTGCGGCAGAGAAATCTCTCAGCAGACAGTTGACCAGATTGTTGACAGAATTATGTCATTAAGCGAGGGTACTAAAATTCAGATTATGGCACCTATCGTAAGGGGCCGCAAGGGCGAATACGTTAAGGAACTTGACAATATTCGTAAATCAGGCTTTGTCAGAGTGCGTGTTGATGGCTCTGTTTATGATTTGTCGGAGGAAATAAAGCTTGATAAAAATAAAAAGCATAACATCGAAGTTATAGTTGACAGACTTGTAATCAAGGATTCAATCAAATCCCGCCTTTCCGACTCTGTAGAAACTGCAACTCATCTTACTGACGGTTTACTGCTCGTTGATATTATCGGTGACAAGGAGGAGCTTTTCTCTCTTAATTATGCCTGCCCTGAGCACGGCGCAGTTATTGAGGAGATGAGCCCGAGAATGTTCTCCTTCAACAACCCCTTCGGTGCGTGCAAGAAGTGCGGAGGTATAGGCTCGTACCGTGAGGTGGATCCTGATTTAATTATACCTAATAAAAAGCTTTCGATTAATCAGGGTGCAATCAAAGCGTCGGGCTGGAACATCAAGGACGGCGGAAGTATTGCGAAAATGTATTTCGAAGGCTTGGCAAAGGAATACGGATTCTCGCTTGACGTACCTGTTGAAATGATTTCAAAAGAAGGACTTAACGCTATTCTTTACGGCACAAACGGCAAAAAGATTTCTATGAAACGCGTGACGTCGTACGGCACAGGAACGTATAATACGGATTTCGAGGGTGTTGTTTCAAACCTTAAGCGCAGATATGAGGAAACGAACTCCGAGTGGTCAAGAAGTGATATTGAAACGGTAATGACTACCTGCACCTGCCCCGATTGTAACGGCTCTCGACTTACTCCTGAAATTATGAGCGTAACAGTCGGCGGACTTAATATACACGAATTCTGCTCGCTTCCGATAGGCGAGGAGCTTAAATTTATAAATAATCTTGAGCTTACAGAGAGGGAAAAGCTTATAGGCACTCTCGTTGTAAACGAAATCAGAGAAAGGCTTACTTTCCTTAATTCCGTAGGTCTTGATTACCTTTCTCTTGCGAGAGAAGCGGCGACACTTTCGGGCGGTGAGGCTCAGCGTATCCGTCTTGCTACACAGATTGGCTCATCTCTTATGGGAGTGCTCTATATCCTCGATGAGCCTTCTATCGGACTTCATCAGAGAGATAACGATAAGCTTATAAATACTCTTAAGCATCTTCGGGATCTCGGCAACACGCTCATAGTTGTTGAACACGATGAGGATACTATGCGCAGTGCCGATTATATTGTTGATATCGGACCGGGAGCAGGAGTTCACGGCGGCGAGCTTGTTGCAGCAGGAAGTGTTGACGATATTATAAATTGCGAAGAATCAATTACGGGTGCTTATCTGAGCGGAAAGAAAGAAATCCCCGTACCTCAAAATCGAAGAAAGGGAACAGGCAAGAAGCTTACAGTATTCGGTGCGAGTGAGAATAATCTCAAAAATATTGATGTTGAAATTCCGCTCGGGAAATTTGTTGCCGTTACAGGTGTATCAGGCTCAGGTAAATCGAGCCTTGTCAACGAAATTATCAATAAGCATCTTTCTGCCGTTCTTAACGGAGCAAAGAAAAGAGCAGGCAAGTTTGATAAAATGACGGGTGTTGATAATCTTGACAAGATAATCAATATCGACCAGTCACCCATAGGCAGAACTCCTCGATCAAACCCTGCAACGTATACGGGCGTGTTTAATGATATCCGTGACCTTTTCGCGCAGACGGCAGAGGCAAAGGCGAGGGGATATAAAACAAACCGCTTTTCGTTTAATGTAAAGGGCGGACGTTGCGAAGCCTGTCAGGGTGACGGTATAGTTAAAATTGAAATGCATTTTCTTGCAGACGTTTACGTACCGTGCGAGGTTTGCGGCGGAAAAAGATATAACAGAGAAACTCTTGAAGTGAAATTCAAGGGCAAATCAATTTTTGATATTCTTGAAATGACTGTTGACGAGGGAGTTGAATTTTTCTCTCAGCAGCCGAAAATTTACAGAAAGCTCAAAACTATCTCCGACGTCGGACTCGGCTACATCAAAATCGGTCAGAGCGCAACGACCCTTTCAGGCGGCGAGGCTCAGCGTGTTAAGCTTGCAACGGAGCTTTCAAGAACAGGAACGGGCAAGACGATTTACGTTCTTGATGAGCCTACAACAGGTCTTCATACTGCAGACGTACACAGGCTTGTGAACGTACTCAATATGCTCGTTGATGCAGGTAATACTGTCCTTGTTATCGAGCATAATCTTGACGTTATAAAAACGGCAGATTATATTATCGACCTTGGACCCGAGGGTGGTAACGGCGGCGGCACAATCGTTGCTACAGGCACACCCGAGGAAATTGCAGAGTGTCCCGACTCATACACAGGACAATACCTAAAAAAAGTATTGCAATAAAAACTTGCATACTAAAAAGTGCATAACTGCATCAATATTGTTATTAAATAGAATTTTGTATGGAGCGATGATCACATCGCTCCGTTTTTTATATTACCTGTATTATTTGATTACATCCTTGTAACAATTCTTGTCTACTTTGTCGGATTGTGTTATTATTAACAAAATAAGATTATATTAGGAGGAGATTTTTTGGAAAGAAAAGTTGTTGTCTTTGACCACCCCTTAATTCAGCACAAGCTCAGCATCCTTCGTTCTACCGAAACAAGCACTAAGGATTTTCGCCAGCTTATCAACGAAATTACGGTGCTTATGACTTACGAAGCTACCCGTGATTTACCTACCGAGAACGTCAAGGTCGAAACTCCTTGCGGTATTGCAGACTGCAAGCAGATTTCAGGCAGAAAGCTTGCTTTCGTGCCTATTCTTCGTGCAGGTCTTGGTATGGTTGACGGTTGCTTAGAGCTCGTTCCGTCTGCAAGAGTAGGTCATATCGGACTTTACCGTGACGAAAGCACTCACACACCTGTTGAGTATTACTGCAAGCTTCCAAAGGATATTGAAAGCAGAGATGTTTTCGTAGTTGACCCTATGCTTGCAACAGGCGGCTCGGCAATTGACGCTATCAATCAGATTAAGCTCAGAAAGCCACGCAAGGTTGTATTTATGTGCATCATTGCAGCACCTGAAGGACTTGAAGCTCTTAAGGAAGCTCATCCTGACGTAGATATCTTCTGCGCTGCTCTTGATGAAAAGCTTAATGACGATTGTTACATCATCCCCGGTCTTGGTGATGCAGGCGACAGAATTTTCGGCACAAAATAATTTTTAATTATTTTAATTTAATAATGAAAAGGAGAAATTATGGCTAAAGGAAAAATCAAAGTCGGCACAGACGGCATCTATGATGCTCGCAAGCTCGGCGGCGGAAGAATGGTTGTTCTCGGATTTCAACATATGTTTGCTATGTTCGGCGCAACTGTAACAGTTCCGCTTTTAACAGGACTTGACATTTCAACAACTCTTTTAATGGCAGGTCTCGGCACACTTTTGTTCCACGTTTTCACAAAGTTTAAGGTTCCCGCATTCTTAGGCTCATCCTTTGCATTTATCGGTGGTTATACAACGATTGCACCAATGCTTGAGAACGACACACCTAATAAGGAAATGCTCCCGTACGCTTGCCTCGGTGTAGCCTGTGCAGGTCTTATTTACTTAGTTCTTGCAACTGTTATCAAGCTTATAGGCATCAACAGAGTAATGAAGCTTTTCCCACCTGTTGTTACAGGTCCTATCATTATCGCTATCGGTCTTGGACTTGCTCCGTCAGCAGTTTCTAACTGTTCATCAAACTGGTGGCTTGCACTTATCGCACTTGCACTTGTAATTATCTTCAACATCTTCGGTAAGGGTATGGTTAAGATTGTTCCTATCCTCTTAGGCATAATCGGCGCATACACTGTAGCTGCCATTGTCGGCAACGGTTTTGGTGTTGAAGGCTTTGCAATCGACTTCTCAGGTGTTAAAGAGGCAGCTTGGATTGGCTTCCCGATTGAGTGGAGCTCAACAGTGTTCGGCGGTGTACACGACGCAACTAAGGCAATTACTGCAATCATTGCAATTACTCCTATTGCACTTGCTACGGTTATGGAACATATCGGAGACATCTCTGCTATCAGTGCTACCTGCGGTAAGAATTTCATCAATGAGCCGGGTCTTCACCGTTCACTTGCAGGTGACGGTCTTGCTACAACCATTGCATCACTATTTGGCGCTCCTGCCAATACAACATACGGCGAGAACACAGGCGTACTTGCTCTTTCAAAGGTTTATGATCCGAGAGTAGTAAGAATTGCAGCTTACTTTGCAATTTTATTCTCCTTCTGTCCTAAGTTTGCCGCTGTTATCGAGTCTATCCCAGGCGCAGTTGTAGGCGGTATCTCATTCGTTCTTTACGGTATGATTTCTGCAATCGGTGTAAGAAATATCGTAGAGGCAAAGGTAGACTTCTCAAAGGCTCGTAACACAATTATCGCGGCTGTCATTCTTGTTTGCGCACTTGGTATTGACAGTCAAAAAGGTGTTCCGTTCACAATTGGACAGTTTAATGTTAAGCTTTCTGCTCTCGCAGTTGCTGCTATTGCAGGTATTGTTCTTAATGCAATCTTCCCTGGTAAGGATTACAAATTCTCAGCAGACCCTGTAGCAGAAACAGCAGAAGCATCTGAAGAAAAATAATTTCAACACAATCTAAAGAGCGACTTCGGTCGCTCTTTTTTTGCCTCCCTTGTTAAAGGGAGGGGGACCACCCCGGTGGCGAGGGATTTCTCACTAACTTTTCTACCCTGACATTTGAAATAAATACACAATTTTATTTATATAATTTATTGTGTACTAAATATTTTTTGAATTATTTGTTAATACTCTTGACAAATGGAAAATTATTGGTAAAATAGAATTTGTTAGCACTCGAAGCACAAGAGTGCTAACCGAAAAATGTAAATCTTATGATGAGGTGATATTATGACTATTAAACCACTTGCAGACAGAGTTCTTATCAAAGCTCTTGAAGCTGAGGAAACAACAAAGAGCGGACTCATCCTTGCAGCATCTGCACAGGAGAAGCCGGAGATGAGCGAGGTCGTTGCAGTAGGCCCCGGAACTGAAGAAAACCCAATGACGGTCAAGGTTGGCGATAAGGTAATTATCAGCAAGTACTCGGGCACAGAGGTCAAGCTTGACGGTACAGAGTACACAATCACATCTGTTAAGGATATTCTTGCAGTTGTAGAATAATTTTCGAAAGGATGAATTGTAATGGCTAAGGATATTATTTACGGCGAGGATGCCAGAAAATCATTGCAGGCAGGTATTGATAAGCTTGCAAATACAGTTAAAATAACTCTCGGCCCTAAGGGCAGAAACGTTGTACTTGACAAGAAGTACGGTGCACCGCTTATTACAAATGACGGTGTAACAATTGCTAAAGAAATTGAGCTTGATGACCCGTTTGAAAATATGGGCGCTCAGCTCGTTAAAGAGGTTTCATCAAAGACAAATGATGACGCTGGTGACGGCACTACTACCGCAACTCTTCTTGCACAGGCACTTGTTCGTGACGGTATGAAAAACGTTGCCGCAGGTGCAAATCCTATGGCGGTCAAGAACGGTATCAAGGCTGCCGTTGATGCAACTGTTGAAGCAGTAAAAGCAAACTCACAGCAGATTAAAGGCTCTGACGATATTGCAAGAGTTGCTACAGTTTCTGCTGCTGACAGCTACGTTGGCTCTCTTATCGCAGATGCAATGGATAAGGTGTCTGCTGACGGAGTAATCACAATTGAGGAGTCAAAAACCGCCGACACAGTTTGCGAGGTAGTTGAGGGTATGCAGTTTGACCGCGGCTACATCTCACCGTATATGGTAACAGATACAGATAAGATGGAAGCAGTTATCGACGATGCAATGCTTCTTATTACAGACAAGAAGATTACAACTGTTCAGGATATTCTTCCTCTTCTTGAGGCTGTGCTTAAGTCAGGACAAAAGCTTGTAATCGTCGCAGAGGACGTTGAGGGCGAAGCACTCCAGACAATTCTTCTCAACAAGCTTCGCGGAACGTTTACCTGCGTTTGCGTAAAGGCTCCAGGCTTTGGTGACAGAAGAAAGGATATGCTTCAGGATATCGCAATTCTTACAGGCGGTCAGGTTATTACGTCAGACCTCGGTCTTGAGCTTAAGGACGCTACAATGGCTATGCTCGGCAAGGCAAGACAGGTTAAGGTAACGAAGGAAAATACAATTATCGTTGACGGTGCAGGCGATTCCGATGAAATCAAGAACAGAGTAGGGCAGATTAAAACTGCTATCGAAGCATCAACCTCTGAGTTTGATAGGGAAAAGCTTCACGAAAGACTTGCAAAGCTTGCAGGTGGTGTAGCAGTCATCAAGGTCGGTGCAGCTACCGAAACAGAAATGAAAGAGAAAAAGCTTCGTATTGAAGATGCTCTTGCAGCAACAAAGGCAGCAGTCGAAGAGGGTATCGTTGCAGGCGGCGGTGTTGCTCTTATCAACGCAATTCCGGCAGTTGAGGCACTTCTTGATACAGATGATTCCGATTTCAAGACAGGTGTTTCTATCGTGCTTAAAGCACTCGAAGAGCCGATTCGTCAGATTGCTGTTAACGCAGGCAAGGAGGGCTCAGTAATCATTGATAAAATCAAGGGCGCAGAAAAGATTGGCTACGGCTACAACTTTGCAACAGATAACTATTGCGATATGATTGAAGAGGGAATCGTAGATCCTGCAAAGGTAACACGCTCTGCAATTCAGAATGCGGCATCAGTTGCATCTATGGTGCTTACAACCGAGTCACTCGTAACAGATATCAAAGACCCGCAGGCTGATGCGGCACAAGCAGCAGCACTCGCAGCAGCACAAGGCGGCGGAATGTATTAATATTAATTCCTGATTTCAAAGGGCGGTGTTTTTCATCGCTCTTTTTTTCTTGACAAATTTAATACCTCGTGTTATTATGTATATACATCGAAAATAGAGGTATGAGGTGATTGCTATGAAGATTAGTAAAGAATTATTGAAAGGAAGTTCAGCTGTTCTTGTTTTAAGCGTGCTGAAGAACAAGGATTTATACGGCTACAAAATTATCAGAGAAATAGAAATTCGTTCAGATAATACTTTTTCTATGAGCGAAGGGTCACTCTATCCTATTCTCCACGCGCTTGAAAAGGAAAAATATCTTGTTTCATACTGGGAAGAGCACGATGGCAGAAACCGAAAATACTATCATCTTACAAAGAACGGATTAAAACTTCTCGAATCAAAGAAAGAGGAATGGAAGTTATACTCGAGCTCTGTGAATAAAGTACTCAGCTTTTCTTGATTTTGCAGGAGGAAAACAATATGAAAGATTACGTTTCTGCTGCTTTGGATAAAATTTATAATAAAAACCATAAAAAGCTAATAAGCAAAGAGCTGCAGGCTCATATTGATGACAGGACAGAGTATTATATCAGCGCAGGCTATGATGAAGAAACGGCTCGTATTAAAGCAAACGACGATATGGGCGAGGATGCCGAAACAGTAGGTCAGCAGTTGAATTTTATTCATGCGAATTACTCTTTTTTGAATATAGTTTTTGCACTTCTTAATGTTGCACTGCTTCTCTATGTTTTTATATTTGTATTTTTCAGCGGGGAATATGAGGAGAACGCTGGTATATTTTTTAATCTTATGGGATACAGGCATTTTTATATTCTTTCGGCATTTGTTATTATAATGCTCGCCGAGCTTTATGTTGCATTAAAGCTCAAGCTGATGTTTACCACAGTCTGTATTGTGCTGAATTTTATTATCTATGGCTTTACGACAGGCTACGTTCCGACAATGTTTGCACTCTATAAGCTTCTTAAAGGGGAGCTTCAAAGCTATGCAAATTTCACTGCTTTTTATCATGTAAAGCTTGAAAATGAAGGTGTAGTAAGCATTATGTCCGGAGCGTTTGTCGCAGTCTGTATTTTGCTTTCGCTGTTATCACTTTATGTCGTCTTTCGCTTTTTGATGATGAAATACAGGCATAAAACAGTCAGGTTAGAAAGCAGATTAAAAAGTATGATTTTAATACTGCTGTTTTTTGTAAGTGCCATATTCGGCTGTGCCTGCTTTGCACTTGAACGGGTAGGTGATGATACTGCACCGTTATTTAATGGCGTCTATGTAATAGAGAGTGATGAGCCTGTCAATCCTGAAAGTATAAAGGATTACGATATAAACTACTTGTATGTGCACGATGACTGGGGAGATGTGCATATGCACTATGATGAACAGACCTTCTATTCAGAGAACGGTGAATCCGAAGCTATAGAAGAATCTGAATCGTATGAATTCATTATTGAAGGCGAGACGGATGTTTCCTGCAAGGTTGAGAAGGCTTACGCTGAGTTCAAGCCGACCAAAAAGTATGTAATGGTTGTACCTGTTTTTGATGTTCAAGACAAAAATGGTGATTATATTACAGAAGCAGATTTTGATAAGGGTGAGTGGCTCGATACCTCGAAAGAACATACGGTTGTTCTTGATGACTGTAAACTCTATGGAATAGTTTACAAAACGACGATAAAGACTCATAAAAGATAGCCTTCGTTTTCACCTGAAAAATTGCTGACAAATGATTGATTGCATTTTAGACATATTGATGGTATAAAAAGCTGTTCAACCCTTTTTTAGGGTGCTGTCAGGCAACATCGGCAGCGTTTTTGTTAAAATTCTCACTTTGCGAGAGTAAATAACGCTTTAAGTTCTGTATTTCTCTCTGACAGTTTGGTAGGATAAAGATAACAAATACGTTTCATTTGGAGGGAACAATATGGAAGAAAAATCTATAGGCAGATTTATTGCTGTACTGCGCAAGGCAAACGGTATGACACAAAAGCAGTTAGCTGAAAAGCTTAATGTGTCCGATAAGGCTGTCAGCCGTTGGGAAAGAGATGAAACCGCACCTGATATATCTTTGATACCAGTTATTGCGGATTTATTCGGGATAACATGTGATGAACTTTTATGCGGTGAACGCAAATTTAAAAATGATAGTTTTTCAGGCGATGAAGAAGCATTATCTGCAAAAGGGGAAAAGCAACGCCGCAGAATTATATCGGTTAGCTTATCTGAATTTAAAAACAGAAGTATCATTTCCTGTTCGATTGCTTTTGCCGGACTGATTGTCGCAATGATATGCAATTTTGCTTTTTCCAGAGCAGTGATCGGATTTTTTATCGCTGTAATCTTTTATTTGGTTGCTACCGTATGTCATGCAATATTTGTTAATAAGGCATTTTTGTCTGTTGCGGATGATGATTTTTCGCAAACGGAAATAAAGCAATTCAAATCATCTGTTATTAAAATTGCAGAATATATTGCAGCTCTTGTTTCGTTTTTGTTCGCTGTTTCCTTGCCGCTCGTTGCAAATCCTATAAATTTTGATATGGATGCTTACATAGGTATACTTCCTGTTACGTGGCTTGCATACGGCGCGTTGTATGGTGTTGTTATATTGATAATATGCTTCGCCGTTTGCCGTATTATCAATTTAACGCTGACCAAAAGAGGATTACTTGCCCCGAAAGTAAATAGCAGAGCGGAGCATAATTTAATACTTCTTTTAATCTGCACGGTAGTTTTATCGATTGTTGTAGCTTCTACATTCGGTATTTATTGTGCAATTACAGATGACGGCTATTGGCCCAAATTTGCAGACGGAACTGTTTTTGAGGACTATGAGAGTTTTGCCGAATTTATGGAAAAGGATGTTTCAATCGCAGAAACGAACTTAAATTCTGATAATGCAAATTCTCATATTAGCGAAGAAGTTTATTTGGAATACGATGATGACGGTTACGTAGATCCCGCTCCGAATACAGACGAATATTATAATATATATATCAGTGACTATTTTGAAGATTCGCCTTACGGAATTTATGATGATTATGTCCGAATAGTAATAAAAGATGCTGATGGCAAAACAGTTGTTGACTGCATAAGAAAGAATGAAACAGTAGTCAACATTGAATACGGCGACTTAGAGAACGGCTTTCTGCCGATAAAGGTTGTTACCTTGGATGAGAGTGCCGTCGGTCAACAGCGTTTGATGCGTATTAAAACAGCATTTATTGCGGTATATGTGATAGAAACGGTTATTGCGATTTTTGTTTATATTAAAAAAAGACAAAAGGTCGGCGATAAAAATACAAATTTTGGATATTAAAAAATATTGTTGACAAAAGCAGTTTCTTGTATTATAATCTATTCACTAATAAATATTTTTAAACACGTTGACGGGAACAAAAAGCGGTTTAACCCTTTTTTCAGAGAACTGCCGGATGGTGCGAGGCAGTAAAAGATAGACCGTAATATCATCCCCGAGTGGCTGTGCTGAATTTCAGTAGGTGCAGACGGCATTCGCCGTTATCGGATAGTCTATGTTAGTAGATAAAGTGCGTTAGTGATAACGAAAAAGAGTGGTACCACGGTAATTTTATCGTCTCTTTGCCTTAGGGCAGAGAGGCGTTTTTGTTTTATATATAATTCTCTAAAGAAAGAGGTAGATTATAATGTCAGATTTAGTAGAAATCCGTTGGCACGGCAGAGGAGGTCAGGGCGCAAAAACTGCGGCACTGCTTCTTGCCGACGTTGCATTTAAGACAGGCAGATACGTTCAGGGCTTCCCTGAATACGGTCCCGAGCGAATGGGCGCTCCGATTACTGCATATAACAGAATAAGCTCTGATGAAATTCGTGTTCATTCAAATATCTATGAGCCTGATTTTGTCGTAGTCGTTGATTCAGGACTTCTTGACGTTGTAGACGTAACAAACGGACTTAAGGAGGAAGGCGCAATCGTTGTCAATACCTCTCGTCCGGCAGAGGAAATCCGTGCTAAACTTAACGGCTATAAGGGCAAGCTCTATTGCATCAACGCAAGAAAGGTTTCCGAGGCCTGCCTTGGCAGATATTTTCCTAATACACCAATGCTTGCAGCAATCGTTAAGGTTTCAGGCGTAATGGATAAGGAAACGTTCTTCAAGGAAATGGAAATTTCATTCCGTCATAAATTTGCATCAAAGCCGGAAGTAATAGAGGGCAATATGAACGCTCTTCATATGGCTTTTGATGAGCTGAAATAAGGAGGTACATAGAATATGAAATCAGATATCAATAAGCTTCATCTTGAATGCTCTTGGAAAGATTTGACCGAGGGCATGCAGATATACGGTGAAAAGACCTCCGAATCATTTAATACAGGTGAGTGGACTTCCGTTCAGCCTGAAATTGATGAAGAAAAGTGTATTCATTGCATGATGTGCGTTCCTGTTTGTCCCGACAGCTGTATTCCTGTTGTTGACGGCAAACGCGGTGCATTCGACTATGACCATTGTAAAGGCTGCGGCATTTGCGTAAAGAGCTGCCACGTCGGTGCAATCACTATGAAGGGGGTAAGATAATATGGCTCGTAAGGACAGATTAAGCGGTAACGAGGCAGTAGCAGAGGCTCTTCGCCAGATTAATCCTGACGTAATGGCGGCATTCCCGATTACTCCTTCAACCGAAATTCCACAGTATTTTTCAAAGCTTGTTGCAAACGGACAGGTTGACAGCGAGTTCATCCCTGTTGAGTCAGAGCATTCTGCAATGTCTGCAGTAATCGGTTCTCAGGCAGCAGGCGCAAGAAGTGTTACAGCTACCTCGTCAGCAGGTATGGCGCTTATGTGGGAGGAGCTTTACCTCGCCTCATCTAACAGACTTCCGTGCGTTCTTACACTTGTAAACAGAGCACTTTCAGGTCCTATTAATATCAACTGCGACCACAGTGACTCTATGGGCGCAAGAGATTCAGGCTGGATTCAGATTTACGCTGAAAACAATCAGGAGGTTTACGATAATCTTTGTATGGCATACAGAATTGCCGAGCATAAGGACGTTATGCTTCCTGTAATGATTTGTCAGGACGGTTTCATTACCTCTCACGCAGTTGAGAATATCGTTCTCAACGAGGACGACGAGGTTAAGAATTTCGTCGGTGAGTATAATCCCGAAAATTCACTTCTCAATCCTGAATGTCCTATGGCTGTTGGTCCGTATAGCGTAAGTAACTATTACTTCGAAGCTAAGAGAGCACAGGCTGAGGCACTTAAGAATGCTAAGCAGGTTACTCTTGACGTTGCTAAGGAGTATGCAAAGTTTTCAGGCAGAGAATACGGACTGTTTGAAGAATATAAAATGGACGATGCAGAATATGCAGTAGTTATTATCGGTTCTGCAGCAGGTACCTCAAAGGATGCTGTTGATAAGCTTCGTGCTAACGGTGTCAAGGCAGGACTTATTAAGATAAGACTCTTCAGACCTTTCCCCGCAGAAGAAATTGCCGAAAGCCTTAAGGGTGTCAAGGCAGTAGCTCTTATGGACAGAACTGAAAGCTACAACGATAACTGCGGTCCTATCGGTGCAGAGGTAACAACTGCACTTTACAGAGCAAAGAGCGATACTCTTGCAGTAAACTACGTTTACGGTCTTGGCGGAAGAGACGTCAAGGTTTCGGATATGATTAACGTATATAACGAGCTCGAAAAGATTGCCGCTGACGGCAAGGTTGAAAATCCGTATCGCTATATGGGCGTTAGAGAGTAAGGAGGCGATTTTAATGTATAATTTCAAGGAATATGCAGGAAGAGAGGATCGCCTTGCAGGCGGTCATAGAATGTGCGCAGGCTGCGGAGGTACTATCGCAGTAAGAAACGTTCTCAAAGCAATTAAGCCTGAGGATAAGGCAGTAATCGGCAACGCTACAGGCTGTCTTGAGGTTTCAAGCTTTATGTACCCGTATACTGCTTATAAAGATAGCTATATCCATAACGCATTTGAAAATGCAGGCGCAACAATGTCAGGCGTTGAGGGGGCATATAATGCTCTTCGCCGTAAGGGCAAGCTTGATGATACATATAAGTTCATCACTTTCGGCGGTGACGGTGGTACGTATGATATCGGCTTCCAGTCACTTTCAGGTGCAATGGAAAGAGGTCACGATATGGTTTACGTATGCTACGATAACGGAGCATATATGAACACGGGTATTCAGCGTTCCTCAGCAACACCTATGTTTGCCGATACAACTACTACTCCTGTCGGCAAGGCAGTTCCTACAGGTAAATCTCAGTACAGAAAAGACCTCTCTGCAATAATCGCAGAGCATCAGGTGCCTTACGTTGCACAGACTACTTTTGTTCAGAATTTCAGAGATTTGTACAGAAAGAGCGAAAAAGCTATCTACACAAAGGGCGCTGCTTTTCTTAACATTATGGCTCCGTGTCCGAGAGGCTGGAGATATAATACACCCGATATTATGGAGATATGCAAGTTAGCGGTAGAAACTCGCTACTGGCCGCTTTTTGAGGTAATTGACGGCAAGTGGATACTCAACTATCAGCCTAAAAATTACGTTCCTATCGAGGAATGGCTCATTAAGCAGGGTAGATTCAAGCATATGTTCAAGCCGCAGAATGAGTGGATGATCGAAGAATTCCAAAAAGAAGTTGACAGAAGATGGGATCAGCTTCTCGCTCGCTGCACAGAAGTCCGCGGCGCATAAAAAAGAGCATAACCGCACAAAACAAAAGCTTTATTGAATAGAATTTCTGTAGGGAGCGATGACCGCATCGCTCCTTTATCAAAGTATGAACGAGCATTGCTCGTCCGCCAAATAACTAAAAAAGCTGTATCGACAATCAGTCGATACAGCTTTTTCTCGTTTATTTTTCTGTTTTGCAGATTAAAGATCAACTTTAGGAAGTCCTGCAAAGCCAACAGCAAGCTCCTCATCAGTAGGAATATAATCACCCATCTTGCCGTCATTGAAGCTCTGATATGCGTACATATCAAAGTAGCCTGTTCCGGTAAGACCGAATACGATTGTCTTTTCCTCGCCTGTTTCCTTGCACTTAAGAGCTTCATCAATAGCAACACGGATTGCGTGACTGCTTTCCGGAGCAGGAAGAATACCCTCAACTCTTGCAAATTGTGTAGCAGCATCAAATACTGCCGTCTGCTCAACTGCAACTGCTTCCATATACTTGTCGTGATAAAGCTGAGAAAGAGTAGAGCTCATACCGTGGAAACGAAGACCACCTGCGTGGTTTGCTGACGGAATAAATCCACTGCCGAGTGTGTACATCTTTGCAAGAGGGCAAATCATACCTGTATCAGCAAAGTCATAAGCAAACTTACCGCGGGTAAAGCTTGGACAGCTTGCAGGCTCAACAGCAATAATTCTGTAATCAGCCTCACCTCTGAGCTTTTCACCCATAAACGGAGAAATAAGACCGCCAAGATTTGAGCCACCTCCTGCACAACCGATAATTATATCGGGCTTGATGTCGTATTTATCGAGAGCAATTTTTGTTTCAAGACCTATGATAGACTGGTGAAGAAGCACCTGATTGAGAACTGAGCCGAGAACGTATCTGTATCCCTCGTTAGTTGTAGCAACCTCAACAGCCTCAGAAATAGCACAACCAAGGCTTCCTGTAGTACCGGGATGCTCAGCAAGAATTTTCTTACCGATTTCTGTGTTTTCTGATGGGGAAGGAGTAACGTCTGCGCCGTATGTTCTCATAACCTCGCGTCTAAACGGCTTCTGCTCGTAAGAGCATTTTACCATAAATACCTTACAGTCAAGACCGAAATATGAGCAAGCCATTGAAAGAGCTGTGCCCCACTGACCTGCACCTGTTTCGGTTGTAACGCCCTTAAGTCCCTGCTTCTTTGCATAGTATGCCTGTGCAATAGCAGAATTAAGTTTGTGGCTTCCCGATGTGTTGTTACCCTCAAATTTGTAGTAAATCTTAGCAGGTGTGCCGAGTGCCTTTTCAAGATAGTAAGCACGAACAAGCGGTGCCGGACGATACATCTTGTAGAAGTCGAGTATTTCTTCAGGAATATCAATAAATTTTGTATCCTCATCAAGCTCCTGCTTAACAAGTTCTTCACAGAAAATCGGAGCCAGCTCCTCTGCCTTAAGAGGCTGAAGCGTTGCAGGGTTGAGAAGCGGTGCCGGTTTAGTTTTCATATCTGCACGCAAATTGTACCACTGCTTTGGCATTTCGCTTTCATCAAGATAAATTTTGTATGGTATTTTCTTTTCTTCCATGACTTTTCTCCTTTAGTGCAATAAAGTATGAAGCTATTATATCACTTCATAAACGTAATGTCAAATAATTTAACTTGTCTAAATCGTTGTTATGATATATAATTAATAACAGATAATCGGTTAAGGAGATTAATATGTCAATTTCCGTGATGCTCAAGCCTGCTTCAGGCATTTGCAATCTTAAATGTGAATATTGCTTTTACCGTTCACTGACTGAAAGCCGTGCCGAAAGCTTAAAAGGCTTTATGAGCCTTGATACTGCTAAATCGGTAATTGCATCAGCACTCGATTTTGCAAAGGGGAGTGAAGTCATTTTTACCTTTCAGGGCGGTGAGCCGCTTCTCAGAGGTCTTGACTTTTTCAAAGAATTTGTTGACTGCGCAAATAGCAGTAATAAGAATAAAGCAAGGATTTCATACTGCCTGCAAACAAACGGCACATTGATAGACGAGGAGTATGCAAGGTTTTTCAAAGAAAACAGATTTCTTATCGGTGTGTCGCTTGACGGCGACAGTGAAATAAATAAATACAGAGTGTATCCCGACGGAAGCGACTCATTTGATGACGTTATAAAAGGAATAAATCTGCTGAAAAAATATGACGTAACATTCAATATTCTGTCCGTACTTACAAAAAATACTGCACTGAATTTCAGAAAAGCATACAGGTTTTTCAAGCAGAATGATCTCAGGTATCTTCAGTTTATTCCCTGCCTTAAGCCGTTTGATGAAAGCTTTGACGAAAGCATTTATATGAATAATGATGACTATGAGTACTTCCTGAAAAAATGCTTTAATATCTATTTCAACGATTATATGAGAGGGGACTACGTGTCGGTTCGCTCCTTCGATAATTATATGTCGCTGATGAAGGGCGGCAATGCAGAACAGTGCGGTATGAACGGCTTTTGCTCAACCCAGTTTGTAGTCGAGGGTGATGGAAGCGTCTATCCCTGTGATTTCTACTGCACGGATGACTGGTATCTCGGCAACATTAACGAAAGCTCCTTTGATGAGCTTTATCATGGCGAAAGAGCCGTAGAATTTTTAAAAAATTCTTTTTTGGTTGACGATAAATGCAAGTCGTGTGATTATTTCTATATTTGCAGGGGTGGCGGATGCAAGCGAAACCGCGTATCTGCCGACTTTTGCAAAGCGTATAAAAATTTTTTTTCTGACTGTGTATACAAAATGCAGCAGATGAAAGGTAGGTCATAAAATGAAAAAGTTAATTTCGGTTTTACTTTCAGTTGTAATGCTTATATCCTGTTTTTACGGCTGTTCAAAGCAAGCAAATACATCAAAGAGCGATTTCATCCTCAAGTATACCCTTGACAGTCACTATTCCACTGCAGACGAAGCTACCTTGCGCTCGTATGAAAAGTTTTGCTCTGCCGTTGAAAACGGTGAGCCTGAAGTAAAAATAAGCGCATCAATGATTGATGCCGTAACACAGCTGTTTTATACCTGCTTTCCGTTATATCCGCTCGTTAAGTCTATGGCACCGCTTGAAAACGGTGCAGGCTTTTCGTTAACCTATACCAATGATATAGATACTCATAATGCTCTTGTCGCTCAGTTTAAGAATAAGATAAGTGATATTATGAATGAGTGCAGCTACGGCAAGGTAAACGTTAATGAATACATATTCAACGTCTATACTTATATCACTCAGAATTTCACGCTTGATAATAATGCATCAAGCACGTTTGACACAATCATTAACAGCAAGGGGCATTATTCATACGTCAATTCTGCATTCGAGTATCTCGCACTTCAGGGAGGAGGCAGAGCGTGCCACGTTGTTAATTACGACGGCGCATCAACAATAATTTCAACCGTTAAGTTTAATGACGAATGGTACTTCTTTGACCCTGCAGCAGAAATTTCCGATAACTCAGGCAAGGCACTTAAATACTTTGCTATGAATAACAAGGACGTCAAGAGCATTTATTCAACAGATTCATTCCTCTATACCGACGGTCAGAAAATTGAAAAAATCAAGAATGACACCTATAAAGAGCTTAGAAATTCCACCTCATTTACGGCTGATAATTCGCAGGTAAAGGTAACAATTTCAGGCAAGAATGACGACTTTATTATCAATTTTAAATAAAAATATAAAATTTCTTTTGTGTTTATTTGATATATATGTTATACTCTATATATAAAACACGACAGGGGAGATAAAAATGGCTGATTTAGATGTAAAGAAAAAGGCTATGGAATTACTTGACAACGTGCGCTACTTCTGGAAGGAACCGCCAAAAGGCAGATATATGTCCTTCAAGGAAATTGCGTCGTATGCATTCGGAGGTATCGGCTTTTACTTCGTCGTATGTATGAGCATATCGTGTATTCTCGGTGCAACAAACGTGTTTATTTCAGGCACAATCGGTATAGGTATGACCGATATGTACATACTCTACGTTATCGGTGTGCTGTCAGGTATTCCACTTACCGGCATAAGAGCCCATATAATTGATAATACCAGAAATAAAGCGGGTAAGTACCGCCCGTATATTCTTTCTATGGGTATTCCGTCAGTTATCCTTTTTGTCGGTATGGTGTGGTTTCCGTACGATATTCTTAAGACTATTTTCGGCGAGTCACTTGTATTCGGCAAGCCTGCTTACTACGTTGCTAAGTGCGCAGTAGTTATGCTTTTCAACATAGGAATGCAGTTTTTCTATTATTTCTTTTATGATTCATATGAAAATCTCATTCACGTATTATCTCCTAATTCACAGGAAAGAGCTGACGTTGCTTCAATAAAAAGCGTTATTTATTCTTTTGGCCCGTCAGTCTTTAATATGATAATGCCTTTTATTGCGCAGAATATTTTCCATACTAATCAGACGGATATTCGTGTATACCGACTTGCTTTTCCGATTGTCGGCGTTATAGGTATTCTTATGTGCGTTATCATTTACGCTAACACTCAGGAGAAGATTATTCAGGCAAAAACCCACGTAGTACAGATTAAATTTACTGATGCTTTTAGGGCAGTTGCAAAGAATAAGTATTTCTGGATTATTTCTCTTGCCGTATGGATTGGATTTTTAGAGAACGCTTATTCAAATATTCTTTACTGGTTATATAACTACGGCGGTGCCGCTTCGGGTAATGTTTATATGATTATTGTTACTCTTAACGGAAACGCTGCCCTTTGGGGTATGATTATGGCACCGTTTTTCATCAGAAAATGGGGCAAGAAAAAGGTACAGATAGTAACGAATCTTTTAAATATACTGTTCATCATTATGATGCTTCCTATTGTTTCGGGAGGTACGGATGCAACAGGCAACCTTAAGCCGTTTATTATCTGGGGTGTCCTTGTCTGCCTTTACTGTAACGGTATCGTCGCTGCGTTTGCACATATCCTTAATCCGTCAATTCAGGCGGACATCAGGGATTATCAGCAGTATCAGACGGGCGAAAGAATCGACGGTATGTTTTCTGCTGTAACTGCAATAGGAAACGTTATTATGCTTGTTACCGCCGGCGTCCTTCCTGCACTCCAGGAGCGCTACGGTATGACAATGGCTAACGCAAAGAAAGTTGTTGCCAACAGTGATCTTATGTCAAGAATACTCCCCGGAACAAAGCAGACGATAGGTCAGTTACTTTCCGAGCAGGCAGCAAACGGACAGGATATGTTTAACCCCTCAAACGCACTTTATGACGTCACCGGAACTCTTGTTCCGTTACTCAGAATTCTTGTTGTCGTTGCGGCTATCGGTGCGCTGATGAATGTTATTCCGTTCTTCTTCTATGATTTAACAGAGGATAAGCAGAAGTCCATTATTCGCGTGCTTAAGGTAAGAGCTCTATTTGAGGACTATGCAAATAATGCTCTTAAGGATAAAGAGCTTGTTGAAGCTATCGACCTTGTAAATGACGCAAGAGAAATGGCATTGGCAGAGCCGAAGGCTGTAGACAAAAACAGCTATAAGGGTATCACCGATAAGGCAGAAAAGAAACTTGCCAAGAAAGCGTACAAGGAAGCCCTTGAATTTAACGAAGAAATTGAGATTTCTAAATTCGTATGTGCCGAGCTTGATAAATTCAATTCACCTATCGTTCAAAAACAGCTCTCACTTTATAAGGCAGTATGTGACCAGGGTCTTGACGGAATTAAGAATACTGACATCGATGCCGTTAAGAAGGAGCTTAAAGATGCAAAAAGACTTCCTAAAGGCACTGCTGATGAAAAAGAATTCAGAAAAATCAGTATCGAGCTTGCAAAGAAAAAGCTTTCATCTTACAAGAATTTCGTTAAGCATTTCGGCACAGTCAATGAGTTTGTAGAGCCTGATATGTCAATAATCGAAGACTTCTTTAATATTGAGGACGAGTGCGACGAGCTCATCAGTGCACTTACAAAAGAGCTTTCACTTGCTAAAAAGGATAAGAATGAGGCAAGAATTGCCGAATTGAAGCAGCAGATTAAAACTGCATCTAAAAAGCGTAAGAACGCAAGGGAAGCTTCTAAAAAGGAAATGGATACACATGCAGTATTCAACCGTGCAGCAGACGTGTATATCACAGCAAGAAAGCTTCTTGTTCAGCAGGAGAATTTCTCTCACTTTGATGAAATTGCCGCCCTTTATGACGAGGCAAAGGCTCGTGCCGAGGAGGAAGACAGATTAAAGGCTGAGGAAACAGCTCGCAAGAAGAAGGAACTCGAAGAAGAGCTTGCTCAGCAGAAAGCCAAAAAAGCAAAGAAAAAGAATAAGTAAAACTTTATAAAAATTGCAGGGGAGGCAGATTACCTCCCCTAAAAATATAACAGAAGCATTATTGCTTGCTTGTAGGGGAGGATATTATCCTCCCCTTTTTCTACTCATTGCATAGGGAACGATGACCGCATCGTTCCGTTAATGACCACTTCACTGTGTCTATAACCTCATTAAACAACATTAACCCCTCTGCATAGAATATTGTATGCTATAAATATATCTATGAATAGGGGTATCATATATGAAATTGTTAATAAAGGTAGGCTCAATAACCAATGCACAGCGAAGTGTTCGGATACTTTCCTCAAAAGGCTATAAGGCACATCTAAAGAGAATAACTCCCAATAAATCCGACAGCGGATGCGGATGGGCAGTTTTGGCATATACTGAGGACAGGGATGCGGTTAAAGCCATAGAAAATGCAGGAATCAGGGTCAGAGGTGTAGAGCGCGTATGATTTATCTTGACAACAGCGCAACCACCTATCCAAAGCCGCAAAGCGTTGTTGCAGCAGTCTGTAATGCATTAAGGCGTTACAGCTTTAACAGCGGCAGGGGAGGTTATGCACAATCTGTTAACACTGCCGAAATGATTTTTTCCTCTCGGCAGTCAATTGCCGAGCTTGTTAATGCCGAGCCTCAGAATATTGTGTTCACCCAGAATTGTACTCTTGCTCTCAATATGGCAATCAAAGGTCTTGCAAGGGAAGGAGACCATATAATCATTTCATCCCTTGAACATAACGCCGTTTACCGTCCGGTGTATGCCTTGTCAAAAAGAAAAGGCATTTCCTATACAGTTGTACCGTATGATTATGACGAGGATAAGCTTCTGTCAAATTTTGAAAACAGTATACAGGAGAATACATCGTTTATCGTGTGCACAGGCGCATCCAACGTTTTCGGATGTGCAATGCCGATTTCAAAAATAGGTGCTCTCGCCAAAAAACACGGTATACGATTTGTCGTTGACGGAGCGCAAATCGTTGGTGTGACTGATATCGATATTGTAAGAGATAATATAGACATTCTCTGCGCCGCAGGTCATAAGGGACTTTACGGACCGCTTGCAACAGGCTTTATGGCTCTTAATGACAGTGTACTGCCCCAAACAATCATTGAGGGCGGTACGGGTTCGCTTTCTATGGAGCCTGACCAGCCTGATTTCCTTCCGGACAGATTTGAAGCAGGCACGCTCAATAATTCAGGTATTATCGGACTTGCATCAGGTGTGACGTTTGTAAAGAAAAAAGGAATAGAAAGCATTTATTCTCACGAAATGAAGATTATAAAATATATTTATTCTGCTTTATCGGCTGACAGCAACGCAGTTTTATATACTCCGTCACCCGATGGATTTAACTCAGCTCCGATTCTTTCGTTTAATTATAAGGATTATTCTTCGGAGGAAACGGCATCACTTCTCGGAAACGGAAATATTGCAGTGCGTGGAGGATTCCACTGTGCACCGCTTGCCCATATGAGTTTCGGTACCGATGAACGTGGAACAGTAAGAGTCAGTCCGTCAGTATTTACAAGCTTTAAGGATTGTGAAAATTTTATAAACTATTTGAAAAAACTCTAATATTCCCTTTATTTCTCACAAACAATATGTTACTATATAAATATAAATATTTAAGGAGTAAAGGATAGTAGGATGTTTACTTCCATTTCAGAATTTTTCAACAGAATAATAAGTGTTTTTTCAACCTTCACGATATTTGATTTTCTTGATATTTTAACAGTTACGGTCATTATTTATATCTGTATTCGTATTCTTAGAGAAACAAGGGCAATGCAGCTTGCGAAAGGACTTGTCCTTATCGCTGTTGCTTACGGAATTGCAACACTGCTGAATATGGAGGCTACGACTGTTATTTTCAGGGCAGTGTATTCAAATATTCTTATAATTGTTGTAATTCTATTCGGTCCCGAGATAAGGCACATTATCGAGCAGGTCGGTCACGGAGCTACTGCAAAGAGCCTTAAAACTATAATCCACCCTGGTGTAGCAGTTGATATTGCAGAAATGTCGGGCACGATAACCTCGGTCTGCAAAGCCTGCTCTAATATGAGCGACCAAAAGATTGGCGCACTTATATGCTTTGAAAATGCAACACTTCTCGGTGATATTATCGCAACAGGCACAGAGGTTAATGCCAAGGCTTCACGTGAGCTTATTGAAAATATATTCTTTCCTAAATCACCGCTTCACGACGGTGCAATGGTGATTCGTGACGGCAAGGTGTATTCGGCAGGCTGTATACTTCCTTTAACGCAGAAAACAGTTTCCTCGTCCTTCGGAACAAGGCACAGAGCTGCCATAGGATTAAGCGAGCAGAGTGATGCGATAGTTGTAATCGTCAGCGAAGAAACGGGCGCAATTTCTGTTGCTAAGGGCGGTGTGCTTCAGTTTGACATTTCTGACGGTGACTTAAGAGATATTCTTACAACTGCATTCATTCCTACAGGCTCATCTGCAGATGATAAGATTATTACAAGGCTTGTTAGGAGGATTAAAAAGTAATGGCTCGTAAGAAAAAAAGCGGCTTCTCTATTAGAAAGCTTATTTATAATGATAAGTACCTGATTATCTTTTCAATCGTCTGTGCACTCGTAATCTGGGTGGGAACGTCAATGAATCTTTCGCCCGAAACAACTAAGACTGTATCAGTTTCGGTAGTTGCCGATTTTTCCAAATCTGCAGCATCACAGCTCGGTCTTAAATGCTACGGAGAAGAGAGCATTAATGTTGATGTTAATGTAAGATGCAAGAAGTATCTTGCTAAGGATATAACTGCAGATGATATTATCGCAAGCTTGCAGACTAATTACGTTACGGAGAGCGGACTTGCTCAGGTACCGATAAGAATACAGGCTGAGGATAACGCCGATTTTGAAATTCTCAGCTTTTTCCCCACAACCTACAGTGCTTTTTTTGATGTAGAAGCACAAAAGGTTATGGAGGTTAACGCTAACTTAGGCAACGAGAAAATCGTTGAAGACGGCTATATTTTGGGTCAGACTATTATGAGCGAAAGCTCTGTTACTGTTTCAGGCCCTGCAACCTACGTTTCCCGAGTTAATTCTATAGAATGCGATGTTGATTTACAGGGTGAAAAGCTAACGGATACTAAGAATATTTCAGTTTCACCGGTAGCACTTGATAAATATAATAACAAAGTCGATTATATCACACTCCTTGACAGCAACGGCAGTGAGATAAGTCTTCTTGACCTGACTATTCCGATTCTTAAGCAGACTGAGCTTCCGGTGGCAGTTGAATTTACTAATAAACCGGCTTCAATCAAAGAGAATATTCTTGACGTAAGCTACAGCGTAAGCAAGGTGAACGTAGGCGTTCTTGATGATGTTGACATAGAGAGCTGTATAATAGGGCAGATTGATTATTCTGACCTTACTGTAGGCGAAAATCAATTCACCTTTGACGTTCATAATCTTGACAGCCTTGTTATTCTTGATGACGTTACTGAAATCACCGTTACAGTCAAGGTTGCAAACACTTATAGCTCAAGCACAGTTTCTGTTACAGATGAAAATGTAAAGGTGTCAAATCTTCCCGATGGCTATAAGTTCGAGGTAATTTCCTTAAGTGATTACAGAGTTACCACAGTCGGAACAAATAAGGCTCTTAAAGAAGTAAGCACCAAAAATGTTTCGTTAACTGTTAATGCAAAGCAGAATTCAAGCAAAATCAGCGAAGGCGAGTTTACACTTGATGTAATTCCTTCAATCGAGGGCGTAAGCAATTGCTGGGTATACGGTGACTACACCGCCACTATCAGAATATATAAATAAAAATCGCATAATCACTCCCAAATTGTATTGAATGGAATTTCCGTTGTCCGCACCAATTACAAAAACCTGTCTTGTTCAATGAACAAGACAGGTTTTTTTACTGATAAAGAAGCGATTTTCTCTGTGCCTTCGAGTACCTGAATACACTCATCTCTAATCCGAGTGCCAGATAAATACAAAGTGATGACGATCCGCCTGCCGAAAAGAGAGGCAGCGTAATGCCAATACAAGGAAGCCACGAAAGCTCCATACCGATATTAATAAACATTTGTGCAAACAGCATTACGGAAATGCCTGCACACATCAGGTAAGCAACGTTATCTCTTGCCTTAAGTCCCGTAAACAGTACCCTCAAAACAAGAACGAGCAGAATACCGATTACTGCAAGAGAGCCGATAAATCCGAACTCCTCTCCTGCAACGGTGAGCACCATATCGTTCTGATTCTCAGGAACTCCGTTTGAAAGCGATTGCGTCATACTTCCGTTAAGGTAGCCTTGTCCGAGCCATCCGCCTCCACCAAGGGCAATCTTGCCGTGATTTTGCTGATACAATGTGTCTGCATAAATATCAGGGTAAAACAGCGCAGTAATTCTTTCTCTTTGAATACCGTTTATTATTCCAAGCTTCCACGCAGATGTAAAGCCTACGATTATTGCACATATTCCTGCAACGAAGTAACCTATATGTACCCTTGCAAAAAACAGCATTCCAATAAACATTATCATAAAGATAAGCGCAGAGCCCGAGTCGCCTGTCGCTACAACAAGCGCAATAGGCACAATTCCGTGAATGACTAACGGTACGATTGTCTTAAGCCTGTTTATCTTGTCCTTAACCATATCAAGATGATATGAAAACGAAATAATAAAGCCGACCTTAAGAAGCTCAGACGGCTGGAAATAGAATACCTTAAGATCAAGCCAGCTTCTGGCATCCTGCCTTGCTGACGGTGCAACACCGAAGAACATTGTAAATATCATCAGTCCGACGCACCCCGCCGCAATAAGAGGCCACAGCTTTGATATGATTTCATAGTCGATATTCGATACTATAAGCGCAATAACAAGTCCCACACTAACGGAAACGAGCATACTTCTGACATCACTGCTGATTATTTTGCCGTCAGTAAGCGAAGAATAGGTGGCACTGTAAACGAGAGCAAGACCATACGCAGAGCCTATGACTGCTGTCAGAACAGTTACAAAATCAAGACCGCCGAAAAATCCAATCTTCTTTTGCGTATTATTCAATTTTACAGTAACCTCCTCTTCAAAGAATAGTAAGAATAGTATTATTATATTAAAATATTTTGCCTATTTCAAGTGCAGATTAAAATAATACATATATTGTTAAAATTTATATTTGATTATTATGTTTTGTATGATATAATAAGTGCGTAAAATTATAAGAATTAACCTTTGACTACAAAAGGAGATTTAATTATGTTAAGTGATATCGAAATTGCTCAGCAGGCAAAGATGAAAAAAATAAGCGAAGTCGCTCAGACTATCGGCATTACTGCTGATGAGCTTGAACCCTACGGCCATTATAAAGCAAAGATAAGTGACAGCGTTTATGACAGATTAAAGGATACGCCTGACGGCAAGCTTGTGCTTGTTACTGCCGTTAATCCTACACCGGCAGGTGAGGGCAAAACTACCGTTTCAATCGGACTCGGTCAGGGAATGAATAAGATAGGCAAGAAGGCTGTTATAGCACTTCGTGAGCCATCTCTCGGTCCTGTATTCGGTATCAAAGGCGGTGCAGCAGGCGGCGGATATTCTCAGGTTGTTCCTATGGAGGATATTAATCTTCACTTCACAGGCGATATGCACGCTATTACAAGTGCAAATAACCTTATGTGCGCAATGCTTGATAATCATATTCAGCAGGGAAACGAGCTTAATATCGACCAGAGAAGAGTACTCATTAAGCGTTGTCTTGATATGAATGACCGTGCACTGCGCAATATCGTTTGCTCCCTTGGAGGTAAGCTTAACGGTATTCCGAGAGAGGATCATTTTATCATTACTGTTGCAAGCGAGGTTATGGCAATTCTCTGCCTTGCTTCTGATGTTTTTGACCTTAAGAAAAGGCTCGGCAATATCTTAGTTGCATATACATATGACGGCAAGCCTGTTTATTGCCGGGACATCAAGGCTAACGGCGCAATGACCGTGCTTCTTAAGGACGCAATCAAGCCTAATCTTGTACAGACTCTTGAGAACACTCCTGCAATTATGCACGGTGGTCCGTTTGCAAATATTGCTCACGGATGTAACTCAGTACGTGCCACAAAGACTGCACTTAAGCTCGGTGATTACTGTATTACCGAGGCAGGCTTCGGCTCTGATCTTGGTGCAGAAAAGTTCCTTGACATCAAGTGTCGCTTTGCAGGGCTTACACCGTCCTGTATCGTTCTCGTTTCAACCGTTCGTTCAATGAAATATAACGGTGGTGTGCCAAAGACTGAGCTTGCTGAGGAAAATCTTGAAGCTCTCGAAAAGGGCAGTGTAAACCTCGGCGCACATATAGACAATCTCAAAAAGTTCGGTGTACCTGTAGTCGTTGCAATCAACCACTTCTATGCCGATACCGACAAGGAAATAGAATTTGTCAAGAGCTACTGCGAGAGCAAGGGCGCAGATTTTGCAGTAACAAAGTGCTTCGCTGAGGGCGGCGAAGGCTCAAAGGAGCTTGCCGAGAAGGTTGTTTCTGCCTGCGAAAAGGAAAACAATTTCCACCATCTCTACAACCTCGATATGCCTGTATATGACAAGATTGAAACTATCGCAAGAGAAATTTACGGTGCAGACGGTGTTGATTATACAAAGGAAGCAAGAAAGAGCATTGACGAGTTTATTGAGCTTGGAGCAGATAAAATACCTGTATGTATGGCAAAAACTCAGTACAGCCTTTCCGACAATCCTCAGGCACTCGGTAAGCCGAGCGGCTTTAGAATTACAGTGTCCTCGGCAAATCTTTCAAACGGTGCAGGCTTCCTCGTTTGCCAGACAGGCTCAATTATGACTATGCCGGGGCTTTCAAAGTCACCTGCCGCATATAATATCGATATTGACGAAAACGGAAACACAGTAGGTCTTTTCTGATGAATACTTATACTACCAATAGCTATGAGGAGACCGTTGAGCTCGCAAACGAATTTGCCAAGACTCTCCCTAAAGGCTCTGTAATCGCTTATCTCGGTGGGCTTGGAATGGGTAAAACAGCATTTACCACAGGTGTCGCAAGGGGACTTGGAATTGACTGCGACGTGTCATCTCCCACCTTCGCAATCTGCAATACGTATATAGGCGATGAAAATACGCTTTACCACTTTGATATGTACCGTGTTGACGGTTGGGATGATCTTTATTCAACAGGCTTTTTCGATTTTCTTGAAACAGACGGATATATGGCAGTTGAGTGGAGCGAAAATATTTACGGTGCTCTGCCTGAGGACTGCTATATTGTCGAAATAGAGCGTTTGTCGGAGACTCAAAGAATAATTAAAATTTACAGGAAAAATGAGGATATATAATGCTTTTATCTTTTGATTCATCAGCAGTAACGGCATCAGCGGCTCTTACTGACGGTGACAGAGTAATTAAAAGTGAATTTATTAATGCAGGACTTACGCATAGCGAAACCCTGCTTCCTATGATTAAAAGAGTTATGGAAGGCTACAGCTTTGATGAGCTTGAGGCAATTGCCGTTACTTCAGGACCGGGCTCTTTTACAGGGGTCAGAATCGGTGTAGCCACTGCAAAGGGACTTGCATTTAATGCAGATATTTCCTGTGTCGGAATCTCAACTCTTGAAGCGATAGCACATAATTTTGAAAACGGCATTGTCTGTGCAGTAATGGATGCAAGAAGAATGCAGTTTTATAACGCTCTTTTCAGCGTTAAAGACGGAAACGTAACTCGTATGTGTGATGACCGTGCCATATCAATCGAGGAGCTTAAAAGTGAGCTTTCAAAGTATGACGAGGTTATTATTGCGGGTGACGGTGCACGCCTATGCTATGAAAATATAGGACTTGAAAACGTTGTCTTAGCTGATGAGGACAAGCTTTATCAGAATGCCGTCGGCGTGTCAAAGGCGGCAGAAAATAAAGAAAGAATACCGGCAGAAAGGCTCATTCCTGTTTACTTAAGATTAAGTCAGGCAGAAAGAGAGCTAAAACTTAAAAAAGGAGAATGAATTATGATAGCTATTGGAAGTGACCACGCAGGATTTCCTCTTAAGGAGGAAATTCGTTCATATCTCGACGAAAAAAATATTGATTATATAGATGTAGGATGCTATACCCCCGAACGCTTTGATTACGCAATCAGTGCGCAGAAGGCTTGCGATAAGGTTGTGGCAGGGGAGTGCGAGTTTGCAATTCTTTGCTGCGGCACAGGTGTAGGAATATCAATGGCGGCTAATAAGGTTAAAGGTATCCGAGCTTGCTGTTGCTCTGATTATTTCAGCGCAAAGTACACAAGAGCGCACAATGACGCTAACGTGCTTTGTATGGGCGACAGAGTTATCGGCGCAGGACTTGCAATAGAAATGGTCGACGTTTTCCTTAATACAGAGTTTGAGGGCGGCAGACATCAAACTCGCATTGATCAGATAATGGCAATTGAAGCCGGAGAAAAACTCTATTAGACTCCCCCAAAAGCGCATAAGCGTGGCAAAAGCATTTATGCTTTTGCCACTTTGCATCGAAGTCGCATTGAATAGAATTTTCTTAAGGAGAGATGACCGCATCGCTTCGTGTACTAATCACCTCGTAAAATAAAAAAATCAGGAACACAAGGGACGCCCTGCATAACGATGTACAGCCTCACAATTTTGATTTTTTGCGAAC
>JAFLRZ010000021.1 GCA_022511225.1 Eubacterium sp.
TAAATTATCGTTTATCGTAGCAAATCAAAAATTTATTATAATTGAGAGGTAGAATGATGTTAAAAATAAAACAAGTTCAAATCAAGAACTTTCGTTCAATTATAAAGACAACACTTGACTTTGATCAAATGAATATTTTTGTAGGATTGAATGATGCTGGTAAATCAAACATTTTAAAAGCTTTGAATTTGTTTTTTAATGGGGAAACTGAACCTGGTATTGAATTCGATTTTGATACGGATTATTGTAAGTTTGCGCCAGTTATTGCAAAAAAAGCAAAGGAAATTGAAATAAAAATAACTTTTAGCATTCCTAGCAATTATAGTGACAATGCAGATGTTGTTTGGAAAAAGACATGGCGTAGAAATGGAATAAAAAAAGATGAGTTAAATAGAAATTTTCAACCACGATCAAAAGTACCGACATTATTTACAAGAATCAAATATAAATATGTACCGGCTGTGAAGAGTAATGATTATTTTAAGTATTTATTAGTTGATTTGTATCAGTCGATTTCTAGTGAGGTTGGAAGTGAACTTACTGAAAAGACAGAAACTTATTCTGAGGCACTTGGCTTTTATACGAAAAGAATTGCTGAAATAGTTCAGGAACATGTAGGAATAAATACCAATTTAACAATACCCAATAATCAGTCTGAAATATTTAAAGCCTTAATGTTTATGACAAAAGACGATAATGGAAAAGAAATAGGTTTGTCTCAGCGAGGCGACGGAATAAAATCAATGCATATACCGGCTATATTGAAATACATTGCAGAACATGATTTAAAAGTTTTAGAAAAAGGTGCTGTTCCGGTAACAACAATTTGGGGTTATGAAGAACCTGAAAATGGAATAGAACTACTAAAAGCTTTTGATTTAGCTGATGAGTTGTATGATTTTTCAAATGATGTTCAAATGTTATTAACAACACATTCACCGGCTTTTTATAATTTGAGTTCTAAAAGTAGTACTAAATTATTTTATACGACTAAGGAGAGTGATAATGGTCAAAGTGAATTTGTTGAAAATTTAAGTGAAAAAGATATACATAAGAAAATAGGTATCATGCCACTCATATCAGGATATATTGAAGAACAAGAAAAGAAGTATAGAGAATTAGAACAACTACTACAAGAGTCAGTTATAGATTGCAACACTATTGTTTTTGAAGGAATAAGTGATAAAAAATATATCGAAAAATCAATTTCACGCTATTCTCCTGTTTTACAGTCTAAAATTGATAATAATGAAATCAGGCTCCTAGCTTTTGAAAAAAATGGCGGTACAACAAGATTGTTGAATGTTGCAAAAGCATGGATGTATACAAATTATCAAAACAAATGTATATTATTAACAGATAAAGATTCAGCTGGTAAGACATTGAAAGATAATTTTGAAAATGAAAAGAAAAAGTTGAAGAAAAAAAGTAAAAGTATTGTTGATAAACGAGTTAATGTGTTGTATTTAAGCCCTACAGAAACTATAAAAAATATATTATCAATAACTCCAACAGGTAATTTTAATTATGAAATTGAAGATTTGCTTCCATTATATTATAGAAAACAATTAGAAACTAACAATCAACTAGAAGATCGTGACAATAATGATCTAGTTGCTATGTGTTCGGATGATTTATTAATGGAGAATTCTGTGGAAAGCATAATTAATAATTTAGATATTAATCAAGACTTAAAAGATTACTATGTAAAATCTAAAGTGAAAAACAGTAGTAAGAATAGTGTAAGTCAAGATGTAATATTGAAACTAGAAGCCGGATATGATGATATATTAGAGGGGTTTAAGGATACGGTAAAGGAATTAGAAGATATATTTAAGTAGGTGATATTATGCCATTTTCAGAAGATGAATACGAACAGGCGATAATTGAATTATATCAAAATTTGGGATATGACTATGTTTATGGCCCTAATGTTGTGCGTGATTATAGAGATCCTTTGTATGAAGGTGTTATATTTTCAAGTATTGAAAATATAAATCGTGATTTGTCTTTTGCCGCTATTGATGAGGCTATAAAGAAACTTCAAAATTTTGAAAATGGTTCAGTTATTCAAAAGAACATTGTGTTTATGGATTATCTTCAAAATGGCATTTCTGTAAATTATCTTGATAATGATGAGGAAAAGTCTGCTATTGTAAAGATAGTTGATTATGAAAATCCAAATAATAATTCATTCTATGTTTCAAATCAATGGACCATTGAGCATGGCAGAGACAGCAAAAGACCCGATGTTATTGTATTTCTAAATGGTTTACCTGTAGTTGTTATTGAACTTAAATCACCTTCAAGAGATGTTGTCGGTTATCGTGATGCTTACCATCAAATTAGAAATTATATAGATAAAATTCCTGATTTATTTACATATAACGCTTTTTGTATTATAAGCGACCAAACTAATACCAAAGCAGGAACCATAACATCGCCGTTATCCCGTTTTATGGATTGGAAAACAGTTGATGGGAATTATGAGACTACACAATTTGCAGATTTTCAAACTTTGTTTAAAGGTATGTTTGAAAAAAGCAGATTGCTGGATATTATTCGCAATTTTATTTGTTTTTCGTCAGACGGAAAAGATGATATAAAAATTCTTGCAGGTTATCATCAATATTTTGCGGTAAATAAAGCAGTTGAATCAACAAGGAAAGCTACCATTACCGATGGTAAAGGTGGTGTATTTTGGCATACTCAAGGCAGTGGCAAATCACTGTCTATGGTTTTTTATGCTCAATTATTGCAAAAGGTACTTAACAGTCCAACAATAGTTGTGATTACTGATAGAAATGATTTAGATGATCAACTCTACGGACAATTTGCTAAGTGTAAGGATTTCCTGCGTCAAACACCAATGCATGCAGAGAGCAGAGCGAATCTCACCGAACTTCTTAACAACAGACAAGCCAATGGTATTATATTTACCACAATGCAAAAGTTTGAAGAGCTTGATGAGCCGCTTTCAGAAAGAAAAAATATTATTGTTATGGCTGATGAAGCTCATCGTGGTCAATATGGTCTTGAAGAAAAAGTAGTTACTAGGACTAATGATAAAGGTGAAAAGGAAGCTCATATTGTTGTCGGTGCAGCTCGTATAATAAGAAACAATTTACCGAATGCTACCTTTATTGGTTTTACAGGTACTCCTATTTCTCAAAAGGATCGCAGCACACGAGAAGTGTTTGGTGACTACATTGATATTTATGATATGACACAGGCGGTAGAAGATGGTGCTACCCGTCCTGTTTATTATGAGAGTAGAGTTGTAAAACTTAAGCTTAATGAAGAAGTTGTAAATATGATTGATGCAGAATATGACCGAATGGCAGAAGCTGCTGAATCATATAACATAGAAAAAAGCAAGAAAGAACTTAGCAAAATGGAAGCGGTTCTTGGTGCAGATGAGACAATAAATTCACTTGTTAATGACATAATCGATCATTATGAAAAATATCGTGCTGATTTATTAACCGGTAAAGCAATGATTGTTGCATATTCAAGAGCTATTGCTATGAAAATCTATAATAAGATTTTGGAACTTAGACCTAATTGGAATGAGAAAGTTAAGGTCGTTCTTACAAATAGCAACAAAGACCCTGAAGAATGGCATAAGATAATCGGTAACAAGGCATACAAAGAAAAACTTGCAAGAAAATTCAAAGACAATGAAGACCCAATGAAAATCGCCATAGTTTGTGATATGTGGCTTACAGGATTTGATGTACCATCACTTGCAACAATGTATGTGTATAAGCCAATGAATGGTCATAATCTTATGCAGGCAATTGCAAGAGTTAACCGCGTCTACAAGGATAAAGAAGGCGGTTTGATTATTGATTATGTTGGTATTGCATCTGCTTTGAAGCAAGCGATGAGAGATTATACAAAGAAGGATAGAGAAAATTATGGCGATACTGACATTGCTAAGATTGCTTATCCTAAATTTCTCGAAAAGCTTGAAATATGCCAAGATATATTCTGTGAATTTAATTATGAAGGCTTTTATTCTGATTCTAAGCTGGCTAAGGCACAGGCAATATCTGATGGTGTTAATTTCTTACTTGATTATGAAAAATCTCAAGATAAAGAAGACTTTTTGAAAGAAGCACTTGCATTAAAAAGAGCAATTTCTCTTTGTGCAAGTATTGTTGATGAGGATAAGCGATTAGAAGCAGCCTATTTTGAAGCTGTTCGAACAACACTTGTTCGAATCACAATGGAAGATGGCGAAGGTAGTCCAAGATACTCTTATTATGAAATCAATGATAGAATTAATGAGTTACTAAAAGCGAGTATTGAAACAACCGGTGTTGAAAAACTTACTGTTGAGAAAAAAGATACATTCTCATTATTTGATCCAAAATTTCTTTTAGAGCTTCAAAAGATGAAGCAAAAAAATTTAGCATTAGAGATATTAAAAAGATTAATTAATGATCAACTTGTAGTATTCAATAGAACAAACATTGTTAAATCTGAAAAATTTAAGGATATGTATCAAAAAACAGTAAATGCATATCTTAATGGATTAAAGACGAGTACTGAAGTTTTTCAAGAATTACTTGAACTTGCTAATCATCTGAGAAATGAACAAGAAGCAGGAAATGAATTAGGACTTAATTCAGAAGAACTTGCATTTTACGATGCTTTAACTAAGCCAGCAGCAATTAAAGATTATTATGAAAATGATGAACTGATTGCTATTACAAGAGAATTAACTGATATGCTACGAAAAAACAGGACAATTGACTGGCAGAATAAAGAGTCAGCAAGAGCTAATATGCGTAGAATGGTTAAACGTTTGTTAAAACATCATAAATATCCACCAGATGAAGTTCAGGATGCAGTTGATGTTGTTATCCATCAGTGTGAACTTTGGACAGACAATGCTATGGAAGAACAAGGAGAATTTTGATATGGCAATTCCAAAATATAATGAGTTTTTTAATGATGTGTTAAAATCACTTAGTGATGGGAAGTCGCATACCTATAAAGACGTTGATGAATACTGTGCATCAGTTTTCAAACTTTCGGACGATGATAAAAGAGAAACTCTTGCAAGTGGCATGCCTGTGTTTAATAATCGTGTTGGTTGGGCTCGTACATATCTTAAAAAAGCAGGATTAATTATTAGTCCAAAACGTGGTGAATGGAAAATTACTGATATAGGAATTAAAGCTTTAAATGATAATGTTACAGTAAAATATTTAGAACAATTTGATTCTTTTTATGAGTTTATGTACTCTAATACTAAAAAAGATAATGCAAAAAGTGATAATAAGTTGGAGACTGCTCAAAGTCCTCAAGAAGCAATTGATTCAGCCGTATTAGAAATAAATTCATCACTTGCTGATGATCTTCTTTCAGAAGTTTTAAAAATGGATCCATATGATTTTGAAAAATTGATTGTTAAACTTTTAATAAAAATGGGATATGGCTCCCCTGAGCTGAATCAGAATGCAACGACTAAAAAATCAGGAGATGGTGGAATTGACGGAATTGTTAAAGCTGACAAATTAGGCTTCGACTCTATTTATACACAGGCAAAGTTGTGGAATAAAAATACATCTGTTTCAAGGCCGGAGATTCAAAAATTTCTTGGAGCAATGGACACACACGGTGCGACTAAAGGTGTGTTTATCACTACCTCATATTTTTCAAAAGAAGCTTTAGAAGTTTCAAAAAATAAGCAACTATTAAAGAAAATCGTACTTATTGATGGTAAGAGGCTTGCAGAGCTTATGATAGAATATAATCTTGGGGTTTCCGTAACTACCGTATATGAAATTAAAAGAATTGATTATGATTTCTTTAATGACGAGATGTAAATATGATATTGATTGAAGCAAAAACCTTTTCAATCTTTCGAGAAATTGAAAAGGTTTTTTCATATAAAAACGTACTCAGACGTCGTACAGACGTACACAGATTCCCAGTAAAAATATTTTGCTTGATTTCATTGACAGACATAAAAATATCTGCTAACATTGGGTAGAAATCACATATATCAGCCGTCTTAAAAAGCGGTTGAAAATTGATTTATATTGACTTGATAAGGTCGTTTACATAGTGATAAACACGCTATGAAAGTAGAGCCAAAAAGGCTCTGCTTGGTTTGTGTTGTTTACTTGTGTAAACGGCTTTTTTGTCTATGAAAATTTACAAATTATTCATATCACCAATACGACGATTTAAAAATCAAGTTAAAAATCGCCTAACTCTACACTAAATTCTGATTGTTGTTGCGATTTTTGGTGGTCTCATTACCACAAAATTTCCTTTTTGTCAAGACCTTACCGTACTAATCGGTGAGACGGGGAGCTATTGAAAATAATGAAATTTAGTAATAGAATTCGAATGAATAATATATGTTTGGACAATATATTTTTTCTTGTAATGAATGCAAAAAACTGAAAATATTTTTTAGTTTTTGGTTTACAAAATGCTTTTAAGTATCCTTATATATGGAGGGATAAACAGAGTATAGATGGCACTGTTATCTTTAGTCTGATGTCATCTGGTTGTCTATCCAACCTTAAATTACATAGTCATTTGTATAGTGATTTTTTAGAGTCTTTAGAGCAAATTCAAACGGTCTAAATAGTGTGTATTACACTTTAGTGAGTAATGGATTTTGACATGCAAAATCCATTAAGGCAGCAATCAAAAAATGATAGCGTTGCCTTAGCCAGCAGACCGTTTGTAGCCACAAAGGCTAAAACGGTACTCGTTAGGGGCACGCCCGTCATACCCCAAATGAAAGGCTTGAAGAAATGAACAAAGATGTAGTAATAAGAGTTCGTATGACACAAACCGAAGCAGATGATTTGAATAAAAAAGTTAGACTGACAGGTATTACAAAATCATCTTTCATACGATTATTAATTAAAGGGTATATTCCTAAGCCAAAACCTGATAAAGAATTCTATGATTTACTTCGCAAACTTTATGCAGTTTGCAATGATATTAATCAGTTAACCGCAAAAGCACATACTCTTAATTTTATTGATGTACCTATGCTAAAAGAAATTAAAAATCATCACCAAGAAATACTTCATGAAATTCAACAAAAATATCTTAAGCCTGACAAAAATGAAGAAGTGATTTCACTTGGCAGAAGGAGGTTGAAATTATTATGACAGAAATATCAAATAGACTAATAGAAATAAAAGGAGGGAATAGAAATAGCAGAGATTGTAAGTATTAATGGTATAAAATTCCATTATGTGCCAACAATAATTCAGGAAAGGCGTGTTGGCAGAATGTTTTCAAAAGAAGAGCTTGAGGAGTGCCGCAGGGCTGATATATGCTCCTGTGATATTAATAAACTGACAGATGTCACAAACTTAAAAGTAGATGTTTCAGAGTCAGTTATTAACCGTGCAAGGAAATACTTTCAGTTTGTGAGAAATCCATATATGTTTCGTGTGGGCGATATCGGAGTGAAAATCAACTGCGGCAACGGCAAGAATTTATCAGATTCCATAATAGATATTGCTAATTCACAGCATTAACAATATTTGTTAGTTGAAAATGCCATGGCGATATGCTATCATCTTATTGTAGAAAATTTGTGTATCGCCATTGACAATTAAATTGTGCAATGGAGGTAAACTAATGGTAAATGAAAAATATAAAGAACTGTTAGAGCAGCCTCAAAGGGAATCTAAGACCTGGAAGGCTGCTCTTTATATTCGATTATCAAAAGAGGACGGAGACAAGCAGGAAAGCTATTCCGTAACCTCACAGAGAGAAATTTTGACAGAATATTTAAGACAACACCCCGACATAGAACCTGTTGATTTTTATATTGATGACGGTTGGAGTGGTACTAACTTTGATCGTCCCGGTTTTCAGCGAATGATGCAGGATATTTATGCCGGCAATGTCAACTGTGTTATTGTCAAAGACCTTTCTCGTTTCGGAAGAAATTACACGGATGCAGGTCATTATCTTGATGATGTGTTCGCTCGTTTAAATATACGTTTTATTGCGCTTAATAACAGCGTCGATTCCATTTCAACGAGTATGAACGCTGCGACAAAGTGCATAACAGTCGGTGTGCAGAATGTTATTAACGAAAGCGTTGCGGCGACTACTTCGGTAAACGTCAAGGGTACGCTGAATGTCAGCAGAAAGCAGGGCAAGTTTATTGGTTCTTTTCCGACTTACGGCTATCTAAAAGATCCCGAGGATCATCATAAGCTGATTATTGATGAAGAGATTGCCCCTATTGTGCGCATGATTTACAACTTGTTTATCAGTGGTAAAAGCGTTATCGGTGTTACAAAAGAACTCAACAGGCTTGGGATACCAAACCCTACCGCCTATAAGAAATCAAAGGGTTGGAACTACAAACACACAAGCGGCAAAAATAATGACGGTTTATGGTGCGATTCAACTGTTCGACGTATTCTTTCAAATCAAATGTATATCGGCAATATGGTGCAGGGCAAGAATACAACTATCAGCTATAAGATTAAACAGTGCCGTGCAATACCTAAAGAAGAGTGGATAATTGTTGAGAATACTCACGAGCCGATTATTGACAAAGAGACTTTTGACAAGGCTCAGTCACTTTTTAACAGAAATACACGAACTGCGCCTAAAAAAACAGAGGTCGATTTGTTCGCAGGTTTCGTTAAGTGTGCAGACTGTCACAGAGCAATGAGCAAAAAAACAAACAATCATTCTTATGGCACATACAAATATTACCGCTGCGTTACATCGCGAAAAATGGATAGTGATGCCTGTACCCCTAATTCAATCAGAATTGATAAGTTGGAGCACGCTGTTCTTGTGACTATTCAGACTATGATTGATACTGCTCTGGAGCTTGAAGATTTATTAGAAAAAATTGATTTAAAGACAAGTCCGATGTCTGAATCAAATCTTCTGAAAAAGTCTGTTGAAAAGCAAATTGAAGAGCGTGACAAATTCAAAAATATGATGATAAGTCTTTATCCCGACTGGAAAAGCGGTGTGATTTCACAAGAGGAATATATGGTGCTGAAAGAGGGAATTGCTGATAAAATTAATGCTCTCGATAAGAAAATTAATGATTTGCAAAAACAGCTTGAAGATTATTCAAATGGTGAGCCAAAAGAAAATGATTTCATCACTCATTTTAAGCAGTATGGTAAAATCGAAAAACTAACCCGACCAATACTGACCGAGCTTGTTGATTCAATTCTTGTTCACAAAGACGGAAACATTACAATCAATTTCAAATTCAAAGATGCCTATGAACAGGTAATCGAATATATTGAGGAAACAAAGCAAAAATACCTTGCAGAAATTGCTTAATATCAGTGCAATAGTTAGTTGATAGCAATTAATAAGGAGCATCGTGTGATGCTCCTTATTCTTATAGACTTTTTTAACTGCTTATGGTATGATAAAATTGTATTTATTAATTGTAAGGGAATTTTATAATGAATATTGAAATACATAGATTAACACCTGAAAGACTCAATGATTTCTTATACTTTTTTGAGAATGTTGCACATACGGACAACAAGAAATGGGACAGATGCTATTGTAATAATTACTGTGCAGCACATAACAGTCATACTTTAAGAAAAGCGGATATGGCAAATCCTGATGTTAGAAGAGATTTTGCTATAAAGTATGTAAAAGAAGGGCTTATGCAGGGATATCTCGCTTACGTTGACGGTAATGTAATTGGATGGTGTAACGCTAATACCAGAAATGATTGTTTGCATTGCTTTGGCTGGAAATATCATATTGCAAATTGGAAAATTGACAGAAAATCAAAAGAAAAAATCAAGTCAATATTTTGTTTTACAGTTGCACCTGATATGCGAGGAAAGGGGGTTGCAACTGCGTTGCTCAAAAGGGTTATAGAAGACGCCAAAAATGATGGCTATGAATATATAGAATCATATCCTAATAAAGAAGATACCGATATGTATTACAATTATGTTGGTCCTGAGAGCTTGTATAGAAAGCTTGGTTTTGAATTGTATACAGAAACAAAGTGGAGATTAGTTTTGCGTAAAAAATTATAAATGTGAGGTATTAGTTATGCAAGAAAAGTTATTAGCTGAAATAAAAAAGCTTGGGATTAAAGAATTTGAAAAGATTAATTCCTTGAATTTACTTGACGGAAGTTATCTTAATTTAGAAATTGAATTGCCAAATGGTGTTAAAGCAAAACTTCTTGATGATAACAAAAAGTATTATGCTAATCAGATTGATATTGAGAACAGTGATAAATGCTATGGTGTTGCAGCCGATGAGAATTTTATAATTGTATATAGGTATGGCTGTGACGGAGCAGATGCTGAATTAATTCAAATTAAGAGAACATAAGGTTGTAATTGTGATAGTTGATTTATGGTGAAACAAATGAATATATTTTTTCAAAAATATAGGGAATTTCTTTTAGATTTTGGAAAAGGAAGAAAGATGGTTCTTTCAACATCTGAAAGCAATAGAGTTTCCTCACGAATGATGAGTGTTGTTCAGATTGAAGGTATATTCTATTTTCAAACGGATATAACATTTAATAAATATCATCAGATTTTAAGTAATCATAATGTGGCATTGTGTATAGATAATATTCAAATAGAAGGAATATGTGAAGAAATTGGACATCCCTTGCAATTCCCTCCTTTTTGTGACATATATCAAGAATGTTTCAAGAGATCTTATGATGCTTATACATTATTAAAAAATGAAAGAGTGTTTTCAATTAAGCCAGTGTATATTGAACGATGGATATATGACGAAGGTGCTCCATATATTGAGTCTTTTGATATGAAAACTCAAGAGCATAAATTAATCAAATATATAGGTGTGTGAATTTCAGCTTGTTGTGATAATAAATACCTTTGATTAGTTAAAGAAAGAGTGATGTAAACACCACTCTTTTATTTTTTATAATTTTGCTATTATTATTGATTATTCGGTACGAATGTGATACAATAATATTGGTGGTATTATGGAAACAAGAAATAGTAAATTAATAATCAGCAAAGCAGGTGGAACGGCATCTGATGGCTCAAAAACATACAAGGTGTCATTGCCTTCTACATGGATAAATGCTCTTGAAATTGATGAAGATAACAGGAATTTGGAGTTGTCATTTGATGGAGAAAGGATAACAATTTCTCCAGAATTGACGATTGATAAATTTATTACTAACGCAAAGAAAAAAGGCAATTATCTTTTAAAACTTGATTTTTATCATCACGATGATATTTGCACTACTATAATTGCAGATCAGACAGACGAAAAAGTTAAAATTAAAAACTATACAAGTAATGTTGTTTACAGAGCTTTCGGAGTAAATGAAAATCCGACTTGGGAGGATTATAACGATTTTCTTGAGGAGAGATGTGTGCCGAGAACAAGAGAAAGAGTCAGGGTTGTGTTAGATACTTTGGGAATTGACGAATACAATCCTTTGGAAATTATTAAGAAAACAAAAGGTGTAATGGCAGAAGATAAACAATGGATTGACGTGGAGGAACTTTAATGGCTATAAAAATGGTAACGAATGAAAAAATAGCACTGACCTCTTCAAAGGGAAATCAGGAAAAATGGTGCGACGGCGATATATGGTACAAGATGGATCAGTATGGTTATGAGGCACTTGCCGAAACAGTCACGTCGATGCTGCTTGAAAAGAGCAATATTGAGCAGGAAACACCATTTACTTTTGTCAGATACAATATTGAAAAGGTTAATGCACATAATCTTGAAATGGTTGCCTGCACAAGCAAGAATTTCTTAAAAGACGGTCAGGCCATTATCACTATCAACAAGCTGTTTTCAAATTGCCTTGAGGGCAAGCTGCTCGATACTCTTAAACGAATATCAAGCGATAAAAAAAGGATTCAGTTTATTGTTGACACAACAACTGAGATAACAGGATTGAAAGACTTTGATAAATATCTTACTCTGCTTTTTGAAATTGATTCGTTAATACTTAACGTGGACAGGCATTTAAACAATATAGCTGTTATCGAAAATAACGGCAAATATGAATATTGCCCGATATTTGATAACGGAGCAGGCTTGCTCTCAAACACACAGGTTTACAGAATGGATATTGAGCCAAAGGGTCTTATGAAATCAATGATTGCAGCACCCTTTTCAATGACATTCAACAGAGAAGTAAAAACCGCTTGGTCACTTTATGGCAAAGTGCTGAATATCCCAAAATTCACTAAAGCAGAACTTGAAGAAATATTAATACTACTCCTTGAATTTTATCCGCCTCGTGATAGAGGATTGATAAAGGACAGGATTGTTCAATGTATTTTAGAACGACAGAAAATGATTTGAGAAACTATTATAGAAATAAAAAAGCTTCAACTGAGGAATAATTAATGAATGAAATAAACACTGTATTTGACAATAACGATAAAAGGATAAAGTATTATGAACTGCTTTTGGAGAAAGATCTTGATTTTATAGAGGACTATGATTTGCCAAAAGGTTATCATTTTGAATTTTACAAAGATGGTGACAAAGATACTTGGATTGAAATTGAAAAAAGTGCAAAAGAGTTTTCAAGTTATGATGAAGGCTTAAATGCTTGGAACAGATATTATTCAGATAAAGAAAAAGAACTTTTTAATAGAATGGTATTTGTAGTGAATGAACTGGGAGAAAAAGTTGCGACTGCAACTGCTTTTTATGATATACAGGGTAAAGATAAATCGGGAGCAGGCTGGTTGCACTGGGTAGCAGTTAAGCGAGAATATCAGGGAAAAGGTTTGTCAAAGCCGTTGATTGCTTATGTGTTAAAAGTAATGAAATCCAAAGGATATACACACGTAAAAATTCCAACGCAAACAAATACGTGGTTGGCAGTTAAAATTTATCTTGATTTAGGATTTAAACCTATTTCTGAAAATGCAGTTAACAGTTACAATGGCTGGTGCATTATTAAAACTTTGACTAATCATAAAACCTTAGATGATTTTATATATGTTGACAAAACAAGTATATTTGATTAATATTTATTACAATTTATTTTATATATTAAAGCGTGTGCCTAAATTGACACACGCTTTCTTAAGTCTATATTCAATTAATCATATTAATATCATTTAGACATGATTATTAATTCTTACATAGTTCTACATTAGATTTTCGGTCAGGCAAAAGTTCTCCGTTCTTGTAAATCCAAGATACAAACCAATCGTTTGGACCATATTTGTTTTGCACTCCAAAATGCTCACATAAAATCAAATATGCAGTAGCTTTTTTCGCATCTTTTTTTGAGGAAGCTAGTACTTGTCTTGTAATACCAGCTTTATCGTTTATTAAGGAGGAAGTACAAATCCATTTTGGATTGCCGTCACTGTCGTATCCTATGTGTTCGGGACCTACAAATTCATATTCCGGCATAGTGCATTGACCGCTTTCAGCTGTTTCTTTTAGAGTTGTTACAGCATTGTCGATATCAAAAAATCTTACCATAATATCGCTTTCGATCATGTCCGTGATTTTTTCATCTATGTTAAGTGCTTTCAAAACAGCATTTTCAAGTATTTCAGAATCCCATTCGCTTTCAATCGCAATAGCACCGATGATAGCCTCAAATAAATCTGCTTTTACTTTTGACTCTTTGTCAACTTCGTTTTTAATATCGCTGCTACCTAAAAGCAAGTATTTAGCTATATCCCATTCATCTACTATTTTAGAAAGGGCTTCGTTATTTACCAATGCCTGTTTAATTTGAGTGAATCGGTTTTCTCGAATTCTAAATGTGTAATCATCTGTGAAACTCAATGAGCCACATCTCTTTGAAACTATTTTTACAACATAATAGCTTAAAACCTGATCTCCGATGAATTCAAAAATTTCGTTACTGTTTTGTCCTGTTTCAGCAGCAAATGAACTTCGCCTGAACACTTGATTTAAAATAATTGAACTCTTAATTGAATATCCTGTCCTTTCCTTAATAATCCTCCTTGCCTCTGAAGTTTCAAGTCTACTTAGATACGTTCTTCTAATCATTACGTTCCTCCATTGTTTTATTTTGCCATAGGAAATAAAAAAGACCGCAACACAAATAAAGCTTGTCCAAATGGAAAGCCTTGATATGTGTCAAGGTCCTAAACGTATCAAAATAATTTTCATAAGACTTTCTGCTTTTGCTTTTCACTTGCATAAAAAGTAAAAACAAATCGCATTATTCAACTACTTTAATATGCTTTTTCCTGACAACTATATTATATATTATTGCTTGAAAAAAGCAAGATAAATATATTTCATAAAAATTATAGTCTACCCTTGACAATGGCTCCGGCTGCGGCAAGGACCATATACGACTTTTTCAGCGACACGGGCATGAAGCCACAGGAATTTGATATGATTCTTACAGGCGATTTAGGCTTTACAGGAAGTAATCTTTTGTATGAAATTCTGCAAAAAGAGCACAGTATGAATATCAAAGCAAATCACAAAGACTGCGGTCTTATGATATTTGATTTAGATGAGCAGGACGTAAATTCAGGCGGCTCAGGCTGTGGATGCAGCGGCTCAGTTCTATGCTCTCACATTATGAAAAGAATGGAACGCGGTGAGCTTAAAAGGGTGCTTTTTATCGCAACAGGTGCACTTATGTCGCCAACGTCAAGCAAGCAGGGCAACCCAATTCCCGGCATTGCCCACGCAGTATGGCTGGAGGTGTAGAATGAAAGCATTTAACAATGTAAAGCTTGCAGGCTCATTCAGAGAAATATCAAATACTCTTGATATAATCTCCGGCGTCATCAAGCTATTTGTAATAGTTCTTATGGTTTTACAAAGTATTATGATAATAAAGAATACAACAAAAGGTCTTCAGTAATTTACTGAAGACCTTTTTTGAAAATGTCAATATTTTTGCTTTTCCGATACTGAATTAATAATTTCCTGCAAGGGTTTTCTAAATACTCTTGCAGGAACATTGTTATAACTATACTCCTAAATAATTGTTCTGTGTTATTTAATAAGTTTCGGCAATGATATGTTTTATTTCTTCTTCGATTTGCTGTATCTCATACTGAAATTCATTCGACGATACACGCAGTGCTCCGCCTTCCAAAATTATGAGCTGTTCAAGTGCGTCGGAGGTAACAACTCTTACCTTGTGATTTTTTGCAAGCTTGTGCGATACCTTTTCAATATACATATCGGCAGTCTCGGCTTCCTTAGTATAAACAATATCAATATTGTTCACTCTTTCAACCTCACGCGTGCTGCCCTTGACCTTGTATGCGTCAAATACAAGAATTACGTTGCACTTTTTGTACCCCTGATAATTGCATAAAATATTTATCAGCGTGTTCCTTGCACCGTCAATATTATCCTTTGAAAGCTCACGAAGATTTTCCCACGCAAAAATCACGTTGTAGCCGTCTACAAGCAGATACTCAGGTCCGTCATATTTAGAAGCACGAGAACTTTTATACTCCTTAGTCTTGTTCTTGGACTTTTCACGACTTTCTGTAAAGGTGAAATGATTACCGTTTACTCCGTTTGAACGGCTTTTTATCGGTCCGTATGTCTGCTCAAAAATAGCCATAAGCTCCTTGTCAAGCGCAAATAGGTCACCCTTGTCTTTGTAGCTTGACAGGGGCTTTTTAATTTCAGCGCTTCCAGATACCTTCTTCTGTGACGATAAGGCAGACGGCAGATGCATATGACTTTTTACCTCATCCCATTTAACAGTGTATCCGGCACCGTGAGAGCAGAAAACAGAATCGCAGGGATTGTCCGTATCACCGTCACAGTTATAACCGATAGATTCAATAACCTCCTCGGTATTATGACAAGGCTCATAGCCCTTAAGAGTGCATACTAATTTGCCTCTGCCGTGAGTATACTGCATAACCTCTTTTGAATAATCATACATTGTCGAAACAGGTGCAGTACCGCTGATTACAGCAAATTCATCTTCCGTTTTGATCGGCTCAAAGCTTCCAAACATCCGCTGAATATCGGACAGTGCCCTTCCTGCATTCTCATTTGGTACTTCTAACGTAAATTCATATACAGGCTCCAAAAGAATACTTTTTGCCGTGCGCAGTCCCTGCCTTACGGCTCTGTACGTAGCCTGCCTGAAGTCACCACCCTCGGTATGCTTTGCGTGTGCCCTGCCCGATACAAGAGTGATTTCCATATCCGTTATGGGAGAGCCTGTTAATACACCGATATGCGTTTTCTCATAAAGGTGAGTGAGGATGAGCCTCTGCCAGTTTTTGTCAAGACTGTCCTCTCTGCAATCGGCTTTGAAAACAAGTCCGCTGTCCCTTTTTGCCGGCTTTAAGAGTAAATGAACCTCCGCATAATGCCTGAGCGGTTCAAAATGGCCGACACCCTCTGCTATATCTGAAATCGTTTCTTTGTAAATTATATTACCCTTAGAGAATGTTACGTCAAAGCCGAATCTGTCGGAAATTATAGACTGCAGAATTTCAAGCTGAACGTCGCCCATAAGCTGTACCTGAATTTCACCAAGCCGTTCATTCCATACTACACGAAGCTGTGGATCCTCTGCTTCAAGAATTTTCATTTTACCAAGAGCAGTGTGTGCATCCGTGCCGTCAGGCAGATTTATTCTGTACGTCAGCACAGGTTCAAGTATCGGAAGTGCCGAATTTTCCTCAGTACCGAGTCCGTCGCCTGAGCGCGCAAAAGTAATTCCCGTAACAGCGCAGACCGTTCCGGCATCAGCTTCGTCTATTGTGGTGAATTTTTCACCCGAATATATTCTTATCTGGTTTATTTTTTCAGAGCTTTTATTTCCTTTTGCCGCAAGTATTTCCTTGACCTTAAGACTTCCGCCTGTGACCTTAAGATAAGTAAGCCTTTGACCCTTGTCGTCGGATATTTTATATACCTTTCCCGAGAATTCTTTGCCGTATTCAGGCATTTTTGTATAATCGCTGAGCTTCTCCAAAAACTCTTCAATACCGTTCATCTTAAGTGCAGAGCCGAAGAAACAGGGGAATACCTTTCTGCTTTTAACAGCACTGATGATGTCAGCCTTATCGACTTTATTTGCGGCATAGTATTTTTCAAGTATATCATCATCGCAAAGCGCAATGTTCTCATAAAGCTCGTCACTGTCACTTTGGGAAAAGTCGATGCATCCGTCACTCAGCTTTGATTTAAGCCTGCTGAGCACAACATCCTTGTCAGCGCCGTCAATATCCATTTTGTTTACAAAAATAAAGCAGGGGACATTGTATTTCGAAAGAAGCTTCCACAGCGTCTGCGTGTGGCTCTGCACTCCGTCAGTTGCGCTGATAACGAGTATTGCATAGTCAAGCACCTGTAAAGTGCGCTCCGTTTCGGCAGAAAAGTCAACGTGCCCGGGAGTATCAAGAAGTGTAAACTGAGTGCCGTTATAGTTAAATATTGCCTGCTTTGAAAAAATTGTAATTCCTCTGCTGCGTTCAAGTGAAAAGGTGTCTAAAAACGAATCTCTGCGGTCTACTCTGCCGAGCTTTGATATAGTGCCTGACTGATAAAGCAGTGCCTCGGAAAGAGTGGTCTTTCCTGCATCTACGTGGGCAAGTATACCGACAACGATTTTTTTCATCTTTTCACTTCCTTTGCTCATAGGATATTTCTACCAATTATTTTTTGCTGCAGTCTAATGAGCAGTTCTCGCAATTGCCGCCGCACGAACAGCTGTTGCCCTTTTTTCTGTAAACGATAACAGCAGAGATAACTGCTATAGCTATAACTGCGAGAATTATAATACTTTGTGCGTTCATTAAATCATACCTACTAAAATCATAACAAGTCTTGCTAAAAGTGCAAATATCCATGCAACTATGCACTGAAATACTACGACACCGCCTGCCCATTTTGCTCCGAGCTCACGCCTTACTGACGCAACTGCCGCCACACACGGAGTATAAAGCAGGCAGAAAATAAGAAGCGGTATTGCCGTTGATGCTGTAAGAACAGACTGCAAGTTGGCAACTGTGCCGAAGAGCACTGTAAGGGTAGACACAACGCTTTCCTTTGCCATGAATCCTGTTATAAGTGCTGTCGAAATTCTCCAATCGCCAAAGCCGAGAGGGGCAAATATCGGAGCAATTAAGCCTGCAATATCTGCAAGTATGCTTTTCTGTGAGTCAGACACAATGCTGAACTTTATGTCAAACGTCTGCAAAAACCAAATTACAATCGTTGCAATGAATATAACTGTAAATGCCCTTTGCAAGAAATCCTTAGCCTTTTCCCAAAGGAGCTGAGCAGTATTTTTTACACTGGGGATTCTGTAGTTAGGAAGCTCCATAACAAACGGCACAGCCTCGCCCTTAAATAATGTTTTCTTAAAAACAAGTGCCGTCAGTATGCCAACAATTATTCCTGTAAAATAAAGCGTAATCATAACTATCGCCTTGTGCTCGGGGAAGAATGCGGCAGTGAAAAAGCTGTAAATCGGAAGCTTTGCAGAACAGCTCATAAACGGAGTAAGCAAAATTGTCATCTTCCTATCGCGTTCGGAGGGAAGCGTTCTGCTTGCCATTACACCCGGAACTGTACAGCCAAAGCCTATGAGCATAGGTACAATGCTTCTGCCTGATAGTCCTATCTTTCTCAGAAGCTTATCCATTACAAACGCAACTCTCGCCATATATCCCGTATCCTCAAGAAGTGACAGGAAGAAAAACAGCGTAACGATTATCGGCAGAAAGCTGAGCACGCTTCCTACACCGGTGAAAATTCCGTCGATTATAAGGGAGTGAACAACCTCGTTTATGTTCCACGCAGTAAGTATATTGTCAAATCCCTGTGTTATGTAGTCGATACCGTTTTCCATAAGCCCCTGAAGAAAAGAGCCTATAACGTTAAACGTAAGGTAAAATACGAGCGACATTATCACAATGAACGAGGGGATTGCAGTGTACTTACCTGTCAGGATTTTGTCTATTCTGCGGCTTCGTGCGTGCTCCTTGCTCTCCCTTGGCTTAACAACCGTCTGTTTTGTAAGCTTATGAATAAATGCAAAACGCATATCAGCTATTGCAGCAGCCCTGTCAAGTCCGCGCTCCTGCTCCATTTGAACGATGATAAACTCAAGCATTTCCTTTTCGTTGTCGGAAAGGTTAAGTGCTTCCATAATTTTTTCGTCGCCCTCAACAAGCTTTGTTGCGGCAAATCGTGTAGGAATGCCTGCGGCTATTGCGTGGTCATCAATCAAATGCATAATGCCATGCAAACATCTGTGAACGGCACCTCCGCTATCATTTTCATCACAGAAATCCATTCTGCCCGGCTTTTCCTGATATTTTGCAATATGCATCGCGTGGCGTATTAATTCATCAACACCCTCATTTTTTGATGCCGAAATCGGCACAACCGGTATTCCGAGGAGTGCCTCCATATCGTTAATGCGCACGGTACCGCCGTTTCCTCTGACCTCGTCCATCATATTGAGCGCAAGCACCATAGGTACACCAAGCTCCATAAGCTGCATGGTCAGATAAAGATTTCTTTCAATGTTGGTAGCATCAACAATATTGATGATAGCACACGGCTTTTTATCTATGATAAACTGCCTTGTAACAATCTCCTCACTGCTGTAAGGGGACATTGAGTATATGCCCGGCAGATCGGTTATTTCGGTGTTCGCAAAGCCCTTGATAGAACCGCTTTTTCTGTCAACGGTTACACCCGGGAAGTTGCCGACGTGTTGATTAGCGCCTGTAAGCTGATTAAAAAGCGTAGTCTTTCCGGAGTTTTGATTGCCTGCAAGTGCAAACGTAATCACCTTGTTGTCAGGCAGAGGATTTTCACCCTTCTTTGTATGAAACCGACCGCCCTCGCCAAGACCGGGGTGCTCTGTTTTTTTGCTTGATTTCGGAGCTGAAGCGCCTTCACTGTCATCTTCCTCAATCATCTCAATTTCAATATGCTTAGCATCGTCAATACGAAGCGTCAGTTCATAGCCCTGCACTAAAAGCTCAATAGGATCCCCCATAGGCGCAAATTTTACAAGTTTGACTACGGCACCGGGAATTAACCCCATATCGAGAAAGTGCCTTCTTAAAGCACCCTCACTGCCGACTGTCAGTATTTTTGCTGATTGTCCTATTTTTAATTCATTAAGAGTCATTATTTTTACCTCAAGTAAAAGAATGTTCTACTGTTATTATAAGATTTATTTTTTCATCCTTTTTCTTAAATTCCTTTTTTACGGATTTAATAATCTCTTGGCTTGTCTTTCCTGTTTTATGCGGAACGACAAGGTCAAATATAAGATTTGTATGGCTCGGTCCCTTTACCAGTCTAAAGTCGTGAAAAGTGTATCTTCCATCAAGCTTTTTAAGTATCTCATCAGTAAGAGCTTTGTATGAATCAAGCTCCTCGTCATTAAGTACGATAGGGTCCATATGAATACAAATAATTATTTTCAGCTTCTCTGAAATTGTTTTTTCAACGTTGTCAATAATATCGTGTATTTCAAGAATATCGCCGTCTGACGGCACCTCGGCGTGTGCTGAGGCAATAATTCTGTTAGGACCGTAATCGTGCACGATAAGGTCGTGAACGCCTACAATCATATCCTCACTGAGCATAATCTCCTCTATGCTTTTAACGAGCTCTTCATCAGGTGCCTGACCTAAAAGCTTACCGGTAATGTCTTTTAGTATGTTTATTCCCGATATGAAAATTACGATTGCAACGATAAGACCGATTATTCCGTCTGCAAGCTTGAAAGAGGTGAACGTAGAAATAAGAAGTGCTACTATTGTAGACGCCGTTGCAATGCAGTCGTTCAGGCTGTCCTGCTTCACTGCCTTAAGGTTGATATTCTGAGTTTCCTTATAAAGCCTGTGATTTAGCAGTGCCATATAGAGCTTAGTTATAATAGCGGCAGACAGAACGACAATATACCATATGCTGAACTTAACCTCTGACGGTGAAATGATTTTTTCTACAGAGCTTTTTGCAAGCTCAAAGCTCATTATGAAAATGAGAAATGATATTATGAGTGCAGAGATATATTCAATTCTGCCGTGGCCGAAGGGATGTTCCTCGTCAATTGGTTTGTTTGAAAGCTTGGAGCTTGCGATAGTCACAATGCCCGAGCCTGCATCAGATAAGTTATTTACCGCGTCTGCCGTTATTGAAACGGAACCGCTTATACTGCCAACGGCAAATTTGAAAAGGCAAAGAATAGTATTACAGATAATACCGAATATTCCGCTGAGAAGCGACATACTTTTTCTTTCGTCCTTCGAATTTCTGCACGCAAGCTTAATCAGCAATTTTGTCACCTTAACACCTCCATCAAAGCACGCAACTATATTAGCATATTAATTACAAATGTTCAATCGTGATTTTATATAATTATAATTTGTTTTTATGTTGTTTATATGCTACAATATGCGCAGGGGGGGAAGGTGGTAATATGAATGACTTTAGTCCTGTCTGGTTTACAACCGAGGATTTTATAACGCTTACTCCTAATGACGTATTTCATAAGGAATGTGAGCAGAAGGAGATATTCTCAAAAATAAAAAATTACCACTGCCTTGCACGAGCAGACTATATACTGAGTGATGAAAAGGCGGTACTATGCATTACTGCTGATGATTATTACAAACTGTATATAAACGGGCGCTTTATTTGCCAAGGACCGGCGCCCTCTTACACTGATAGTTATTACTATAACGAGATAGATATTACACCGTTTCTTAATAAAGGAAGAAACGTAATTGCCGTTCACCTCTATTATCAAGGGCTTGTTAACCGCGTGTGGCAAAGCGGTGACAATCGTTTTGGCTTGGGAGCTGTTATTAACGGCAGAAATCTCATATGGAAATATAAAATCAGTAATGCCTTTTCGGGTATAATAAACGGATATGACACGGATTTTACGGAATCTTTTGACGGCAGACTATGGGAAAATGATTGGAATAAGCCTGATTTTGATGATGGTGAGTGGAAGCCGATGTTATGCGCAAATACTAACTATTTCTTTGTAAAACAGCCTGCCAAAATGCTTTCTGTCTATACTCTTAAACCAAAAATATATGACAGAAAAAAGGACAGATATTTTGTTGATACAGGTCAGGAAATTGCAGGGGGACTTCGCCTCAAGTGCCAAGGTCACAGCGGTGACGAGGTGCTGATACGATACGGCGAGGAGCTGAGCGACGACGGCAGCGTGCGTTACAAACTGCGTGCAAACTGCATTTATGAGGAAAAATGGATACTTAAAGACGGTGAAAATGAGTTTGAAAGCTATTTTTATAAAGGCTTTCGTTATGTTGAAATCATAACCGAAAATGAACTAACTCAGCTTGATGTGGTTGTTCGTCACTATCCGTTTGATGACAGCTTTTGCAATCCTGCTTTTAAGGACGAAAGGCTTTCAAAAATATTTACTCTATGTAAAAATACAGTTAAATATGCCACGCAGGAATGTTTTATCGACTGCCCCACGAGAGAAAAAGGGCAGTATCTCGGCGATACTTTCATCACTGCCCACAGTCATATGCTGTTAACGGGTGACACAAGTCTTACCGAAAAGGCGATAGACGAATTTGCTAAAAGCAGTAAAATCTGCAAGGGTCTTATGGCTGTTGCACCCTGCTCGCTTATGCAGGAAATTGCCGATTATTCTCTGCTTTTCGGTGAGCTTCTGCTGCTTTGCTACAGATTTAATAAAGATAAAAGCTTTCTCAAAAAATATTATTCCGTGGCAAAAAATATCATAATTCATTTCAAAAAATATGAACGTCCGGACGGTCTGCTCAATCAGGTTTCAGACAAATGGAATATGGTCGACTGGGGCGAAAATATGAGGGATAATTACGACTTCCCGCTTACAAGACCCGTCGTTTCAAAGGGCGTTCACACGGTGATAAATGCCTATTATATCGGTGCAGTCAGCACTCTTAATCAGATTGAACGCATCATAGATATGAATATTTCCTTCGACCTTGAAGCACTGAAAAAAGCTTATATCAAGGCATTTATGAGGGGCAATCTATTTGCTGACAGTGAGGTGTCAAACCACTGCTCGCTTCATTCAAACGCACTTTCGCTTTACTTTGATCTGTGCCCTGACAGCGCAAGAGAAGAGGTCGCTGATTATATTATCAAAAAAGGCTTTTCGTGCGGAGTTTTTATGAGCTACTTTGTTATGAAGGCTCTTGCAAAAGTTGGCAGAAAAAAGGAGCTTTTTGACCTGCTCACAAACGACAGCGAGCACGGATGGCTCAATATGATTAAAGAAGGTGCAACAACCTGCTTTGAGGCTTGGGGAAAGAATCAAAAATGGAACACGTCACTGTGCCACCCGTGGGCAAGTGCGCCGATATCAATTATTTTAGAGGAGTTAAACGATTATGTTATACCCGATAATGACTGATTCTCGAATGGTTTTTGACCTTTCGGGGATATGGGATTTTGCTCTCGGAGAGGAAAAACTGATTGACGATTTTGCAGAAATTAAGGCTTATGAGCCGATTGCCGTTCCTGCATCATATAACGACCAGAAGGACATAAATCGGTTCAGGAATCACTACGGCTGGGCTTATTACAGAAAAATTTTTACACTGCCGAAAATCCTTAAAAATGAAAGGATTGTTCTGCGCTTTGATGCCGTAACACATACGGCTGTCGTCTACCTTAACGGTAAAATCGCAGGCGAGCACAAGGGCGGCTTCCTGCCCTTTGAGATTGATATTACCGATAAGGTGGTCTTAGGCGAAGAGCAGGAGCTTTTTGTTGCCGTTGATAATAAGATAAATCATTCAACTCTGCCCATAGGTAATGAAAATTCAGTTGCATTTTTCGGCTCTGACAATCCGGGAATTCCGAGCGTTGAGGCAGGTAAAAGGTATCAGAGCAGGCGTAATATCCCTAACTTCGATTTCTTCAATTTTGCAGGAATTAACCGCAGTGTCAGAATTTTTACGACACCGAAAAGCTATATTGACGATATAACTGTTATTCCGTCTGTCGATGGTAAAAACGGTATAATTGACTATAGCGTGGACACAGTCGGAAGTGAAGAGAAAATTATAGTAACTGTTTACGATTCTCAAGGTGAGCTTTCTGCCATTTCAAATGGGAAGAGTGGCAGAATTATTATTCAAAATGCAAGACTTTGGAATCCGTATCCAGATATTCCTTATCTCTATAAATTAAAAGTGCAGTACGGCAGTGATAACTATTCGCTTGACGTCGGTATCAGAACTGTTGAGGTCAGTGGCGATAAGCTATTAATCAACGGCAAGCCGTTTTATTTTAAGGGCGCAGGCAAGCACGAGGATTCTTATTTTTGCGGCAGAGGGCTTAATTTGTGCCTTGACGTTAAGGATATAAATTTACTGAAGCTTATGGGTGCAAACTCATTTCGGACAAGCCATTATCCATATGCTGAGGAAATGTATCAGCTTTGCGACAGAGAGGGTATAGTTATTATTGACGAAACCTCTGCAGTTGGTATCGGCGGAGGGGCAAATCCTTATAAAGAATATTCTATGCACGCGCACCACAGAGATGTAATCAGGGATTTGATTAACAGGGACAAAAATCATCCGAGCGTGATAATGTGGAGTCTCGGCAATGAGCCTGAGCTTGAACGGTTTTCGCAGGATGCCTATGACTACTGGCACAGCCTTTATGAGCTTGCACATTCGCTTGACCCTCAAAACAGACCGGTAACCGTTGTGTGCTGTCAGAATGATTATACCAAGGATATTACAACGAGAACAATGGACGTCATTTGCATAAACAGATATTACGGATGGTATAATCTTTCGGGCGATTTAGATGCCGCCTGCTATGCCCTTGATATTGAGCTTGACTTCTGGCAAAAAATCGGCAAGCCTGTTATAATCACCGAATACGGTGCAGATGCCGTGGCAGGTATTCATTCAAACGTGCCGAAAATGTTTTCCGAGGAATATCAGGCAGAATACTTTTTAAGAATTAATGACTGCCTTGATAAAAGAAATTTTATAATAGGTGAGCATCCGTGGAATTTTGCTGATTTTGATACGTTTGACGGCTGTATGCGTGTAGGCGGAAATAAAAAGGGGATTTTTACAAGGGCAAGAGAGCCGAAGCTGCTTGCTCATTATCTGAAAAAACGCTGGAATTCAATCCCGAATTTTAATTACAAGAATAATTAATAAATGCTTGCTATCAGCTTTATCAATTAACACTTTTTACTATTGACACTATTGTTATTTACACGCTATAATAAGTTAATATACTAACTTAGAAGTCAAAGATTGTACCTAATCCATAATCAGACTGAAAGGATGGGAATATGTATAAATTTATCAAAAGATTTCTCGATATAGTTTTTGCTTTTTTAGCAATCGTACTTTTATCACCGCTGATGCTGATTATTGCCCTTGCCGTAAAAATTGAATCAAAAGGTCCTGTTATTTTTAAGCAGGAGCGTCTTGGTAAGAATGCTGAAATTTTTATGCTCTATAAGTTTCGCAGTATGGTTGTCGGCGCAGAGCAGCAGTCCACAAAGCAGTATTCCTTTGCAGGCGATCCGAGAGTTACAAGGGTAGGGAAAATTATCCGTGCCACAAGCCTTGACGAGCTTCCTCAGCTTCTCAATATTTTAAAAGGCGATATGAGCTTTATAGGACCAAGACCTCCGCTTACATATCATCCGTGGGAGCTTTGCGAGTATACCGAAGAACAGCTCAGAATGTTTGAAGTAAGACCGGGAATGTCCGGCTGGGCACAGGTTAACGGCAGAAAAGAGGTTGAATGGCACGAGAGAATAAATCTCAATATATACTACATAGACCATTGCTCAATTATGCTTGATATAAAAATTCTTTTTATGACGGTAATCAAAGTATTCAAGCGCGAGGATAACCAAAATCACGGAGTAACGGTTATACCAAACAGTGAATATTACAAAACTGAAGAAGATGATGAGAAGGAAAGCGTAAATGCTTAAGCTATTTTACATAACCAATAACCCCGAAATTGCAAGAATTGCACAGGATGCCGGTGTCGACAGAATATTTGTTGATATGGAATATATCGGCAAGGAGGAACGGCAAGGCGGACTCGATACTGTAAAAAACCACCATACAATTGAAGACGTGAAAAATGTAAGACAAGTTCTCACTGCTTCTGAGCTTTTAGTCAGAGTTAATCCTATTCACAGCAATTCTTTTGATGAGATTAACAGAGTAATTGATGCAGGGGCAGACATAATTATGCTTCCGATGTGGAAAACTCCGGATGAAGTCAGAGAATTTATAAGGCTTGTCGGAGGTAGGGTAAGGACAATGCTCCTGCTCGAAACAAACGAAGCATATTCCTGCATTGAAGAGGCATTGAAGCTTGACGGCATAGATGAGATTCATATCGGACTTAACGATTTGCATCTTAGTCAGGGCAAGCATTTTCTCTTTGAGCTTCTTACCGACGGCACTGTTGACCGCCTTGCAAGGATATTTAACGAGAAAAACATCACGTTCGGCTTTGGCGGCTTCGGCAGAGTGCACCAAGAAAATCTGCTTCCCGCCGAAAATATTATAGCCGAGCATTACCGCTTAGGCTCATCAATGGCTATTCTTTCAAGGGCATTTTGCAATACTTCCGATACTGACAACGTTGATTTAATAAGAGAAGCCTTCGTCAGCGGAGTAAGAGAAAATAAAGAGTACGAAAAATCTCTTCAAGACAGGGACAAGCAGTTTTTTGAAGAAATGCACAGAGATACGATAAAAATAATTAACGGGATTGTGAGTGGCAAATGAAGGTATTATTTGTAGCAACGGTGCGCAGTCATATAGGGCAGTTTCATATGCCGTTTATAAAAAGGCTTAAAGAGCTTGGTTGTACGGTTGACGGAGCATATAAGGATAATTCTGAGCTCAAACAGGGACTTGATCTAAGCCTGCTTGATAACGTTTACGAAATAGGCTTTTCAAGAAGTCCTTACAGTGCCGATAATATTAATGCGTACAAGCAGCTTAAAAAGGTTATAAACAGCGGAAATTACGATGCTATTCACTGCCATACGCCTATGGGTGCAGTTGTGACCCGTCTTGCCGCAAGAGATGCACGCAAAAAGGGCACAAAGGTCATTTACACGGCGCACGGCTTTCATTTTTACAAGGGCGCGTCATCACTTAACTGGAAAGTTTTTTACCCCATAGAAAAGGCTCTTTCAAAGTATACTGACTGCCTTATTCTTATCAACAATGAGGATTATCAGCTTGCTAAGGAAAAGGGCTTTGAAGCAAAAAGAATTATCAAAGTAAACGGTGTCGGTGTAAATTTATCAAAATTCAAGCCTGTAAGCGAAAAGGAAAAATCAGAGCTTAGAAAAGAGTACGGATTTAGCGAAAGCGATTTTATAATGATTTATCCGGCTGACTTTTGTGCAAGGAAAAATCAGACAATGCTCTTTGAAGTAATGAGGGAATTACTAAAGGTAAGCAGTAGTTTCAGGCTTCTTTTACCCGGCTCGCTTGAGCTTGCAGATGAATTTATCGCTAATGCAAAGGAAATGGGAGTATATGACAGCATTTCCTTTATGGGTTACAGGCGTGATATTGAAAAGCTTGTCGCATTAGCTGACGTTTCCGTATCGTCTACAAGGCAGGAGGGGCTTCCTATTAATATCGTAGAGGCAATGGCAGTCGGTAATCCGATAGTCGCCACAGATGTCCGCGGTAATAATGACCTTGTAAAAGACGGAGTAAACGGCTATCTTGTCGCACTCAACGACAGTAAGGCTATGGCAGACAGACTGCTCGAGCTTTATAATAACAAACAGCTGATAAATGATTTCGGCAAAAAAAGTATTGAATCTGCTCAGCTTTACAGCGAGGAGGCAGTTGTGCCTGAAATGGTAAAGGTTTACGAGGAATTAGGATTATTATGAGAGTTTTGCATATGATACCCGACATCGGCGTATCAAATGGTGTTATGAGCGTAATACTCAGCTATGCAAAGGCGATGCCTGATGGCATTAAATTTGATGTAGTCTATTTTTCTGAGCAGGAAAAAACAAGACAGGCTGATATAGAAGCACTCGGCGGTAGGGTTTATAAGATTGATCCGCCATCACCCAAGGACTTACTGACAGGCAAAATGAACTCGTTTTTCAGTGAGCATAAAAATGAGTGGCAGGCACTTCACATTCATTGTCCGCATTTTGCACTATTTATCGCTCCTTATGCCAAAAAAGCGGGAATTAAGAGGATTTACGTTCACTGCCACACAACAACGTATTCACTAAAAGGCAATGGTACTCGTAACCGCCTTTTATCTCTCTACGCAAAATATTTTATAAAAAGCAAGCTCGCCTGTAGTAATGATTCAGGCAAGCTTTGGTACGGAAATAAGAATTTTACTGTCTTGAATAACGCCGTCAATTACGATGAGCTTCGCTTTAATAATGACGTCAGAAAACAGGTAAGACAAGAGATGAAGCTTGATGATTCCTTCATTGTAGGTCATATCGGCAAGACGAGTATTAAACAGAAAAATCATCCGTTTTTATTCAGAATATTTGCCGAGGTGAAAAAGCAGAAGGAGAACGCAAGGCTTCTTTTAATCGGTGCTGAAAAGACAGAGAAGCTCACTGCTTTATCAAAAGAGCTTGGCATAGAAAACGACGTTATTTATCTCGGTGCGAGAAAGGATATTCCGAGCCTTCTTCAAGCTATTGACGTCTTTTTGTTCCCCTCAACGAGCGAGGGACTGCCTGTATCTGTTGTTGAAGCTCAGGCGGCAGGCTTGGGTGTCGTGATGTCCGACGTGATAACAGATGAGGTCGTGCTTACAAAATCAGTGGCTAAAATGAGCCTTGATGCATCGCCTGAAAAGTGGGCATCATATGTAATACAATCAGCAGAATCAAGAACAGACAACTTTGATATCATCAGCAAAACGAACTGGAACATAATAACGTCAGCAAAGCAACTTGCAGAACTTTATTATAACTAAGACAAGAAAAACAAGGAGAAGTTATGTCAAAGCACGCATATATGATTATTGCCCATAATCAGTTTGAGCTTCTTAAAATATTAATAAAAATGCTTGACGATGCGAGAAATGATATTTTCATCCACATTGATGCAAAGGTTAATGATTTCGATTTTACTGAATTTCAAAACCTGACCCATCATTCAAAGCTTGTGTTTACCGATAGGATTTCTATTACTTGGGGTGATTTTTCTCAGGTAAAGGCTGAAATGATTTTGCTTAAATCAGCAATAGAAAACGAATCAGCCCAAGCCCCATATTCGTATTTTCATCTGCTTTCAGGTGTCGATTTGCCAATCAAAACGAATGATGAAATACATAATTTTTTCAGCGTTAATAACGGCAAAGAATTTATCCATTTTTCAAAAAATGAGCTGTCACCTGAGTTTGAAAACAGAATAAAATATTATCACTTTTTTAGGAAGAAAAGAAATTTATTCTTCAAAATTCTTGCTCAAATCATATTGAAATTCCAAAAGCTTATAGGAATTAACAGATTAAAAGACAATGCTTTAATTGTCCAAAAGGGAGCAAATTGGTTTAGTATTACAAATGCTTTTGCAAAATACGTTATCTCAAAATGCGATGAAATAGATAAAATATTTAATTATTCCTATTGCTGCGATGAGGTGTTCCTGCAAACAATATTTGTTAATTCACCGTTTAAGGATAACCTTTTTATGCCAAACTGCGATAATAACCACTTTGCCTGTGCAAGGCTCATAGATTGGAAGAGGGGAAATCCATACGTCTGGCAAAAAGATGATTATGATTTGATAAAATCCTCTCCTTGTATGTTTGCAAGAAAATTTGATATGAGCGTTGATACTGAAATCATTGATATGCTTACTAAATAAAAAATACGGAAATTGTATTGAATGGAATTTCTGTATGGAGCGATGACCATATCGCTCCGTGTGCAGACAAATTATGTAAATGTTAAGAAAAAATCAGCTTGAACACAATGTTCAAGCTGATTTTTGTTTTATTCAATTAAGATTATTAAAGCCTGTTAATTAAAGAAGTCCGTCCCAGGTGTCAACCTCTTTTGCCTTCATTTCCTCCTCGTCAAACCAGTGCTGTGTAACTGACTTGCTTTCTGTAAAGAAGCGGTAAGCATCCTTTCCAAGGCAATGGAGATCACCGAAGAAGCTCTGCTTATGACCGCTGAACGGAATGAATCCAACCGGTACAGGAATACCAACGTTTATACCAACCTGACCGCCGTCAGTGTAGCGGGCAAACTGTCTTGCATAGTAACCGCTCTGGGTGTAGATAACAGAGCCATTAGCGTATGGACTGTTGTTCATAAGCTCAAGACCCTCGTCAAAGTCCTTAACTCTCTTAATGCAAAGAACAGGACCAAATACCTCGTCACGACCGATTGTCATATCCTCTGTAACGTTGTCAAATACAGTAGGTCCTACAAAATAGCCGTTCTCGTATCCCTCAGGAAGCTCAGGATTACGGCCGTCAACAACAAGAGTTGCACCCTCGTCGATACCCTTCTGAATATCAGCAAGAACTTCATTGAAGTGCTTTTCGTATGTAATCGGACCAAGGCGAGTGCTCTTGTCCCACGCAGGACCGCAGTTTACGCTTGCAACCTGCTTCTTAAGCTCAGCAACAAACTTGTCTGCAATTGATTCCTGAACAACACAGCATGAAAGAGCCATACATCTCTGACCGCCGCAGCCGAATGCAGAGTTGATAACGCCTGCAACTGTTCTTTCAAGGGCACAGTCCTCAAGAACGAGTGCGTGGTTTTTAGCCTGGCAAAGAGCCTGACATCTCTTACCTGAAGCAGCAGCTCTCTGATAAATCTTAAGTCCTACAGGAGTTGAGCCTACAAATGTGATACCTTTAACGTCAGGATGATCAAGAATAGTGTTGATTTCGTTTCTTGAACATGTAACGATGTTTACAACGCCGTCAGGAATACCTGCTTCCTTATAAAGCTCGGCAATTCTCATAGCAGTTCTCGGTGTAAGAGAAGCAGCCTTAAGTACGATTGTGTTACCGCATGCAACGCAGACAGGAACCATCCAGCCAAACGGAATCATAGCAGGGAAGTTTACAGGTACGATACCTGCAAATACACCCATCGGCTCACGGTACTTAACTGTATCAAAGCCCGATGAAGCATCCATAAGGCTTTCACCCATCATAAGAGAAGGAGCCTGAGTAGCAAGCTCTGTGCCTTCTAATGCTTTACCTACGTCACCGGCAGCCTCAGCCCATGTCTTACCGTTTTCTTCGCATACTATCATAGTGAGCTCGTCCATATGCTCAATAAGAAGTTCTCTTACCTTATAAAGAACCTGAGCTCTTTTTCTTGCAGGAGTAGCTCTCCAAGCAGGATATGCAGCCTTAGCAGCCTCAATAGCTTCAAGAACTTCGTCATTTGTACAGCAAGGAGCCTGACCTGTAACTTCGCCTGTTGAAGGGTTATGAAGGTCATACCATACTTCTGTTTTTGAGTCCTTGAACTCTCCGTTTACAAAATATTTAAGCTTTTCCATAGATAAACTCCTTTGTATAATTTTTTAACGCATATATTATATCACCATGTTTTGTCAAATTCAATACTAATTATCACCCATAATCACCAAATCTCATATTATATATCAGGTGATAATATGACATTATACCAAATGAAAATAAATGAAGTAGGTATTATTGATAATATTGAGGACAGCTCCGGTTTCAGCAGGAGACTTTTTGATTTAGGCATTATGACCGGGCAGAGAGTGAAATGCACCAACAAAGGCTTATTCGGCTCTCCCGTTTTATATGAAATCTGTGGCAGTAAAATTGCTTTGAGAAAAGGCGATGCCATAAAAGTAGGTGTTATAGTTTGAAACGTAAAAAAAGGGTGTTTCTTGTAGGAAATCCAAACGTAGGTAAAAGTACCGTGTTCAATGAAATTACGGGCTTACATCAGCACACCGGCAACTGGAGCGGAAAAACGGTAGACTTCGCAAAGGGTGAATATTACTATAAGTTCAATGATTATGAGCTTATAGATTTGCCCGGTACATACAGTTTGCTGACTACGAGCGAGGAGGAGAGAGTTGCAAGGGATTATCTCTGCTTTGAGCCGTTTGATTGCGTTGTGTGCGTAGTTGATGCAACGTCACTTCAAAGAAATCTCAATCTCGTCTATCAGGTGCTTGAGCTTACAAGCAAGGTAGTTGTGCTTCTGAATTTGTGTGACGAAGCAAAGCTAAAGAATATTGACATTGACAGTACTCTGCTTGAAGAAAAACTCGGTGTTCCTGTTGTCAGGGCAACGGCTCGAAGCGGTAAAGGAATCAACGAGCTTCTTGAGCAGATTCACCTTATAAGTAACGGTGTTATCATAAGCAAGGCAAAAAAAATACAGTATTGTGATGAAGTTGAAGCTCAGCTTGAAAGAGTTGAAAATGCGCTCAAATGCACTATTGACAGTGGCTCTCACTCACGCTTTTATGCTCTTAGACTACTCGAAAATAACGATAGCTTTAATAAGTCGTTCTGCCATAATTTCGGAGAAAATATTTTGCGAGAATGTCCGCTGAGCTGTGTTTATTCATATGCGATTAAAAGTCTTGAGAATACAGAATATAACGGCGAAAAATTAACGAAGCACTTTGCTTTTGAAATACTGAAGAATGCTTCTTCAGTAAGCGAAAAGGTGATAAAATCATTGCCGTCAAAAAAGGAAAAAAGAGAAAAAATACTCGATAAAATCCTACTCGGCAAATATACCTCTATAATTTCTATGCTCGCTATTTTAGGAGCAGTTTTGTGGATTACTATATCCGTGTCAAACTATCCGTCACAGCTTCTCCAGGATTTGTTCAATAATGCAGAAAGCTTTCTTGCAAGCGGTATGTTAAAAATCGGCGTGCCTGAGATGTGGGTAAGTCTGATAGTAGGAGGTATTCTCCGAGTGCTGTTCTGGGTAGTAGCCGTAATGCTTCCGCCAATGGCGATATTCTTCCCACTGTTTGCACTTCTTGAGGATTTTGGAGTGCTTCCGAGAATAGCCTTTAATCTTGACGGCGCTTTTGAAGCGTGCGGTGCATGCGGCAAACAGGCACTTACAACGTGTATGGGATACGGCTGTAACGCCGTCGGCATAACAGGCTGCAGAATTATCGATTCACCGAGAGAACGCCTCGTCGCAATAATCACAAATTCTCTAAGCCCGTGCAACGGCAGATTTCCGCTGTTGATAGCTGTTATATCAATGTTCTTTGCACATGGCAGCTTCATAAAGGCATTGATTTTGCTCTCGCTCATCACGCTTTCACTCCTTATGACGTTTGTTAGCTCAAAGGTACTGACCTCAACAGTATTAAAGGGTGAAAAAAGCTCATTCGTTCTGGAACTCCCTCCGTACAGAAAGCCGAAAATCGCAAGCGTTGTAGCCGACACAGTACGAGAAAAAATTCTCTTCGTTCTTGCAAGAGCCGTTGTCGTAGCCGCTCCGGCAGGATTTGTAATATGGATTCTCGCAAACATTACAGTAGGGGACAGCTCACTTCTCAGTCACATTGCAGATGTGCTTGATCCGATAGGGCATTTTATAGGACTTGACGGAGTAATGCTTCTCGCGTTTATACTCGGCTTTCCTGCAAATGAAATAGTTATTCCGATAGCGCTGATGGCATATCTCTCTACTACCGAGATGGCAGATTATTCAACTCTCGACAGCCTTAAGCAAATATTTGTCGATAACGGCTGGACTGCCACTACTGCGCTTTGCACCTGCGTATTTTCGATGTTTCATTTTCCGTGCTCAACCTCGCTCATTACAATATGGAAGGAAACAAAAAGCGTCAAGTGGACACTTATGTCTATCCTGACACCGCTTTTATGCGGAGTGATTTTGTGCGCTATAATTAATTTGATATTATAGTTAATAAAACCCGAAGCAGAACGTAAAAACGCTCTGCTTCGGGTTATAATGGAAAAAATGTTTATATATTATGATTCCCTTTGTATTTCATTCAATAGTTCCTTTGCTTTGGAATAAGTGATTTGCAGAAATTTATCTGTATCTTTGTATTGCGAATGCGTTGTCATTACTTCCATAAGCAGTGGAAAATTATATGAATGGCTCCTTAATATATCGGCGATAGCTTGAAAGTTAATAAAACCTTCACCCGGTGTTACATGGTCAACCATTTCTTTTATTCTATCTGAAATATGAACTGCACACAAACGGTCTGAATGTTTAGATAACAAATCAAAAGACCGAGGTCCGTCTATTTGGTTATGAGCGGAATCATAACAAAATCCAAAATACTTCGGTTTTGAATAATTTAGGATGTCTTCCATAAAATCTGTAGCCACACCCGGCAACACATTTTCAAATGCAAATTTTATGCCGTGTTGCTTTGCTAAATTCTGAAAATCAGGTAGTTTATTCATAACATCTGTTTTTCTTTGATTATAAGTATCGGGATTAAAAGTAAAAGCGCTACAATGTAAAACAATCGTAGGAACATTCAGCATTTCTGCTGCTACTGACAGTTTTTCATTTATATTCAATGTGTCAGATTTATCCATAGCATAACCGTGGATAGTATCAATTCCTAATTGATATTCCTTACAGAGTTCCTTGATTTTATGTATTCCCGTCTTTTCTAAAATTCCGCTATGATCATAATTGCTACCGATTGAAACATAATCAAATCCTGCTTTTTTAATCATTTGAAATTGTACATCAATAGGTATCTGATAATCAAAACAGGTTGAGATTGATATTCCGTTCATTTTGGCTTAACCTCCAAAAATATAATTAAACGAATTTCTTGTTAATCGTTTTTAATTATTGTATTACCGAAATGCCGATTTTTACCAACCGAGCAAGCCTTATGTACAAAGGCAAGAACTTTCATTGAAATAATAGATAAAAAATGTTTATACATTGAAATACTTTAATAATGCCATTTATGCAGTTCTATTTTATACAAACAATTTTCTTCGATATTTGCAAGATAATGCAAGCTGTCAATATCATTTATGTGAACCGTTTCTTCTTTTTCATTAGTCTCGTAAACCCAGTTTTTGCTTAGATAGATGTGTTTGATTCCGCGTACAGATTTAAGTTTGTTAAGCAGTTTATTAAAGTCTTTCAAAGCGTTATCATTCTCGGATTTTTGCCCTAAAGGTGTGCTACAGTCACAACAATCACTTGTAATACGGTACATCGCATTGCATTTTTCAACGCTGGCGTTTACATCCTGCTTATTGCCGATATTAAAATGATATTTTGAATCTTGAATTACTTTATTGTATTGCTCAACATTGATTCCGTCATTAACGGCTCCATAAAGAAAGTAACACATTTTTCTCACCTCTTAAACAGCATTATATCATACACTAATTTGATATTCAACGATTTGAAACGAAAAAAGAGGGACAAGAGTGAAGAGGGAAGAGAACAAAACAAAACGGCAATTCCACAAGGAATTGCCGTTTTATTTGGCGCAGAAGGAGAGACTCGAACTCTCGCGCCGGTTACCCGACCTACGCCCTTA
>JAFLRZ010000022.1 GCA_022511225.1 Eubacterium sp.
CATCTGCATTGAAATATGCTTTTGAGGAATTAAAGGCTGACAAAGTAACCTTAGGTGTTTTTGAAAATAATACCCCAGCCATTAATTGTTATCTGTCTTGTGGTTTCAAGATAGTTGAAAAAGATATAATTGAAAGCTACCAGTGCATGGGCGAAATCTGGAATTGCATTGAAATGGAGATAATGAAATGATAGAAAATCTCATAATAAGGAAAATACGAAAAGAAGAATATTATTTGCTTGAAGATTTTTTATATGAAGCAATTTTTATTCCGGCTGGAGCTGAAAAGCCGTCAAAAGAAATAATCAAGAATGACGAGCTGCAGGTATATATTAAAAATTTTGGAAATTACAAAGATGATAATTGTATTATAGCAGAATATGATAATAAAATTGTTGGCGTTTGTTGGACAAGAATAATGAATGATTATGGACATATCGATAATGAAACCCCTTCTTTTGCTATTTCCTTATATGAAGAATATAGAGGAAAAGGAATAGGAACGGAGTTGATGAAAAATATGTTAATGCTTTTAAAAAACAAAGGCTATAAAAAAGCATCTTTGTCAGTTCAAAAAAATAATTATGCTGTAAAAATGTATAAAAAAGTGGGGTTTAAAGTGGTTAATGAAAATGATGAAGAATATATAATGCTATGCGAATTATAATTACAAATTACGATTTAGAGGTATGTATGAGTAAGTCATTATCAGATATGACATTAGAAGAATTATGGGAACTGTTTCCGATTTGTTTTGTTGATAACAATATAAAATTTGAAAAACAATTCTTAACTGAAAAAGATAATTTGAATTTGTTGTTAGGCGATTATGTCAAAAGAATCAGCCATATCGGAAGCACGGCAATAAGGAATATAAAAACAAAACCTATCGTTGATATTTTAATAGAAATAGATTTTGCTGATAAAGATATTGTAAAAGAAATATCGCTTAAAAATGATTATCTTTTAATGGCTGAAACTTCAAACAAAATATCTTTCAATAAGGGATATACCGTAAACGGCTATGCCGATCATGTATTTCATATTCACATAAAAGAATACGGGGATTGTGATGAACTGTATTTTAGAGATTATTTAAATGATGATTACGAAAAAGCAAAAGAATATGAAAAATTAAAAGAAGAATTGTATAATAAATATAAACCAAACAGAGATTTATATACATCAGGGAAAAGTGATTTTGTTAAGGAAATTACAGAATCAGCAAAAATGAAATATAAAAACAGGTATTAAACTGATTAAAATACATAAGGAGAATGATTATGAAAAACGCTATTGAAAAAACCAAGGTGTTATTATCCAATTGGTGCTGTGACGAATTAAAGGAAGCCGCACAGGCATGGCTCAATTCTATCGGCACTGATAAGCAAAAAGAGGCAGGAGAAAGATATGTTGCTGAACTTCAGGATTCTATCGTTACTGTTGAAGGAATGCTTGCATTTCTGCCGACCAAAGAAGCCAAAGCGAAATTTGGTGAGGATATAGCAAATAAGTTTTATGAACACGCAAAGGAATTAAAGGCAAAAGGAATAGTAAATTGCGACTGCCCGGCATGTACATCCGCCTCAGCCGTATTAGAACTAAAAGAGGAAATTTTGAGATAAGTATACAGTTAAAGCCTGCATTCAAATGCAGGCTTTGTTTTTTATGTTACTATGTTTTACTCCCATAACTGAACAAAGAAAAGGTATTTTTAAACATAATTCACATGATATAAACGTAGCGCAATAAGCAAAAAGGACAGGAACAACATATAGCAAGACTGTATTATTTTCTAAAACATCAGCAAAAAGATACTGGAATAAAACAACCCATACGAAATGCAGAATATAAAAAGCAAATGACCTTTGTGACATATATGCCGACAATTTGGACTTGAAATTCAGACAGTCTTTGCCTATTCCAAGAAGGGCAATAATCATAAACCATTCAGATATATATTTCGCAATAGTATTTATTATATGGTATTGTATGTCTGACCATATGAACAGATACACATTTAAAGCAGAAGCGGTTAAACCTATGATTAAAAAAATAAATTTATGTTTTGTTATTCGGCTGATTACATTATCGTTTGAAAAAATATAATATCCGATAAGAAAAATATATGTGTATTCAACAAGGCTTTTACCGCCTATTGAAAGCAGTTCACTTAATAACGGCAAAGGCAGACCGAGAACGCAGATTAACCATAGCGGTATATCCTTTTTACATTCAGGGATTACCTTTTTTTGCAGTGTAATTACACCGATTGCTATAATTGAAATAACGAAAAGGTACAGGATAAACCAGAAGTGTCCTAAAGAAAATCCGCCGTCAGCACCCGTTAAATCTGTGAATTTAGTAAAGAAAACACCATAATGCTGAAAGAAATTTCCTTTATAACCAAAATTGAACTTATCAGCGATATATGTCATTATGGGCATAAGAAATAATGTACCGAATATAAAAGGTACTAATAATTTTTTTGCTCTGTCTGAAATATATTGTTTTACATTTCTTTTTTTTAATGCAAATTTTGTGCTGATTCCCGCAAGCAGAAATAAAACCGGCATAAAGTATGGGCTTAAAAACACGATAATACTGCTGATTATTTTATTGCCTTCAAAAAATATGTAATTCGGTTCCTGCCATACATTCCAAGCCATTGCAGCATGATATGGAATGAGCAGCAAAATTGCTATCCATCTTAAATTGTCAATATAGTTTTTTCGTATCATATCACTAGGTTCTTTTCTTACATATAATGATGTTTTATGAAAGTATTATAACATAGCAGTTAATAAGTTTATATATAATTTCCAAATTTTGTATTGAGTTTAATGTTATGTAATAGTTTATACTGCGAGAAATATGACTAAAATGAATATGTTTTGATGAACTGAGTTACATCCGTTCCGCTTTCTATGTATTGCAAAAGGATTTTAGCACAGGCAAGACTGTCGCTCCCAGCGTGATGATGATCAAGTTCAATACGGTAGTAGTCACACATTGAATTGAGTCTGTGGCTCATTTTAGGAAGCACACGTCTGCCAATCTGTACCGTACAAAGATATGGTGCGTGCGTTTCCCAAACTATGCCGTAATCCTTCAAACAGCATTTGAGAACACTCATATCAAATGGTGCATTGTGTGCAACTAAAATACCGCTGCTCATTAACGGCTCAATTTTATTCCAAATTTCCGGAAATGTCGGCTTGTCCTGTACCATTTCCTCACTTATTCCTGTTAATTGTGTGTTGAAATAATCAAAACTTGTTTCAGGATTGATGAGAGAATAGAGCTTTCTTGTTATAATTCCGTCTTCAATTACCGTAATACCGATTGCACTCATACGATTGTTAAAACGGTTCGGTGTCTCAACATCAAAAGCAATATATCGTGACATTTTCATTCCTTTCATACTCGGATTAATTATTCAATACATATTTCAGCATTTTATATGCTGTTTTTTTGCTTAACTTTTTCAGCTTTTGCCGACTCACCTTGCCTTGAATTATTTTTCGTGGTTATCTTTTATATTTTGAATATGTTTTTGCTTAGTTTCTTCACTAACCTGTGAATAAGGATAAAGTAAGTCATATAATCTTTCAATATCATCATCAGAAATGATAGGATTTTCAATAGGATTAAATATCTTACCAATAGCGGAGTGAATATCATTTCTCTTTATAACTTGAATATCTTTGCTGTATACGGTGATATCCTTCAAAGTACATCTTTCAGAAAAGGCAATGATAGAGTGAACAGGATAGTCCTCACCAATGATATTTTTTAAGCATTTGATATGCAAATTATTTTGCATAATTGGATTGAAAAAGTGTTCTTTTCGGCTTTTTCCTTTGCCTTGAGGTAATGTTTGTGTCCAGTTTTTATACTTCTCGTTGCCAAAAATCCAACCACTATAATTCTTGCTTTCAAATACAATAATACCTTTTGGAGCAATAAGCATAACATCTATTTCAGTTGTTTCGCCATTATCTTTTGGCAGATAAACGTTGAATAAAAACTTACAGCCTTTTGATTCAAGAAATTTTAGTTGCTTAAAAATCTGATATTCGCCGTTTTTTCCAATGTCGTGAATAGTTCCAAAATATGAATTATTAGTGCTTTTGTGATATGTGGTCTTATTAAATGCGTGTACTTTTATAACTACAATTACAACACAAATTAATAATATCAATATTAAGAGCGGCATGTCTTATCCTCCTTATATATCCTTATATTATCTTTAAAATAATACACTATAATCATCTCTTTTTCAATCCAATATGAAAACAAAATACCTTTTATAAATGATTATTGACCATATTGTAATTGAAATAAAAACATTTAACATTTTATTGTAAAAAAGTTAAGATAATAATTTGAGATACCAATGCAAGCGAAATTTGCTTAAGCTGAATTAAAAAATAATAATTAATAATAATTAAAATGTTATCAAGAGTGCATCATATGATTCATATAATCCATTTTTGTAATTATTTATATTAGTCAAATATATGGAAAGAGTGATGTTATAAGGACAAGATGCTTTCGCATAAATTTCGTTGAGGCGAATGCAGATGAAAACGAAAGTCATTCTGGAAAATCAAAATGATTATGCAAAGCAGGAAAACAAAGATTTTGAAACACTGTATATGAGGGCAATGTTGCTTGCTCTTTTAGAAGATAAAAAAATCACGAAAGTACAGTATGAGGAGTGCAAAAGACGCTTGAAAATAACATAAAAAACAGCCACTGAAAAGTGGCTGTAAAAGTGTTATTGATTTGCAAACCTGTAAAAATGTTTAAGAACAGTGTTTAAGTTCATAGATGCAATTTCTTGTAAAGAATAATCATTCATAAGAAATCTGACAAAGGCTGTTCCTAAATAATATCCAACATCGGAATAGCCCATAAAGCTACACCAATCGCCAAAGAAGTGCTGAACACTTTTCTTGTTCTTAATTCTTTTAAGGTAGTCAGTTTTAATCAATTTATCATTATCTAAGCACCAATCAAGCCATCCATTAGTATTTTGATGATAACGGTTAGTATCATCACAAAGGGTTTGCTCGAATACCATTGCGATGCCTTCTCGGTAAAGCTGTTGAATGCTTTTTCCTCGTTTAGTAATAATAAGATTTTTATGCTCAAATAGGAAGTGATAAATATGACCTAGTTCGTGATAAATGAGAGCTTGCATATCACTTTCGCTGCACCAACCGAGTTCAATAACTTTTTCAAGACCGATAAGCACAACCTTTTGATTGTTGATAGTTGTTGCCCAACCGGCGCCATTGCCTAAACCTAAATACAGGATTATAGTAACATCTAAATCAACATTAAATTTATTTTTGATTTCCACAGATAAATTTTTTGTTGTATTAATAAACGATTTATGTGCCATTTCTGCTGCTTCGATATTCTTTTGTACATTATTAAGAATTGTATAGATTTTATCTTTGTATTCGGCAACTCTTGAAAAATCTTTTTCTATTTTGTTTTTCAATCCGGGAAAAGCAGAGCTGGCATAATGATCCCATAAATCTTTATTGAAGCTGCCATTTTCATAGGCTTTAAAAATATCACTATAAGTATCAATTATTTTCAAGACTATCACCTCACAACGACAGTATATCATAACTGTAGATTTTAATCAAAAAATTATTTCATAAAAGCTGGACATTTTCAATGTCTTAATATAATGTGAAATTGATAAAAAAGCAGATATTTTCTGAAAGAAAGGAGTAAAAATATGTTTGAGATTGATGACAAGGTCAAGCGTGTTGCCGCTTACTGCCGTGTATCAACAGACAAGACGGATCAGGCGAATTCACTTGAAAGCCAGCAACAGTTTTTCTATGAATACATAAGGCGCAATCCCTTGTGGGAGCTTTATGATATTTACGTTGATGACGGAATTTCCGGCACGAATACGAAAAAGCGTGTTGCATTCAATCAGATGATTGATGATGCAAAGAGCGGTAAATTTGATTTGATCATCACAAAAGAAATCAGCCGATTTGCGAGAAATATTCTTGACAGCATCGGCTATACAAGAGAGCTGAAAGCCCTTGGCATAGGTGTAATTTTTCTTAATGACAACATTAACACTCTCGATTGTGATGCAGAAATGCGCCTTGCATTTCTATCCACAATGGCGCAGGAAGAAAGCCGAAAGACAAGCGAGCGTGTCAAGTGGGGACTCCGCAGGCAGATGGAAAAGGGTGTTGTTCTCGGCAGGGATATGCTCGGCTACGACGTGCGTGACGGAAAGCTGATAATCAACGAAGAGGGTGCTGAAACAGTAAGGTTGATATATCACAAATTCCTTGACGAGGGAAAAGGCGCTCACAGAATCGCAAAAGAACTGCGTGGAGAGGGTGTCAAGACCTCAACACGAATGAAAGACTGGTCGTACACAGTTATCCTTCGGATACTGCGGAATGAAAAATACTGCGGTGATTTGGTTCAGCAAAAGACCTATACGCCCGATTATCTCACGCACCAAAAGAAAAGAAACTACGGCGAGATTGAAACTGTAACAATCAGAAATCATCACGAGCCGATTATATCCCGTGAACGCTTTGAGGCTGTACAGAGAGAGCTTGAAAGACGAAAGCCGTCACAAAACACTGTGAAAGCCTTTGCAAACAGGTATGCACTGTCGGGTAAAATAGCCTGCGGTGAATGCGGAGCAGGCTTTGTAAGACGGCAAAAAAAGCGTAAAGACGGCTCAATGAACGTGAAATGGGTGTGTGCTGAAAATGTTAAAAACGGCACAGGGCGAAAAGATAATGACGGAACTGCTGTGGGATGCACAACAAATTCCGTCAATGACAGAGATATAAAAGAGATACTGCAAACGGTGGTTGCAGATACTATGTCAAGCCGAGCAAATATAATTAACACTCTGTTGCAGACCGTAGAAAGCGTAGTAAAGAGCGTGAGTAATAATGATAACACATCGCATTTTCAAAAGGAAATTGAAAAGTGCGAGAATAAGAAAAAGAAACTGCTTGATATGTGCCTGAACGGATATATTGAGTCAAAGGAGTATCGAGAAGCTTTTGATGACTTGAATAATCAAATCGCAGAGCTTGAAAAAAAGCTGATCAAGGAGCAAAGCAATCAGCAGATGATTGCTGATAAAGAAAAAATTATCTGCGACATAAGAAATTACGTGAATGCCATATCAACAGGCGGGGAGTGGAACGATACGTTCTACAGAAATATCGTTGATAAAATAGTCGTTTACAACGGCAGAAAAATGGATATTCACCTGAAACTGATACCAGAAAAATGGCAGAGTAAAATCCTTGCGGGAACGCAGGAAATTGAGGCATATGAGAGAGAAAACCTCTCTTGTATGTGCTCTAAACCTATATCTGTCAGTAAGCCTTTGAGCTCAGGGTATGGCATGGAATAACGTTGGCTGAGATAGCGAAGCGATGCTCCAAGCTCACCATCAGGACCTCCATACTGACTGATTATGATTGAAGCGGCTTTTGGGTCCGGATTTTTTATATTAATAGGATATTGTAATTTCTTGATATAACTAAACATTAAATCAGCTCCTTTGTTCTTTTCCATTTTATGCCGAATAATAATTTATGGTGATAAGCATTTGAAAGGGTGAACATAAAAGTAAAAACAGCTCAGGAATTTATCCTGAGCTGTTATTTTATAAATTATTTTTTGTTTTGAAATTATCAATTACAATATGATATCTGTCAAATGCTTTTTTTACCGAGTCCTCCCAGCTGATATAAATATCGCTCTGAGCTCTTTTGCCTACTCTGTTAATCAGGTCCTTATTGTACATGATTTTTGAAAGTGTTGACGCAATTGAATGGTAAGACTCCATACAGAGAAAGCCTGTTTCACCGTCTTGAATGCCTTCTGCCGCACAACTCCCGTGAACAAGCAGACTCGGTGTACCGCATGCTGCTGCCTCTCTTACTACAAGACCGTTTGTATCAAAAACAGATGGAAAAAGAAGTATATCGGCAATTGCGTAGTAACCCAAAATCTCCTGTCTGTCGAGAATTTTACCTGTCCATATTATATTGTTCTTAAGTCCTAATTTTTTTGCTTTTAGCTTGATTGCAAACTCGTCAGCACCGAAGCCGAGCATAATAAGCTTGAAATTGTGCCCCTCATTTTTAAGCTTACGGCATGCCTCAAGAATAAGCTCAATGTTCTTATACCAAATCATTCTTCCGCTGTAGAGAAAGATCGGTGTGTTTTCGGGGATGTTGTGCTTTCTTTTTATCATTCCAGCATCACTGTCAGACACATTTGTTATCGGCAGATCACAGCCGTTAGGCATAACAACGTAATCACCCTGATAGCCGAATTTTCTGAGAGAATCCACAGAACCTTCACTTGTAACCCATACCTCGTCAGCAGCAGTGATTTTGTCAAGTAAGAACTTATATGCATAGTCCTTTCCCCACTTTGTAGGTACTCGCTTGTCAATGTCATATTCATACTTCGTGTGGTATGTAAGTACTACGGGAAGTTTCTTTTTCTCGCAAACCCTTTTGAAATAAAAGCTTGTTGCAAGAGGAGTGTGAGAGTGAAGCAAATCAAAATTTCTGCTTATTATCTCCTGATGAAGCTCCTCCTTAAAGGGCCAGCCTACGCTGTAGCCCTCCTTCGACGGCACCCACAGGCTTTTATATCTGAATATTTCGTAATCGTATTTATAGTCCTGCTGATTAGGATTTTTCGGAGTGATAACTACTGCCTCGCCTAAGCCGTTATTAATCTGCTGAGCATAGCTTTGCACAACGTTGCTTATACCGTCTGTAGTAGGGGGGAAGGCATCACTGCCGAGTCCGATTTTTAATCTTTTATCCAAGCCGGTAACCTCGTTTTTCTTATTACTTATGATGAATTATACCACTAAAACACCTCGTTGTAAATATTATACTTTTAATTTGGAATTACGTTTAAAAAACACTTGATAATAAATTGACATTATTCTATAATGGAACTGTATATTGTTCTAACAGAAGGGGGAAAGAAAATGTCAAAGGCTTATTCTGTTTCACTTGAAAAAATTATTGAAGCTCATAACCTTGATATTGTATATCTGCCGAAATCTGCAGACGAAATTTTAATTACTACAAACGAGGTCAACAGACCGGGAATTGTGCTCACCGGCTACACCGATTATTTCGACCCGCTCAGAATTCAGATACTCGGTTGGACAGAGCTTGGCTTTATGCTCAATATGAGCGATGAGGAGAGAAATAAGGCTCTCGGCTATTGGCTTGGACTTAAACCTGCAGCAGCCGTCGTTACAAGAGGACTTGAAATTCCTGATTATTTTGTTGATGCCTGCAAAAAATATGAAGTACCTCTTTTGAAAACAGATGAAGAAACCTCACCGTTTCTTGCGGCTCTTATTGAGCATCTCAATAAGGAGCTTGCACCGAGAATCACACGCCACGGAGTGCTTGTTGAGGTGTATGGTGAGGGCGTTCTGATAACGGGCGAAAGCGGCGCAGGAAAGAGTGAGGCGGCAATTGAGCTTATCAAGCGCGGTCACAGACTTATTGCCGACGATGCCGTTGAAATCAGAAAGATAAGTGATTCTACTCTTATAGGAAACTCGCCAAGTAATATAAGGCACTTTGTAGAGCTCAGAGGTATCGGCATAATTGATGCGAGAAGAATATTCGGTATGGGTGCCGTAAAGCCGAGTGAAAAGATTGATATGGTGATTCAGCTTGAGGCTTGGGATTCTTCTAAGGCTTATGACAGGCTCGGACTTGATAATGAGTATGCAAGTATTCTTGGTGTAAACGTGCCCGTTATGACCGTTCCGATTACTCCGGGACGAAATCTTGCAGTTATCGTTGAAACAGCGGCTATGAACAATCGTCAGAAGAAAATGGGCTACAACGCTGCAAAAGATCTTATGCTCAGTCTCGGAATGGAGGACGTTCAGGCAGAGGATAAGGAAGTAGAAATATGGCAGAATTAAAATAACTCATTTATACATACAGAAAATTAAAGGAGAATAAATATGTACACAATAGGAATAGATTTAGGCGGAACAAATATCGTTTCATCAGTAGTAGATGAGAATTACAAAATTATTGCTACTTCAAAGACCCCTACAAACAGTCCGAGAAGTGCAGAAGAAATTTTTAATGATATTGCGAAAATTTCGTTCGAGGCTATCGAAAAGGCAGGAATTACAATAGACGAGATTGAATCAGTAGGACTCGGTACACCGGGCACGGTCAATGCTGATGGTGTTATTGAATTTGCAAATAATCTCGGTTTTAATAACGTTCCTGCAAAGGATATGCTTATTGAGCGTCTTGGAGTAGAAAAGGTTTGTATCGAGAATGATGCCAACTGTGCGGCACTCGGCGAAGCTTATGCCGGTTGCGGTCACGGCGCAAAGGATTTCGTTGCCGTAACACTCGGCACAGGTGTCGGCTCAGGTGTCATTATTGACGGCAAAATCGTAAACGGTGTAAACTGTGCCGGCGGTGAATGCGGTCATATGGTTATCGTAGTAGACGGAGAGCAGTGCAGCTGCGGCCGTAAGGGATGCTGGGAGGCATATGCTTCTGCTACTGCACTTATAAGACAGACAAAGAGAGCTATGGAGGAATATCCTGATTCATATATGCATCATCTTGCAGAGGTAGAGGGCAAGGTGTCAGGCAGAACTTCATTTGATGCAATGCGCAAGGGTGATATTGCAGGCATTAAGGTTGTTGATACATATATCAAATACGTTGCCTGCGGACTTATCAATCTTGTAAACGCTTTACAGCCCGAGATTATTTGTATCGGCGGCGGTATTTGCAACGAGGGTGAAACTCTTCTTAAGCCGCTTCGCAGATACGTTCAGGCTGAGAGATATTCTATCCACAGTAAAATTCAGACCAAGATTGTAAAAGCAGAGCTTGGTAATGATGCCGGCGTTATCGGCGCTGCAATTCTCGGCAAAGTTAAAGAATAATCGGGTGGTAATTTGACACATTTAATTGAACTTTGTAAAAATTTAGGCATAGAGTATGCAGAAAACGAGCCTATGAGCAGGCATACAACCTTCAAAATAGGAGGTCCTGCAAGACTAATAGTCTATCCCGAAAATGTGGAGCATATTTCAGAGCTTGTAAAAGAAACTAAGAAAAGAGATATTCGTCTTATTACAATCGGAAACGGCTCAAATCTCCTTGTAGCTGACGAGGGAATTGATGCCTGCGTAATGCTTCTTGATGACAGATTCGGAAAAATAGAGCTTCTTGACGACGGTACAGTATTTGCCGAGTCAGGAGCAATGCTCAGCAGACTTTGTCGCTTTGCACTTGACAATGAGCTTACAGGACTTGAATTTGCCTACGGTATACCCGGTACATGCGGCGGCGGAGCATTTATGAACGCAGGCGCATACGGTGGAGAGATGAAGGACGTGCTCGTTAAATGCCAGCACGTAGACAGTAACGGCATTGTTTCAGAACTTTCGGGCGATGAGCTTAAGCTGTCATACCGCCACTCTGCGTATTATGATAACGGCTGTGTGATAACAGGTCTTTATATTAAGCTTAACAAAGGCAACAAGGCAGACATTAAGGCAAAAATGGAAGAGCTTATAGGCAGAAGAAGAGATAAGCAGCCACTTGAATTTCCGTCTGCAGGCTCAACCTTTAAGCGACCCGAGGGGTATTTTGCAGGTGCGCTGATTGAAGAATGTCAGCTCAAGGGCAGAAGCGTCGGCGGTGCACAGGTAAGCGACAAGCACGCAGGCTTTGTGATTAATCGAGGCGGTGCAAGCTGTAATGATGTTCTTGAGCTTTGCAGGCTTTGCAGTGATACTGTATATAAGCAAAAGGGTGTAAGGCTTGAAATGGAAGTGCGTGTCACTAAGTAATATATAAATAGAAACGCTTTTGAAATGGGGTGCTGAAATGAATACTGAAAAGGAGCTTGTCGTTTTAACAGGTGTAAGCGGTGCAGGTAAATCTACCGCAATGGGCTTTATGGAGGATAACGGATATTATTGTGTTGATAATTTACCTCCCGAGCTTATGACCACCTTTATAAGCATTATGGCTAATACTGACAGCTATAACAGAATTGCTATTGTAACAGACGTTCGCTCTATCGATATACTTAATCACCTCAGGGAAAAGCTTGATGATATTGAACGCTACGGATACAGTATAAAAATAATTTATCTTGACGTAAACGAAAAGGAAGCACTTAAGAGATATAAGCTCACACGCAGAAAGCATCCGTTTGCGGACAAATTCAACGGCAGTATAGAAAGAGCGATTGCGTATGAAAAGCAGACTCTTTCATCACTTCGCGCAACAGCAGAACATATTATAGATACGTCTGACCTTGATACTCAGAAGTTCAGGGCAAGGCTTACAGAAATTCTTTTGGGTGAGCACGGCGACAGGGAAGTTATGAATATTCACTGTATGTCGTTCGGCTTTAAGCACGGAGTACCGTCTGATGCCGATTTCGTTATAGACGTTCGTTGCCTTCCAAATCCCTACTGGGTAGAGAAGCTTAGAAGCAAGACTGGGCTTGATGAGGACGTAAAAAATTACGTTTTCTCATTTGATGAATCAAATGCGCTTCTCGAAAAGCTTATTGATTTTCTTGACTTTCTTAATCCGCTTTACATCAAGGAGGGCAAGAGCCAGATAGTTTTTGCTATCGGTTGTACAGGAGGTAATCACAGAAGCGTTGCCTTTGCGGAAGCACTTAAGGAGCATTTTTCTAAAAAATGGGAAAACGTTACAGTTAATCACAGGGATATAGAGCGAAAATAAAATGTCTTTTTGTAAACAAGTAAAAAATGAGCTGCTTCAGATTAAATATGAAAAAAGCTGTTGTGAAAAGGCTATGCTTTACGGAATGTGTATTTTCGCCAAAAGCTTTTCGAGCTTTGAAATTTCTATTCAATCTGAAAATGAAAATATAGTAAATCTTTGCAGAAAGCTTCTGAAAAAGCACTGCAACGTTAAATGTAATATCAATACCTCTCCAAAGGGTAAGAGCTTTTCGGTTACTATTTCATCAAAGAACGAGTGCAACAAGGTACTATCAACCTTTGGCCATAATGATGGCGGGAGCCTTAGAATTAATCACGCAAACTTTGATTGTGAGGACTGTATAAAGGCTTTTCTTGCAGGTGCGTTTCTTTCCTGCGGTACGTTGTCCTCACCCGAAAAGGACTACCACATGGAATTTACAGTGCCCTTTAATAATCTTGCAAAAAGCCTTGTGACTCTTCTTGAGGAGCTTGAGCTTACACCGAAAACATCTGTAAGAAAAGGGTACATCAACGTAATCTATTTTAAAGACAGTGAAACCATAGAGGATTGCCTCTATATTATGGGCGCACCTTCATCAATGTTTGATATGATGCGCATTGAAATTGTCAAGGATATAAGAAACCGCGCTAACCGTACTGCAAACTGCGAGGCGGCTAATATAGAAAAAACAGTTAAGGCAAGCCTTTCACATATGCTTGCTATCGAAAAAATTGAGGAGAAAAAAGGACTTGATTTTTTAAAATCCGACCTGAAGACTATTGCAAAGCTCAGGCAGGATAACCCCGAGGCATCACTTGCAGAGCTTGCTAAGATGAGTGGACTATCCCGTTCGGGAGTTAATCATCGTCTTGCAAAAATCGTAGAAATAGCTAATAATCTGTAAAGGAAGAAAAAATAATATGTTCACTCACTTGCATACACATACGGAGTTTTCGCTGCTTGATGGTGCTTGTCGCATTGAGCAGCTTGCTTCTTATGCAAGGAGTATCGGAATGCAGTCCCTTGCAATTACTGACCACGGTAATATGTACGGGGCTGTTGATTTTTACAGAGCTTGCAAAAACAATGGCATAAAGCCGATAATAGGCTGTGAGGTTTACGTTGCACCGAGAACACGCTTTGACAGGGATAAGGTGCTTGATAAGGAGTATAACCATCTCATACTGCTTTGCAAAAACGAAACAGGATATAAAAATCTTATCGCAATGGTGTCAAAGGCTTATACCGAGGGCTTCTACTTCAAGCCGAGGGTAGACCACGATTTACTCGAAAAGCACAGCGAGGGATTAATATGCCTGTCTGCCTGCCTTGCAGGAGAAATTCCGCAGTTAATTTTGCAGAGGGATTTCGAGCAGGCAAAGAAAACGGCACTCTGGTATCAGGAGGTTTTCGGCAAGGACAACTATTATCTTGAGCTTCAAAATCACGGCATTAAAGAGCAGGCAACTGTAAATGAGGGTGTAAAACGAATTTCAAGAGAAACCGGTATTGCACTTGTTGCAACCAATGACGTCCACTATATCGAGAAGCAGGATGCAAAAATTCAGCAGGTGCTTATCTGCATAGCTACGAATAAAACAATCGGAGAAGATACAGGACTCGAATTTCACTCAAATGAGTTTTATCTTAAAAGCGAGGAGGAAATGCGTGAACTCTTTGCCGACACTCCCGAGGCGATAGACAATACGCAGATTATTGCAGACAGATGTAATTTCGACTTTGAATTTGGACAAACGAAGCTTCCTTATTATGAAACTCCCGATAATATGGATCATTTTGAGTATTTCAAAATGCTTTGCCTTAAGGGAATGAAAGAAAGATACGGCGAAAATCCGCCGAGTGAATACTACGGCAGACTTGACTACGAGCTTGAAACTGTCGAAAAAATGGGATACACAGACTACTATCTTATAGTTGCTGATTTTGTTTCCTTTGCAAAGGGTCAGGGTATTCCCGTTGGTCCCGGCAGAGGCTCGGGTGCAGGCTCTATTGCCGCCTATTGTATGGGAATAACTGACATCGACCCGATGAAATATAATCTTCTCTTTGAGCGTTTCCTCAACCCTGAGAGAGTGTCAATGCCCGACTTCGATATAGACTTCTGCTACGAGCGAAGAGGCGAGGTTATTGAATACGTTACAAATAAGTACGGCGCAGACCACGTAGCACAGATTGTTACGTTTGGTACTCTCGCAACCCGTGCGGCAATCCGTGACGTCGGCAGAGCAATGGGAATGCCGTATGCAGCAGTAGATACTGTTGCAAAGCTTGTGCCTAATGATTTTCACATAACGATTGAACAGGCAGTTGCAAAATCAAAGGAGCTTTCTGCCTTAATGCAGGAAAATGAGCAGGTGAACGAGCTTATTGAAACTGCAAAAAAGGTTGAGGGTATGCCGAGAAATACGTCCACCCACGCAGCAGGCGTCGTAATAACTCACAATACTGTTTCAAGCTACGTTCCGCTTGCCACGAATGACGGAGTCCCTGTAACGCAGTATATTATGACAACTCTTGAACAGCTCGGACTGCTCAAGATGGACTTCCTCGGACTGCGCACTCTTACCGTTATCAATGATACGGCAAAGATAACAGGTGTCGATATAGATAACATACCAATTAATGATAAAAACGTGTACAAGCTATTTGCAAGAGGACAGACAGAGGGTGTATTTCAATTTGAATCATCAGGTATGAAGCAGATGCTTATGAATCTCAAGCCGACTGCACTCGAGGATTTAATTGCGGCAACCTCGTTGTACCGACCCGGTCCTGCAAAGCAGATTGACACATTTGTTGCAAACTCGCATAATCCTAAGAATGTGCGATACGTTACTGATAAGCTGAAGCCTATACTTGAAAACACGTATGGCTGTATGGTTTATCAGGAGCAGGTAATGCAGATTTTCAGGGAGCTTGCAGGCTATTCGTACGGCAGAGCTGATATCGTACGAAGGGCAATGAGCAAGAAAAAGCTTGACGTTATGGAGCAGGAGAGGGAAACCTTTATTGCAGGCTGCGGTGAAAACGGAATTGACAGTAAAAGTGCAAACGAGATTTTTGACAGTATGGCAGATTTTGCAAAGTACGCCTTCAATAAGTCGCACGCTGCCTGCTATGCCCTCGTTGCGTACCGGACGGCATACCTTAAATGCTATTACCCTGCCGAATTTATGGCAGCTCTTATGACCTCCGTGCTCGACTCATCTAACAAGATTGCAAGGTACACTGCAGAATGTAAGCGCCTCGGACTTCGTATCGGTACACCCGATATTAACAAATCCCTAAAAGGCTTTACTGCAAACGGCAGAGTAATCAGCTACGGACTTTTGGGTATCAAAAATGTCGGTGCTGATTTTATAGATGAAATAGTTGAGGAGCGCCAAAACGGCGAGTTTACCGATTTGCTCGATTTTTGTATGCGTATGCACGGTAAAACAAACAGACGTGCAGTCGAAAGCCTTATCAGAAGCGGCGCTATGGACTGCTTTGAGGCTAACAGACGGCAGATGCTTCAGGGACTCCCTGCACTGATGAGCAATGTTGACGAGTATAAGAGCAGTACACAGTTCGGTCAGATTGGCTTGTTTGATTTAGTTGAGAGCAGTAACGGCGGACTTGAATTATCACTGCCTGATGTGTCCGAATTTCCGAAAACAGAGCTTCTTAAAATGGAAAAGGAAATGACGGGACTCTATCTTTCAGGTCATCCGATGGATAAGTACTTCGACATATGCCGTCAGATGAGCTTTGCCAATACGATTGATTTTATAGGCAACGAAGATGAGCCTGTTAAGACTTATAAGGATAAGTCGTTTGTAAAGCTGTGCGGTATAGTTACAAAGGTGACTCTCAAGCAGACCAAAAGCAATGCTACAATGGCATTTGTAACACTTGAGGATTTATACGGCTCTATTGAAATTGTCGTATTTCCGAAAACTCTTGAAAAGTATTCAGAGCTTCTTTATAACGGCAGTGTCATTGCTGTTGCGGGAAATCTCTCGCTTGAAGAGGAAAAGGATGCAAAAATCCTTGCCGGCGAAATAACACCTCCTCCAAGCAGTAATGATCTCGAAGAATATAAATCAAAAAACAAAAATATGTATAGCGCTCCTGTACAAAAAAAGAAGCGTATAAGAGGCTTGTTTCTTCGCTTTAAGAATGAGCAGGATGAAAAAATTGCTCTTGCAAAAAGAGTTACAGATATTTTTGACGGAACAACTAACCTCTATTTTTACTATATTGACAGTAAGAGGTATGAGCTTCAGGATGAAAAAAGCTTTGTTGAAGTGAACGAAACGGAGCTTTCGGAGCTTAAAAGAATTTTAGGCGACGAAAATGTTGTGTATATACCATAGGCAAAGCAAAAAATAAGACAATACTTGACATTTTTAGTAATCAATATTAAAATACAGTATAATATGTTATGTTCTATTGCTATATAGGAGGACTTGGTTATGAAGACTATTGCAGTATTAACAAGCGGCGGCGATTCACCGGGAATGAATGCAGCAGTTCGTGCTGTTGTTCGTACAGCTTGTGAAAACGGTATAAAGGTTTACGGAGTTATTCGTGGCTATAACGGACTTATTAACGGAGATTTTATTGAGATGGATCTTCGTTCTGTATCAGATATAATTAATCGCGGCGGTACAATCCTTTACTCCGCTCGTTCTGTAGAATTTGCTACGGAAGAGGGTATGCGTAAGGCGATTCGTACCTGTCAGGAGCACGGTATCGAGGGAGTAGTTGTTATCGGTGGTGACGGCTCATTCCGCGGTGCAAGAGATTTGTCCGAAAGAGGAATTCCTTGCGTCGGTATTCCGGGCACTATCGACAATGATATTGCCTGCTGTGATTACACAATAGGCTACGATACCTGCCTTAACACAATTATGGAGCTCGTTGACAGACTTCGTGATACTGCTGAGTCACACGACAGATGTTCGGTTATTGAGGTAATGGGCAGAAGAGCAGGCTATCTCGCTCTTAATGCAGGTATTGCTTGTGGTGCAACCTCAATACTTATTCCTGAAATTCCTTTTGATATCGAAAAGCACGTTATCGAGAGAATGCAGAAAACTCAGAGAACAGACAAGAAGCACTTTATCATTATCGTTGCCGAGGGCTGCGGTATTGACATATCAGCTCTTGCTAATGAAATTCAAAAGAAAACAGGCGTTGAATCCCGTGCAACAGTTCTTGGACATATTCAGAGAGGCGGTTATCCTACCGTTAAGGACAGAGTGATGGCTACAAGAATGGGCAACTACGCAGTTAAGCTTCTTATGAATAATATCGGTAACCGTGTCGTTGCTGCCCAAAAGGAAGATGTTGTTGATTACGATATCTTTGAAGCACTCAATATGACTAAGAGCATCGACCTTGAGTTATACAACATCGCCCACGAAGTCTCAATTTAACTTTTGAAAAAGCGCATAAACGCACCAAAATTGTATTGAACGGAATTTCTGTAGGGAGCGATTACCACATCGCTCCGTGTGCGAAGTAGCTAATAATAAATGAAAAGAAAAAATGAGAACATCTTTGGATGTTCTCATTTTTTTGTCAATACTATAAAAGGTGATTTTTTTGAAAAAAGCAATTCGTATTACCGATATAGTATTATCAATGATAGTGGCAGTAATAATGATTTTGGTTTTAGCTGGTAATCATCTTCTGCCGGACAATATTAAGTCGTACTCGTCAAAGAGTATAAATTATTATGGAATTTACTCAATAGCAGGCAGTAACGAAAACACTGTTGATTTTCAGAGCAGTAACCGAGTGTCCTCTCAAATTAAGGAAATTAAGCTGTTCGGCATAATTCCGATTAAAACTGCAAGCGTAGAGAACAGTGACGTTGCCACTGTTGCAGTCAGCGGCAGATGTTTTGGAATCAAGCTGTATACCGACGGTGTAATAGTCGTAGGTACGAGAGATGTTGAAACTCCTCAGGGCAAGGTGAATCCCGCGAAGAAGGCAGGTATTGAAAAAGGGGATATCATAATAAGTGTCAATAATGAAAAAATGTTTTCATCTCAGCAGGTCGAGGAAGCCTTTAACGATAATAACGGCAAGGAATACAAAGTAAAAATCAAAAGAAACGGTAATTATAAAAATATTACAATTCAGCCTGTATATTCAAGAACTGATGGATGCTACAAGGTAGGAATATGGGTGCGTGACTCAACTGCAGGAATAGGTACTATTACCTTTTTTAACGAAAAAAACGGCTCACTCGCAGCACTCGGCCATCCTGTAACTGACGTAGATACGAATGAAATTATGCCAATGCTCAGAGGCGAAGCCGTTGAGGCAAAGGTGACCAAGCTCTATAAAAGCAGCAATGGCGAAACAGGTTCACTGTGCTGTGATTTTACGAATAACGTCATCGGCACACTTGCAGTAAACAGTATGTCAGGTGTTTACGGCAAATACGTCAGCTCTATTGACAGCAGTAAAAGAATGGAGGTTGCACCCCCACAGGATATTAAACGCGGCAGCGCAAAGATTATATCTACTGTAGGAGATACTACGGAATATTACGATGTTGAAATAACAAGAATTTCATATCGTTCAAAAAATGATGAAAAAAATATGGTAATAAAGGTTACGGATGAAAAGCTCCTTGAAAAAACAGGAGGAATCGTTCAGGGTATGAGCGGCTCACCGATTATTCAGAACGGCAAGCTTATCGGCGCACTCACTCACGTTATGGTTGACAATCCAAAAAAAGGTTATGCAATTTTTGCAGAAACTATGCTTGATGAGTCATTTAGTGTAAATTAAAAAAAATTTCTGTTAATTTTTATATCTATTTAGAATTTATTGTTGATGAAAACGTGAATATATTTCACAAAAAAATGTGAAAAATACTTGCAATTCAACATTAACAGTGGTAATATGTGGAAGTAAAAATTATTCGGAGGTTTTTTCTATGAAAAACACTTTAAAGGTTTTAATTGCTGATGATTCAATGCAATTTGGCAAAGAATGTCAAAAGGAATTAAAGCAGCTTGGCTATGAGGTAACACTTACAGCCAAGGACGGAAGCAGAGTGATGAGCGCTCTTGAAAGCAGTCATTATGATGCAGTGCTTATGGATGCTATTATGGCAAACGGTGACGGCATTGACGTGCTTGAGCATATCAATGATTCTCTTACCGAGAAACCGCTTGTTGTGCTTCTGTCATCTGTCAGTTCGAGTGATTTTGAGGAGCAAATGATTAATGCAGGTGCAGATTATTATTTCATCAAGCCTGTAAATCCCACTTCGGTAGCAAAACGCATTGCTCGTCTTGCAAGCTGGAAAACAGAGAAAAAGAACAGTCAAAGCTCAGTTATTTCTGACAGTGATATGGACGTTGTTATTTCCGATATTATGAGGCAAATCGGCGTTCCTGCTCACATAAAAGGATATCATTATCTGCGAAGCTCAATCAAGCTTTCCGTAAATGACAGCGAAATGCTTAGCTCTGTAACAAAGCTTCTGTATCCCACTGTTGCCAAGGAATATAACACGACTGCTTCAAGGGTTGAAAGAGCAATACGCCACGCTATTGAAGTAGCATGGGACAGGGGTGACGTAGACGTTCTTTCATCGTACTTCGGCTACACAATCCAGTCACAAAGAGGTAAGCCGACAAATTCTGAATTTATAGCGATGATAGCTGACAAAATCAAGCTTTCTATGCGTTACACTGCATAGCAGTGAATCTCAGCGCTATAGTACATAAAAGTATAATATTTCTTGTACAATCAACATCTTGTGGTGTGAGCGGTAATTCACCGGCATACACCGCAAGATTTTTTATTGGTGTCAGTTGGTGCCGACAAGGTTCTGACCTGCGACAAGCAGGGCAGATTCTTATTGTGCATTTTTACAGAAAATAAAATTTTTATTTCGTGAAAAGTGCACAAATATTTTTTTGGAAAAAATTGAAATTTTCTATTGACATCGTTACCTCTTTATATTATAATAAACAAGCTTGCGGGAATGGGCATATTATAATTATTTATATATACGCTCAAATCCCGTGATAGATATGCGATGATGCGTGAGGTTGCGCTGGGGTGTCATCGTTTAAGTCTAATGTGGTTTAGTTAAACTAAACTGCTTGCATCTAAAACAATTTAGTTTTGTGCTATTGCTCATTTCTTTAGAGAAGCCTTACTCGCGTATGGCAAAATAAAAAATGGGCAAGAGTGCGGAAAATATATTGTTTTAGCCATATTAGATTTAAGCGATAACACCCCGAACCCAAGCGGTAATTTACGCGGAGTATGTCCGATTTTAAACCGGGCGAAATGACCGATAGGTAACCATGCAGATTAGTGACTTGCGAACACTAATATCATATGGAGTATACTGCGCCCGAATGAATTTTATATTTGTTCGGTTTTTATAAAAGGACAGTATGAAACACTTGGCAGTGTGGTGATTATCGGAGCTCGCACCATATTATTTCAGGAGGAAACAAAATGGCAGCAAGTAAAGTCAAAATCAGAATTAGACTCAAGGGCTATGATCACAGCTTAGTTGATCAGGCTGCTGAGAAGATTGTTGAAACTGCAAAGAGAACCGGTGCACAGGTTAGCGGTCCGATTCCTCTTCCTACAGAAGTAGAGAAGGTAACAATCCTCAGAGCTGTCCACAAGTACAAGGACAGCCGTGAGCAATTCGAACAGAGAACACACAAAAGACTCATCGACATTCTCAGACCTTCAAACAAAACTGTTGAGGCACTGACAAGTCTTGAGCTCCCAGCCGGCGTAGAGATCGAAATTAAGCTCTAATTAAGGCTGAGGTCATGTTGGGGAAACCCAACCAATAACCATTAAGGAGGAAATACAAATGAAGAAAGGTCTTATCGGTAAGAAAATCGGAATGACTCAGATCTTTGACGAAACAGGTAAAGTAATTCCTGTAACAGTAGTTGAAGCTGGTCCTTGCGTAGTAACACAGATTAAGACAAAAGAGAACGACGGCTATGAAGCAATTCAGGTTGGCTTCGGTGATGTTAAGGTATCACGCGTTAACAAGCCAATGAAGGGTCACTTCGACAAGGCTGACGTTGCTCCAAAGAAAACACTCAAGGAATTCAGACTTGAGAGCATTGACGGTATCGAGGTTGGCAACATCCTTAAGGCTGACACATTCGAGGTTGGCGAAATCGTTGATGTAAAGGGAACAAGTAAGGGTCACGGAACAGCAGGTGCAATCAAGCGCTGGAACTTCTCAAGACTCAGAATGACACACGGTACAGGTCCTAACCATCGTCACGCAGGCTCACTCGGCGCTTGCTCAAGCCCATCAAGAGTTTTCAAGGGCAAGAAGATGGCAGGTCACTACGGTCACGAAACAGTAACAGTTCAGAACCTCAAGGTTGCTAAGGTTGATGCAGAAAACAATCTTATCGCTATCAAGGGTGCAATCCCGGGTCCTAAGGGCGGAATTGTTGTTATCGCAGACGCAGTTAAAGCTTAACGAAAGGAGAGAAAGTAATGGCACAGGTTCAGGTTTATAACCAGGATGGAAGAAAAACTTCAAAATTAGAACTTGCAGATTCAGTATTCGGTATTGAGCCAAATGCTAATGCAATGCATCTCGCTGTTGTTAGCTATCTTGCTAATCAGCGTCAGGGCACACAGTCAACTCTCACTCGTTCAGAAGTAAGCGGTGGCGGTGCAAAGCCTTGGAGACAGAAGGGTACAGGCCGTGCAAGACAGGGTTCAACACGTAGCCCACAGTGGACTCACGGCGGTGTTGCTCTTGGTCCAAAGCCAAGAAAGTATAAAGTTAATCTTAACAAGAAAGTTAAGAGACTTGCTATGAAGTCAGCTCTTTCAACAAAGGTTGCTGATGAAGAAATGATGGTACTCAACAAGCTCGAGCTTGAAGCAATCAAGACAAAGGCTATGGTTGAAGTTCTTACAAAGCTTAAGGCTGCAAAGAAAACTCTTATCGTAACTGCTGAGTCAGACGAGAAGATTTACAAGAGTGCAAGAAACATTGAGGGCGTTAAGGTTGTTACAGTAAATACACTTTGTGTTTACGACATTCTTAACTGCGACTCATTCGTAGTACTCAAGGATGCAGCGAAGAAAATTGAGGAGGTATACGCATAATGAAAGCAGCTCAGGACATCATCCTTAAGCCAATCATCACTGAAGAGTCAATGATGGGCATTATGGTAAAGAAATATACCTTCAAGGTTGCAAAGGATGCAAACAAGATTGAAATTGCTAAGGCTGTTGAAGAGGTTTTCCCGGGCACAAAGGTTGCTAAGGTAAACACAATGAACGTTCGCGGTCAGAAGCGTCGTCAGGGTATGCACGAAGGCTACACTCCATCTTGGAAGAAGGCAATCGTTACCCTCACAGAAGATTCTAAGGAAATTGAGTTCTTCAACGATATGATGTAATCACATCCTATATATAATAGTATAGAAAAAACGCAACAAAGTATTTCGGATGATGAGGTATGAAAGGTGCCATCCTTTCGCAAAGTTATCCGGAAAGGAGAATAATAATGGCAATAAAGAATTACAAGCCTACCACTCCTTCAAGAAGGAATATGTCTGTAACTGATTATTCTTCACTTTCAAAGGTTGCTCCTGAGAGAAGCTTACTTGAGCCTCTTAACAAAAAATCAGGTCGTAACTCATACGGAAGAATCACAGTTCGTCATCGTGGCGGCGGAAACAGAAGAAAGTATCGTGTAATTGATTTCAAGAGAAACAAGCTTGACATTCCTGCAACTGTTCTCACAATCGAATACGATCCAAACAGAAGTGCTCACATCGCACTTATCCAGTATGAAGACGGTGTAAAGAGCTACATCACAGCTCCGGATGGTCTTAAGATAGGCGACACAGTAATGTCAGGTCCTAACGCAGACATCGTAGCAGGTAACGCTCTTGCACTCAAGGATATGCCTGTTGGTACAATCGTACACAACGTTGAGCTTTATCCTGGCAACGGTGCTCAGCTTGCTCGTTCAGCAGGTAACAGTGCTCAGCTTATGGCTCTTGAGGGTGCATACGCTCTCTTAAGACTTCCATCAGGTGAGTTAAGAAACGTACCAAGAGATTGTATGGCTACAGTAGGTGTTGTAGGCAACACTGACCACGCTAATGTAAAGATTGGTAAGGCAGGCCGTAAGCGCAATATGGGCTGGAGACCAACAGTTCGTGGTTCTGTAATGAACCCGAATGACCACCCGCACGGTGGTGGTGAAGGTAAGTCACCTATCGGTAGACCTGGTCCTTGCACTCCATGGGGTAAGCCTGCTCTTGGTTATAAGACACGCAACAAGAAGAAGGCATCTAACAAGATGATCGTTCGCCGTCGTAACGGTAAATAAGAAGAAAGGAGAAGATTAAATGAGTAGAAGTACAAAGAAAGGCCCTTACGTTGAAGCAAGCCTTTTCAAGAAAGTTGAAGCTCTTAATGCTTCAGGCGACAAGCAAGTTATCAAAACTTGGTCAAGAAGTTCAACAATCTTCCCTGAATTCGTAGGACACACATTTGCTGTTCATGACGGAAGAAAGCATGTTCCTGTATACGTTACAGAGGATATGGTTGGACACAAGCTTGGTGAATTTGCACCAACAAGAACATTCAGAGGCCACGCCGGCTCAAAGACATCTAAGTAAGAGAAAGGAGAAATATTATGGAAGCAACAGCTAAAGCAACATATGTCCGTATCTCTCCGCGAAAGGTGCAGATTGTTCTTGATTTAATCAGAAATCAGCCTGTAGATAAGGCTGAGGCTATTCTCAAGTATACACCTAAAGCAGCTTGCGAGGTCGTTCTTAAGGTTCTCAAATCAGCAAAGGCTAACGCAGAGAATAACAATAATATGGACACATCAAGATTAGTAGTAAGCTACTGCAATGCAACTGCCGGACCTACTCTTAAGAGAATTCAGGCAAGAGCACAGGGCAGAGCATTCAGAATCAACAAGAGAACATCACACATCACCATTACCGTTAAGGAAATGGAAGACTAAGCGAGGAGGTAAAGTTAAATGGGACAGAAATGTAATCCAACCGGTTTAAGAATCGGCGTTATTAAAAACTGGGACTCTCGCTGGTATGCAAAGAAGGGTGAGTTTGGCGATACTCTCGTAGAGGATTATAACCTTCGTAAGTATCTTCTTGACACTCTTTACGGTGCAGGTGTTCCAAAGGTAGAAATCGAAAGAGATGCTAAGAGAGTAAGAATCAACATCCACTGCGCTAAGCCAGGTATGGTTATCGGTAAGCAGGGTGCTGAGATTGAAAGACTCAAGGCTCTCTGTGCAAAGAAGCTCGGCAAGAATGAGAATGAGGTTTTCATCAACATCATCGAAATCAAGCAGCCGGACCTCGATGCAACACTCGTAGCACAGAGCATTGCACAGCAGCTTGAAAGACGTGTATCTTTCAGAAGAGCTGTTAAGGGTGCTATCAGAAACACAATGAGACTTGGTGCAAGAGGTATCAAGATTATGGTTTCAGGTAGAATCGGCGGTGCAGAAATTGCTCGTTCAGAAACTTACAAAGAGGGTACAATTCCTCTTCAGACACTTCGTGCAGATATCGACTACGGCTTTGCTGAGGCAAAGACAACTTACGGTAGAATCGGTGTAAAAACATGGATCTATCAGGGCGAAGTTCTTCACGAATCTCGTAACAAGAGACGTTCAAATCGTAGGGAAGGGGGAAGAAAATAATGCTCTTACCTAAGCGTGTAAAACACAGAAAGCAGCACAGAGGCCGTATGACCGGTGCAGCAACAAGAGGTAATAAGGTAACATACGGTGAGTTTGGTCTTATGACAACTGAGCCTGCATGGATTACAGCAGCACAGATTGAAGCAGCCCGTATCGCTATGACACGTTACACAAAGCGTGGCGGTAAGGTATGGATCAAAATCTTCCCTGATAAGCCTATTACAGCAAGACCTGCCGATACTCGTATGGGTAAAGGTAAAGGTAACGTTGACTACTGGGTAGCAGTAGTTAAGCCGGGCAGAGTAATGTTTGAGCTCGGTGGTGTTGACGAGAATGTAGCAAGAGAAGCTATGAGACTCGCAGCAAACAAACTTCCTGTAAAGTGTAAGTTTGTTAAGAAAGAAACAGAGGGAGGCGAGCAGTAATGAAAGCATCAGAAATCAGAGCACTTTCTGCTGAGCAGAGAGAAAAGAAATTAGCTGAACTTAAGGAAGAACTCTTCAACCTTCATTTCCAGCAGGCTATCAACCAGCTCGACAACCCTATGAGAATTAAAGCAGTCAAGAAAGATATCGCTCGTATCAAGACAGTTGAGAGAGCTATCGAACTTGAAAGCGCTAATTCTTAAGAAGGAGGTAACTAAAAATGGCAAGAAACCTCAGAAAAACTAAAGTAGGTATTGTAACAAGCAACAAGATGGACAAAACCGTTGTTGTAACAATCAAGGGCAGAGTTCGTCACCCGCTTTACAATAAGATTGTTAATCGTACAGTTAAGTACAAGGCACACGACGAGAATAACGAATGCGGAATGGGTGATAAGGTTCTTATTATGGAATGTCGTCCAATCAGCAAGGACAAGAATTGGCGTGTGGTTGAAATTGTTGAAAAGGCTAAATAATCGTTACGATTTACAGCTTTTTATAATTTAGTCAAATTAGAAATAATAACTGCAACTTAGCAAAGTGTTATTTTGCAGTACGAAGGAGGAATTTGCGTGATACAACAGGAAAGTCGTCTTAAAGTTGCTGATAATACCGGCGCTAAAGAGCTTCTTTGCATCCGTGTACTCGGTGGTTCTGGCAGAAGATATGCAAATATCGGCGATGTAATCGTAGCCAGCGTAAAGAAGGCAGCTCCCGGCGGAATCGTTAAAAAGGGCGAAGTTGTAAAGGCAGTCATCGTTCGTACAACTAAAGGTGTACGTCGTGACGACGGTCAGTATATCAGATTTGATGAGAATGCTGCCGTAATTATTAGAGAGGATAAAACTCCTCGTGGTACTCGTATTTTTGGACCGGTAGCTCGTGAGCTTCGTGAGAAGGATTATATGAAAATCCTTTCTCTTGCTCCGGAAGTACTTTAATGGAGGTGCAAGACTATGAGTAAAATGTTTGTTAAGACCGGTGATACAGTAGTAGTACTCAGCGGTAAGTCAAAGGGCGTTAAGGGCGAGGTTGTCGCTGTAAGTCCAAAGGAAGGCAAGGTTATCGTAAAGAAGGTTAACGTTGTAACAAAGCACGTTAAGCCTCGTAAGATGGGCGAGCCGGGCGGACTTATTGAGACAGAGTCAGCTCTCTACGCTTGTAAAGTTCAGTTAGTATGTCCTAAGTGTGGCGAAGCTACAAGAGTTGGCCACAAGAAGGGCGGCATCCGTGTTTGTAAGAATCCAAACTGCGGAAACGAGTTTTAAGAAAGGGAGGAACATAACAAATGGCAACAGTTTTAAAGGAAACTTATAAAAACGAGATTGCTCCTGCGTTGATGAAGAAATTCGAATACAAATCTGTTATGCAAATCCCAAAGCTTGACAAGATTGTAATCAATGTTGGTTGCGGTGAAGCTCGTGAAAATTCAAAGGTAGTAGACGCTATCGTAAAAGACCTTCAGGTTATTACAGGTCAGAAGCCGGTAGTATGCCGTGCAAAGAAGTCAGTTGCTAACTTCAAGCTTCGTGAGGGCATGCCAATCGGCGTTAAGGTTACTCTTCGTGGAGACAGAATGTATCAATTCCTTGAGAGATTTTTCAATCTCGCTCTTCCAAGAGTTCGTGACTTCAGAGGTATCAATCCTAACTCATTCGATGGCCGTGGCAACTATGCTATGGGTGTTAAGGAGCAGTTGATTTTCCCTGAAATCGAGTATGATAAGATTGATGCTGTTCGCGGTATGGACATCATCATGGTAACAACAGCCAATACAGACGAGGAAGCTCGCGAGCTTCTTAAGCTTCTTGGCGCACCATTTGCAGAGTAAGGAGGGATTATCGTGGCAAAAACATCTATGAAAGTTAAGGCTGCTAAGCCTGCTAAGTATTCAACAAGACAGTATAACAGATGCAAAATCTGCGGTAGACCTCACGCTTATCTTCGTAAGTATGGTATCTGCAGAATCTGCTTCAGAGAGCTTGCTCATAAGGGCGAGATCCCCGGAGTAAAGAAGTCATCTTGGTAAGAACTGAGAAAATTGCTAATCTAACAAGGAGGAAATATCAATGCATATTACAGATCCAATCGCTGATATGCTTACAAGAATTCGTAATGCAAATTCAGCAAAGCACGATACAGTAGATATTCCTGCGTCAAACATGAAGAAGGCAATTGCTCAGATTCTTGTTGATGAAGGTTATATCAAAAATTATAAGGTTATTGAAGACGGCAAGCAGGGTGTTATCCGTGTAACACTTAAGTACGGCGAGGGCAAGAGCCAGGTTATCACAGGCTTACGCAGAGTATCAAAGCCGGGTCTTCGTATTTATTCAAATGTTGAGGATATGCCAAAGGTTATGAAGGGACTCGGTGTAGCAATCGTTTCTACTTCAAAGGGCATTATGACAGACAGAGAAGCTCGCAAACAAAACGTTGGTGGCGAAGTTTTAGCATTCATTTGGTAAGGAGGAACAGTCGGAATGTCACGTATAGGTTTAAAACCAATTACAATTCCTGCTGGAGTTGATGTTAACATCGACGATAACACTGTTACCGTTAAGGGTCCAAACGGCACTCTTTCAATGGATGCACATCCAAACATGGCTATCAGTGTTGAAGGCAGCGAAATCATCGTTAGCAGACCTAATGATGAAAAAGAAAACAAATCTCTTCACGGTCTTACCCGTACACTCGTTGCAAATATGGTAACAGGTGTAACAGAAGGCTTTAAGAAGACACTTGAAGTAAACGGTGTAGGTTACAGAGTTCAGCTTCAGGGCTCAAGCCTTGTTATGAATCTCGGTTACTCGCATCAGGTTACAATGGAAGCTCCCGAAGGCATCAAGATTGAATGCCCATCAGCAACATCAATTATCATCAGTGGTGCTGATAAGCAGAAGGTTGGTCAGTTCGCAGCTCAGGTTCGCGAGAAGAGACCACCGGAGCCATATAAGGGCAAGGGTATCAAGTATGCTGAAGAGCATATCCGTCGTAAAGAAGGAAAAACTGGTAAGAAATAAGGGAAGGAGTGAAATACAATGGTATCAAGAAAAGATGCTAATAAGACAAGACAAAAGCGCCACACAAGAGTACGTGGCAAGATCAGCGGTACTGCTGAATGTCCAAGACTTAATGTATATCGCTCTCTCAGCAATATATATGCACAGTTAATCGACGACGTTGCAGGTGTAACAATTACATCAGCTTCAACAGTTGAAAAGGACTTCGCACAGTACGGCGGTAACGTAGAAGCAGCTAAGGCTGTAGGTAAGACATTAGCAGACAGAGCCAAGGCAAAGGGCATTGAAGAGTGTGTATTTGACCGTGGCGGTTACGTTTATCACGGACGCGTGGCAGCAGTTGCTGACGGTGCTCGTGAAGGCGGACTTAAGTTCTAACGAAGGAGGTAATTTTTAATGGCAAAGATTGACGTATCTTCAATGGAACTTGAAGAAAGAGTAGTTACTATTAACCGTGTATCAAAGACTGTTAAGGGTGGTAGAATTTTCAAGTTCTCTGCTCTTGTAGTAGTTGGTGACGGCAAAGGCCTCGTAGGCTTCGGTATCGGTAAGTCAGGTGAAGTTCCTGATGCTATCCGTAAGGGAATCGAGGACGCTAAGAAAAATATCATTAAGGTTGCTCTTAAGGGAACAACAATTCCTCACGAAATCAAGGGTAAGTTTGGTGCCGGCGAAGTTTTACTTATGCCTGCTCCAAAGGGTACCGGTGTTATCGCAGGCGGTCCTGTTCGTGCCGTTGTTGAAACAGTTGGTATTCAGGATATCAGAACAAAGGCTATCCGTTCAAACAACCCTTGCAACGTAGTAAGAGCTACAATCAATGGTTTAAGTCAGCTTCGTACAGCTGACGAGGTTGCTGCAGTTCGCGGCAAGTCAACTAAGGAAATTTTAGGTTAAGGAGGGTGGAACAATGGCAGATATTAAAATCAAGCTCACAAAGAGCTTAATTGGTAGCAAAGCAGACCAGATTGCCACCGCCCACTCACTTGGTCTTCGTAAAATCGGCAACGTAACAGTTCAGCCGGACAATGCACAGACACAGGGTAAGATTGCTAAGATCTCTCACCTTGTAACTGTTGTAGAAGAATAAGGGGAGGTGCAGATATGAAATTACATGAACTTTCTCCTGCTCAGGGCTCTAAAAAGAGCGTTAAGAGAATAGGTAGAGGTACTGCTTCAGGTCAGGGTAAAACTGCAGGTAAAGGTCAGAAAGGTGCTAAGTCACGTTCAGGCTACAGCAGAAGTCCCGGATTCGAGGGTGGTCAGATGCCACTTCAGAGAAGAGTACCAAAGAGAGGATTTAACAATATCTTCGCTACTGAGTATGCAATTATCAATCTTTCTTCACTCGAAAGAAAGTTTGAAGCCGGTGCTACAGTAGATGCACAGGCTCTCATCGAGGCAGGCGTAATCAAAAAGGCTCTCGATGGTGTAAAGATTCTTGGCAACGGCCAGATTACTAAGGCACTCAACGTAAAGGTTGCAGCTATCAGTGAATCTGCTAAGGCTAAGATTGAGGCTGTCGGCGGCAAGGTGGAGGTGCTCTGATGATAAAGACCATCATAAATGCCTGGAAAATAGCCGACATTCGTAAAAAGCTCATATTTACAGCATTTATCGTTCTTGTATTTAGAATTGGTTCTGTCATTCCGGTACCGTTTCTCAATATTATGGAAGAAATTGACGTAGGTAAAACTAACACAATTTTAACCTACCTCAGCTTGATGACAGGTAGTGCATTCACATATGGTACGATTTTCGCTATGTCAATCACCCCGTATATCAATGCATCCATTATTATGCAGCTTCTTGCAGTTGCTATTCCGGCACTCGAGAATTTGCAGAAGGAAGGCGAAGAGGGAAGAAAGAAGATAGCATCTATTACTCGTTTTGTAACAGTTGCTCTCGGTATTCTTCAGTCAGTAGCATACTACTTCTTCCTTCGTGCAAACGGCTATCTTATGGTAGACCAAAACGGTGAACAGTTCGCAGGCTTTGCCGGTGTATTTCAGGCTCTCGTAATTGTAGCTGTTCTTACAGCAGGTACAGCAGTTATTATGTGGCTCGGTGAGCAGATTACTATCAGCGGTATTGGTAACGGTATTTCAATTATCCTTTTTGCCGGTATTGTTTCAAGATTCCCGACACTTATCAGACAGCTTTTCCAGTATCTCAATACACGCAGACCTGTTTACTTTGTACTCGTTCCATTCGTATGTGTATGCTTCGTTCTTATGATTGCGTACATCGTATTTATGGATAATTCAGAAAGAAGACTTACTGTAAACTACGCAAAGCGCGTAGTCGGCAGAAAGATGATGGGCGGTCAGTCATCACATATGCCTATTAAGGTTAATATGTCAGGTGTACTTCCTGTAATCTTTGCTTCGTCTATTCTTTCTCTTCCGGGAACAGTTCAGATGTTCATTAAGAATCAGCCGGCTGAAACAAGCTTCTGGGGCAAGTTTTTCTCAGCATTTCAGGGCGATTCATGGGTATATGCAATTTTGTATTTCTTACTGATAATTTTCTTTGCTTATTTCTACAGTACAATTCAGTACAACCCAATCGAAATGGCAAACAACCTTCGTAAGAATAACGGTGCAATTCCGGGCTTCCGTCCGGGCAAGCCGACATCAGATCACATTATGAGGATTCTTTCAAGACTTACTCTCATAGGCGCTTTGATGCTTTCAGTCATTGCATTATTCCCAATCGTTTACTCACTTATCTGTAACGCAGCTATCCCTCCGCTTGAGGGCGCAGCTGATAATACAGGCGGTATGACAATCAGCCTCGGCGGTACTTCTCTTATCATTATGAGTGGTGTTGCTCTTGAGACAGTTCGTCAGCTTGAGTCACAGATGATGATGAGACACTACAAAGGCTTCCTTGATTAATATCTAAGGATTATAAGGAGATAGAAAATGAATCTTATTCTTCTCGGTGCTCCGGGTGCCGGCAAAGGCACTCAGGCAGAAAAAATTGTTGACAAGTACGGTATTCCTGCTATTTCAACAGGTAACATCCTTCGTGCAGCCGTAAAGGACGGCACAGAAATGGGACTTAAGGCTAAGTCATATATGGATGCAGGTCAGCTCGTTCCTGATGAGGTTGTTATCGGAATTATCAAGGACAGACTTCAGAAAGATGATTGTAAAAACGGATTCATTCTCGATGGCTTCCCAAGAACAATTCCTCAGGCTCAGGCTCTTGAGGATGCAAATGTTACAATCGATAAGGTTGTAGACATTGAGGTTAGTGACGAAGCCATCACTAAGAGAATGAGTGGTCGCCGCGTATGTGCCGACTGCGCAAATTCTTATCACCTTGAGTATAAGAAGCCTGCTGTAGAAGGCGTATGCGATGCGTGCGGCGGCAAATTAATTCAACGCAAGGACGATGCTCCTGAAACTGTTTTGGCAAGACTTGCTGAATATCACGAGATGACAGAGCCTCTCAAGGATTTCTATCAGTCTCTTGACAAGCTCGTTGTTGTTGAAGGTCAGGAAGAGGTTGCTGATACAACAGCACTCGTTTTTGCCGCGTTGGAGGATTAACATGGTAGTGCTTAAAAGTAGCCGAGAGATTGAGCTTATGAAAGAAGCTTGTCAGATTTCGGCTGAAGCATTATTAGTAGCCGGCGAGGCTGTTAAGCCGGGAGTTTCTACTAAGGAAATTGATGATATTGCATATAAGTTCATCAAAAAGCACGGTGCGACTCCCAACTTCCTCAATTACGGAGGTTTTCCGGCTACTGCATGTATTTCTATAAATGATGAGGTTATTCACGGTATTCCCAGAGCTGACAGAATCATTCAAGAGGGTGATATAGTCAGCATAGATTTAGGTGCTGCAAAGAACGGTTATAACGGCGATAATGCTGCTACTTTTGCTGCAGGGACTTGCTCTCCCGAAGCAAAGCGGCTGATGGATACAACCCGCGAGAGCCTATACAAAGGTATCGAGCAGGCTATCCCCGGCAACAGAATCGGCGATATAGCAAACGCTGTGCAAACCTACTGCGAAGAGCGTGGATTTGGTGTAGTTCGTGACTTCGTCGGTCACGGTGTCGGCACCAAGCTTCATGAAGAACCAAGCGTACCAAACTTCGGTCACGCAGGTCGTGGTATCAGACTGTTACCCGGAATGACATTGGCAATTGAACCAATGATAAATCTGGGAAGCTATAAGGTTAAGCAGCTATCAGACGGTTGGACTGTCAAAACTGCTGACGGCAAGCTGTCTGCTCATTTTGAGCACACAATAGCTATCACGTCAAACGGTCCCGTAATTTTGACAAAGGTCTGATAGTGTAGTCAATTGCAGGCGATTACGCCGTAATGTGATTCCAGTTAAATAGAAACATCAATCGTATTAATTAATTATTGGCGAGGTATAAGATGTCAAAGTCAGATATGATAGAAGTTGAGGGTACAGTGGTTGAGGTTTTACCTAATACAACCTTTAAGGTAGCGCTTCAGAACGACCACATTATTATTGCCCACATCAGCGGAAAGTTAAGAATGAACAACATTCGTATTCTCCCTGGTGATAAGGTAACTATGGAGATGTCACCGTATGACCTTACAAAGGGTCGTATAATTTGGCGCTCAAAGTAATATTTAGGAGGATATTCAAAATGAAAGTTAGACCTTCTGTAAAGAAAATTTGCGATAAATGCAAGGTAATTAAGCGCAATGGAAAAGTAATGGTTATCTGTGAAAATCCAAAGCACAAACAGCGTC
>JAFLRZ010000023.1 GCA_022511225.1 Eubacterium sp.
TGCCTTATATTGATGAAAGCAAAATCTGTATAGATATGAGCACAATTGATCCGTCAGTTTCAGTAGAAGTGTCCAAAATGATAAAGGCAAAGGGTGCACAGTTTGCTGACGCTCCTGTTGTTAAGTCAAAGCCTGCTGCTATAGCTGCTCAGTTAGGCATACTCGTTGGCTGTGACGAGGAGCTGTTCCCTGTTATAAAGCCGATTCTTTTATATATGGGATGTAATATTATCCGTATGGGTGATAACGGCAAAGGACTTGCTATGAAAATCTGCCATAATACCCTTTGTGCAGAAATTCAGAACGGTGTAAATGAAACGTTAACACTTGCCTCCAAAATGGGTATTTCAATAGAGGATTATTACACTGCAATTTCGTATGGCGGTGCACAGTGCTTTTACCTTGATGCGCAGTGGAAAAATCTGCGTGACGAGAATTGGGAAACTGCTTTTTCAATAGAAAATGAGCATAAGGACCTTGGCATATGCCAAAGACTTGCCGAGGAAAGAGATTTGAATATGCCGGGTATGGAGCTTGTTAAGGGCATTTATGACAAGGCAGTGGAGTCAGGCATAGGCAAGGAGGACTGGCGCGCAACAATTAAGATTGTAAGGGGAGATTATAATGAATTTTGAGATATTATATGCCCCTATTGGTGTTCCTACCTTTCATCTTGAAAGTGCGCAAAGGGAATTTGATAAATCAAGAGAGCTTTTAAGGCAGATTGATAAAAATGTTTTATTGCCTGATGAAATGCTCCTTGATATAGATAAGCTTAATGTCTTTTTGAATGGTAAAAATCCTGATTTGGTAATCGTTCAGAACGTTACCTTTGCAAACGGAGCGTATATGGCACAGGTTTTAAGGAGCTTTAACTGCCCCGTCTTGCTCTGGACACTGCGTGAGCCTGAAAATAATGGCGGAAGATTATGCCTTAATTCGCTGACAGGAGCATTTTCTGCAGGCAATATGCTGAAGTCATTTGGCAGAAATTTTGAATACGTACTTGGTTCACCAAACGAAGACAGCGTAAAGAAGAAAATTTCATCAGTCATATCAGCGGCGAAGCTGAAAAAAGCACTCGCACAGCTTAACGTTTTGCAGATAGGCCATACTCCGCAGGGCTTTGGCTTCGGCAGGGCACTTGACAGTGAAATGATGAGCGCATTCGGTACAAATTTAATTTCTATAGAATCAAGAGAGCTTATTGATATCGCAAAGAGCTATAATGAAGCAGATATTGAATCGTATATCAATGATGCGAAAAAAAGAATAAATAATCTTGATGAAATAGACAGAAACAACGTTTCTGATTTCGCAAGGCTTTATAAGGCATATGACGAGTATGTAAAAAATAATAACATCGGTGCCTTGTCAAGCCGGTGCTGGCCTGATTTCTTCACTGCCTTCGGTACACCTGTTTGCGCAGTGCTTTCAATTCTGAATGATCTGGGAATTTCCTCTGCCTGTGAGGCAGATACATACGGTGCGCTTTCAATGTATATGGCACAATATCTGACAAAGAAAGCCGTATTTTTTGGCGATCCCGTTTCAGTTAATGAGAACGAAAACAGCTTAACCTTCTGGCACTGCGGAATGGCTCCTTGCTCGTTAGCCCGTGAGGACAGCGGTGCCTGTGCAGGTGTGCATTGCAATAGAAAAATAGGACCGACTCTCGAGTTCGGATGCAGGGAAGAGGAAAAGGTAACCATATTCAGGGTAGGCAAAAAAGCTGACGGAGGCTTCAGATTCTTTATTTCAAGCGGCAAGGCACTTGATAAGCCACAGCAGTTTTTTGGAACGTCTATTGTTGTTAAGACAAACGGTAATGTCGTTGATTTGGTTACGAAAGCAGTTAAAGAGGGATGGGAGCCCCACTTTGCAGTAGCAATGGGCGACATTTGTGATGAGCTTGAAATGCTTGCAGGCATGCTTGGTATCGAGGTAGAAAAATTTTGATTATTGATATTAAGAGCATACTGTTTTTTGCCGTAGTTTTTATTTCAAACGTAATCCAGTGTATTACAGGATTTGCAGGCACTGTTCTTGCAATGCCGTTTTCAATAATGCTCGTAGGCTTTGACACGGCAAAAACAATACTGAATATTCTTGGAATTGCGGCATCTGTAGGCGTTCTTGCAATGAACAAAAAATCGTTTAACAAAAAAGAGTTTGCTAAAATTACAGGAATAATGATTATCGGTATGGTTATCGGTTTTGTTATTACTAACATCTTTTCTGTTACAGCGGGTATTTTATATAAAATATTAGGTGTTACAGTGATTATATTTACTGTAATAGGATGTATGCGTACCTTCAGGAAGAAGTCTGATGAAAATCAGAAGGTAAGTGTTTCAGACAAAAAATCAGCCTTGATTTCTTATTGTATTTTAATTATTTCAGGTGTCGTTCACGGTATGTTTGTATGCGGTGGGCCTTTGCTCATTGTTTACGCAAGTGAAAGGCTTAAGGACAAGGATGAATTCAGGGCCACGGTTTCTTCTGTATGGATAGTGCTTAATTCGGTAATTATGCTTACTGATATTAATAACGGTAATTTAAATGCCGATATAATGCCGCTTCTTGCCGTATCAGTAATAATTCTTTTTGCCTCTGTAATTGTCGGGAATATAATTGCAAAGCATATGAATAAAACAACGTTTATGATAATAACGTACATACTGATGGGAATAAGCGCATTATCACTGCTGCTGAAGTAATCGAAAACGGCTTAAAAGAGAATATATTGGAGTAACAGCAATAATATGTGCTAAGAAATATTTTTTTGAAGCAGATATTTAAGGAAAATTTTGCTGAATAAAAATCAGGAGGTAATTATGAAAGACAATAATTTAACACACGGCATTAAGTTTAAGGATAAGCTTGGCTATGCAATGGGTGATATGGGCGGACTGTTAACGTTTTCACTTATCGGTGCTTTCCAAAATAAGTTTTATACCGACGTACTGCATATCAATCCTGCAAAGATTGTGGTATTGATTCTTGTAGCAAGACTGTGGGATGCCATAAACGACCCTATATGGGGAGCATTTATTGACTCAAGAAAGCCAACGCGCTATGGTAGATTCAGACCTTATATTTTTTGGTTTTCTATACCGCTTGCAGTATCAGCAATTCTTATGTTCACCGTTATACCGGGATTAAGCGAGGCAAAATATCTGCTGTTTGCATACATAACTTATATTCTCTACGGAATGATGTATACTGCCGTAAATATTCCTTACGGCTCACTTGCATCGGTTGTTACAGACGATGAAAAAGAGCGTTCATCACTTTCAATGTGGCGTTCAATAGGCGCAGGTGTCGGCGGACTCCCCGGTACAATCCTTCTTCCTATGTTAGTTTATACAACAACAATCAGTGCAGACGGCACCAAGATTCAGACACTCAACGGTACTAAGCTAACAATAGGTGTTTTGATTTTATCTGTGATTTCTGTAGCCGTATATTTCGGTCATTTTAAGCTTACCAAGGAACGCATTGCACCGCCTAAAAAGCAAAAAAGCAATTACAATGCTTTTAAAACATTAGGTGATCTTATAAAGAACAGACCTTTTATTATGCTTTGTCTTGCCTCAATGCTTCTTATTGCATTTCAGTTTTACTATCAGTCAACGTTTACATATTTATTTGCTGATTACTATCACAATGCAGGCCTTTATTCTATGGTTACCATATGCACGTATCTGCCTATGGCAATACTTATTCCGATTATGAACAAGCTTATTGATAAGTTTGGCAAAAAAGAGCTTTGTGCAGTCGGTATGGCATTTGCCGCTTTAGCAAGCTTTGTTTTGTTCTTTATTAAAACCGATAATCCGTACGTATTTTTGGCATTTACTTTCCTCTCAGGCTTAGGGCAGACCTTCCTTGTGTTAGAAATTTGGGCACTGGTTATGGACGTTATTGATTATCACGAAATAAGAACTCACCGCCGCGAAGAGGGTACTGCATATGCATTCTTTTCATTCACAAGAAAGCTTGGACAGACGCTTGCAGGTGTTGGACTTAATGCTCTTTTGGCACTTATAAATTACAGCAGTGAGGCATCTGAAAGCGGTCAGGTTTTACCAAAGGAAGTGCTCAGCAGACTGTATGATATATCAACACTTGTGCCGGCAATTGCCTTGGCACTTATGGCAGTCATACTGGCGTTTGGTTATAATCTTTCAAAGAAAAAGCTGTCAGCTCTTCATACTGAGCTTGAAGTGATAAGACAGAATGAAGAGTAATCAAATAAAGAGGTTTTTTTATGAATTACGTTGAACTTAATACTCCCTGCGGTGCAATCAGGGGAATTGAAGAAGAAAAACACTCAGAGTTTCGCGGCATCCGCTACGGGGTGGCAGAACGGTTTGAATATCCCGAACAGGTAAAGCATTGGGAAGGTGTTTATGATGCTACAGAGTTTGGCAACTGCTCATATCAGCACCGTGCTTTTGATGATGATTCAAAGGTAAATGCTTTTTATCACAAGGAATTCAGAAAGGGACTTTCGTTTACGTATAGCGAGGACTGCCTTTACCTCAACATATGGGCACCTAAAAATGCAGAAAACTGCCCCGTTCTTATCTACATTCACGGCGGCAGTTTTACAGGCGGAAGCGCAGATGAAGGACATATCAGCGGTGCAGAGTTTGCAAAAAACGGTATAATTATGGTTGCACTCAATTATCGTTTAGGTCCGTTCGGCTTTTGCTCGCACCCTGATTTAACAGATGAAAACGGAATTTGCGGCAACTACGGGTTATTCGATCAGTCCGTGGCAATCAAGTGGGTGAGGGATAATATTTCATCATTCGGAGGTAATCCTGACAAAATCACCCTTATGGGTCAAAGTGCAGGTGCAATGAGCGTTGATATTCATCTGTCAAATCCTATGGTAAAGGAATATATTTCAGGAGCGATTATGCTAAGCGGCTCAGGGCTTCAGAGGTTTCTTTTAAAGCCGTTAATGCCTGAAAAGACTGTTTCTTTCTGGGACACGGTTATGAAAAACGCAGAAGCAGAAACGATGGCTCAGCTTAAAGCAATTGAGCCGAAAACTCTTTATTATGCATGGCTTGATGCCTGCAAGCAGTCAAAATTCAGTATGCCTTATACCTTCCCTGTATATGACGGCAAGATTTTACAGAAGGGCAGCTTTTCTGCTGACACTATTGCAGACGTGCCGTATATCATCGGCTCAACGTGTACTGATATGATTCCTATTGTGCTTCAGGGTATTAATAAAAAATGGGGAAGATATGCTGAGAAAAACAATAAAAATAAGTGCTATATCTATAATTTTACACGCAGACTTCCCGGTGATGATAAAGGCGCATGGCATTCTTCTGATTTGCTTTATGCTTTTTCTACCCTCGATTTTAATTGGCGTCCGTTTGAAAAAATTGATTACGAAATATCAAATCAGCTTTCACAGTCAATATGTGCTTTTGTAAAGAACGGTAATCCGAATTGTGATGCTATACCAAACTGGCAGGCTGATTACAAAAATCCTATGCATTTTTGTGAAAAAACAGGTCCTGCACCGTGGGACACGCTTAAAAATCTTCACAGCACTTTTACAAGCAAAGGAATGGGTTAATGAGTAAATTTAATCATTTATTTGAAACGTCAAAAGATGCAGACACCTTTACCGAGTATTACTGTGGCAGCAATACGGCACGCATTGATTTTGTAAGCAAAAGCTGTATACGTGTTGCAATTTATAAAAGTGAAGCTGATATGCTTCCCACTTTTTCCGTTAATCCTGATAACGTGTTTTCAAAAAAGGGCAGACACAAGCTTAGTACCGACGGTTTTGAGCTATATTCTCCTGAGAAAAATTCAAGCGGTAATATTCACAGCTTTGCTTTACCTGACGGGGTTAAAATTGAACTTAATACCAATAATTTTCTGCTTACGTATTATAAGGATAATTCTGTATTGTTTTCCGACAGGGCACCGCTTGCCTATAATTTTGAAAATGAATTTGGCAGACAGACTTATCATTATATTACCCGTATGGCAAACGAAAGAATTTTCGGCCTTGGGGACAAGGGTGGAGAGCTTAATAAATCAGGCAGAGCATTCAGAATTGAAACAACAGACCCTATGGGTTATGACGCAAAGGAAAGCGATCCGCTGTATAAGCATATACCGTTTTACATCTGCGAAAATTCTGTCGGCTGTTATGGATTATTCTATGATACGTCAGACACGTCGTATTTCGATTTAGGCAAGGAAATAAATAATTATTACGAACCGTACAAATATTTCAAAACAGAGGACAACTGCCTTGTTTATTACGTGTTTTTCGGAACAAAGCTTTCAATCCTGCAACAGTTTGCAAGCCTTTGCGGAAAACAGCCTCTTCCGCCGAAATGGAGCTTTGATTACTGCGCAAGCACAATGGCTTATACCGATGCCCCCAAATCGCAGGAAAGAATGTATGAATTTATTGATAAATTAAGAGAATATGACTTATCCTGCGGCGGCTTTTATCTTTCATCAGGTTATACCTCTATAGGTAATCAGCGTTATGTATTTAATTGGAATAAGGAAAAATTCCCTGATATCGAAAAATTTATATCGGATTTTTCGGCTAAGGGAATTGAAATTATACCGAATATAAAGCCGGCTTTTCTTGATAATCACCCTATGTATAGCGAAATTGCAGATAAAGGCTTCTTTATTAAAAATCCTGATGGAACTCCGTTTATAACGGAATTCTGGGACGGATACGGAAGCTATCTTGATTTTACAAATGATGATGCTTTTGATTTTTGGGAAAATAAGGTAGCTCATACACTGCTTGATTACGGCATTACTGCCACTTGGAATGACAATAACGAATTTGATATTAAGGACTCAGATGCTCTTGCTTCAGGCTTTGACGGCTCTGCGGTTAAAGCATGCAGAATAAGACCTATACTGACAAATCTTATGGTAGCCTCCTCGTATCAGGCGCAGATTAAAAAGAATCCCGATTTGCGTCCGTTTTTGTCAACAAGAAGCGGAAGTATAGCCATAAGACGTTTTGCACAGACATGGTCAGGTGATAACAGAACGGAGTTTTCCGATTTGCGTTACTGCCATAATATAGGTCTTACAATGTCACTTTCAGGACTTTATTTTTACGGTCACGATCTTGGCGGCTTCAGTGGTGATATGCCGTCAAGGGAACTGCTTTTAAGATGGCTTCAGCACGGGATTTTTGAGCCGAGATTAACAATCCATTCGTGGAATTCAGATGGCTCTGCAACGATGCCGTGGAGCTATCACGATATAATTCGGTCAGTGCGCAGTCTGTTCGCTCAGCGAAAAAGGATTTTGCCTTATCTTTATAACTGCGCTTATAATGCAGTAGAAAATGAAATACCGATAAATGCCCCTGCATTTTTGTATTATGATGACGAGGAGCTTTACTCTCACGCAGATTCAATGATGCTTGGCAGAGATATTTACGCTTGTTTTGCATTTGATGAGGGCGTAAATAAAGTGCATGCATACCTTCCGAAAGGCGACAATTGGTATTTGGGTGATAAAGTGTATCAGGGTGGGCAGACAATTGAATTGTCAATTGCACCTACTGATAAAATGCCGTATTTTGTACGCAGTGGATGTGTGCTTCCTACTGATGAAGAGGAGTACGGATTTAACAGTAAGGAAAAAATTGTGTTTACAGTTTACCCCTTGGAAAAGGGCAGCTTTGAAAGTGAATTTTTCACAGATGACGGTCGTAGCTTTAATTATCTTGATAACAATTGTGTGCATTTAGTATTTAAGGTTTTATGTAATGAGAACACTGTTTCTGTCACCTTTGAAAATAAAGGCAATATGGATTTCAACCCCCAAATACGCCTGACCAAAGCAGATAAAAGAAAAATTGTAATAAACTAAAGAGGCAGGATTTAATCCTGCCTCTTTAGTCTTTAAAAGCAATTTAATACATCTGTGCCGTCTTTAACAAAAGCTATATATTCATCAATTTCTACCGTAATTTCGTGCCAGCCTGTTTCATATTCTTTTTTGCTTTTAGTCAATATCCATTTGCCTTCAGGCAGATAAACCTTCTTTTTCGTCTGCCCTTTGTTCACTATCGGCGCAAACAAAATATCATCACCAAACATATATTGCTCGCCGACCGTGTAGCAATTTTCGTCATCGGGAAAATCAAAGAACATCGGCCGCATCATCGGATAACCCTTTTCAGAGGCAATTTTCATATGGTGCTCGATATAAGGTCTGAGCCTTTCTCTCAGGAACACAAGCTCCCTGAGAATTTTGAAATTCCTTTTACCAAAGCTCCAAATCTCATTTGGATCGCCTGACGGCTCCTTAAGATTACTTCTTTCGCCGTGGAGATTTCTGTTGCCGTGCAGTCGCATAACGGGAGAGAAAACACCGTACTGAAACCAGCGTACTATCAGCTCCCTGAACTCCTCGCTTTGCGTGTCACCGCCGTAGAATCCGCCTATGTCCGTATTCCACCATGGGATACCGCACATAGCCATATTAAGTCCCGCCTTCACCTGTGCCGAAAGGCTATCGAAGCTTGACGGTATATCTCCGCTCCACACGAGTGAGCCAAACTTTTGACTGCCGAGATATGCGCATCTCGTGAGCGTAACGGGGGCTTCAACACCTATCGACCTAAAGCCGTCATACGCCATTTGTGAGTAATAATAGGGATAAATTAATCCGATTTCGTCAGCTCTGCCCTCGTGCCAGATTAAATTATCAAACTGCTCGGGATGAATTTCGGGCTCGGCTTCATCAAACCAGAGGGCATCAACGCCGTTATCAATGTAGTTTTTCTTCAGCCTGCTCCAGACGTAATCACGGGTGGCAGGGTTTGTGACGTCAATCTCTGCTTGCCAGCCGTAGAAATTGAACACTCTGTTTGAGCCCCGTGAGGTGAGCATAAGCATATTGTTATCACGCATATGAGCATAGTTTTCACTGTTTTCATTGATTGTGGGCCACATTGATACGACAAGCTTCGTGTCCATTTCGTGAAGCTCATCGGTCATAGCCTTGACGTCTTTCCAATAGGCAGGGTCGAATTTATAATCTCCCTGCTCCGTCCAGTGAAAATAGTCGGCAACTATTGCTGAAAGGGGAATATTCTCCTCCTTGTATCTGCGTGCCACCGCAAGAAGCTCATCCTGCGTTTCGTATCTTAATCGGCTCTGCCAGAAGCCTGTTGCCCAGTGGGGCATAACAGGTGCATGACCTGTGAGGTCTGCAAGAGCTTCGCTGACATCTTTAGGCATTCCGCCGATTACGACATAGTCAATTTTTTTCGTTGCGCCGACACTCCAGCGTGTTCTGTTATTTGAAAGCTCAACGTTACCGATGGCAGGATTGTTCCATAAAAAGCCATAGCCGAGCGAGGAGTAAACGAACGGTATCGTGCATTTTGCATTGACATGGCGAAGATCAAAGGAGCATCCCTTTAAGTCAAAGCAGTTGCTCGCCTCGTGACCAAGACCGTAAAGGTGCTCACCCTCTGTACTTTTGAACGTAACGCGTGCAGACCACAGACCGCTTGCATTATTCTCATAATGGCGAAATCCGTCATCAAAGGTGAGTTCAGGCTTTTCCTCAAGAATTATTTTGCCGTTTCGATAGAAAATGACCTTGCCGTTTCGCTGAAGCCGAGCAGTAAGATTTCCTACAGTCATCGTCACTGCATTTTCTTCTTCGCTGATTAATGCTTCTGCTTTCTGCGGCATCAGGGTAAAGCTCTCATTATTTATCCTGCAATCAAGAAAAGCCTCAAAACGTATAGCGTTTTTGTGACACGGTGTTATTCTGACAAGCTCGCAGTGCCTTGAAAAAATTATTTCATTCTCATTTATAACAACGTTTTTCATATTATTACATTATCACCGTCATAATTTTAATACTTAATTTAGTAAAATTGATATTCCTATTTTAACTTGTAAGACTATAGCTCGAATCAATTAACCAGAAAATCTTTTCATCATCAACACTGCCGTCTAAAGCAATTGTTATCCAGCTTGATTTGCTCATATGATAAGCAGGGAAAAAGCCTTTTTCATTTAGCAGCGAACCAATCAGAATAGGATCACATTTTACATCAAGTATATCTATTTTTTCATTTCCTTCTAAGCCGATTTTGCTTTTCGGGACATCCATTATCAGAGCAAACCATTTTTGATTATTACGATGTCTGAATACACAGTATTCAGGGAATTTTATCCAAGGATACTCTTCATCGGAATTATACTGCTGTGCTATATATTGTTTCAATTGCGAAGTATTCATAATCACCTGAAAATTTTTATTGCCCGTTAATTCCGAATCTGAACTCTGTAACTGTTGTAAAAGGCTCATTTGCCTCTAAATATTTGAAAGGGAAGTTCGAATGATTTACAGAGTCGGGGTAAAACTGTGTTTCAAGGGCAACACCTCTGCGATATTTTACTATGCTGTCGCCTTTGCCGAGTGTGTAATCCTTTTCAAGCCAACCACCACAGTAAAGCTGAATACCGGGCAGATCGGTCCACACCTCCATTTTTCTGCCGCTTTCCTCGTCGATAAGGATTGCCGCCTGAGCCATTTTGCCGATTTCGGTGTTATATAAACAGTAGTTATTGTCATAGCCGATGCCGTCAATAATAGCCCTGAACGGCTCGTCAATTTTATCGCCTATTTTGTGCATCTCTGAGAAATCCATCATTGTGCCCTTAAGCTCACCGAGCTCACCTGTAGGAAGCTGACTGTCATCAGTTTCAGTAAACCTGTCTGCATTTATCTGCAAAAGATGATTTTCAATTGTCTTTTCAGGATTGCAGGATAAGTTGAAATAAGCGTGATTTGTAGGGTTAGCAACAGTTTTCTTGTCCGACAGTGCAGTGTATTCAAGCCTTAAGGTGTTATCATCTGTAAGAGTATATTTTACTTTCAAGGTGAAATTGCCTGCAAAGCCGTCCTCCATATCAGGTGAGAAGAAGCTGAAGGTAACACTGTTATCGGTGGTTTCGTCAACGTTCCAAAGATTAAAGCTAAAGCGTCCGCCGCCGTGGAGAGTCCACGTGCCCTGATTCTGCGGAGTATGGTATTCTACGCCGTCAACAGTGAATTTTGCGTCCCTGATTCTGTTTGCAAATCTGCCTACAAGAAGTCCCTGATAGCCGAAGTCAGGATTGATATAATGCTCAGGACTGTCAAAGCCGAGAACAACGTCGCCCATAATACCGTTTTTGTCAGGAATATTGAGTGATTGAATACCGCCTCCGAGAGTCATAAGTGAAACGCTTGCGCCGTTTTTGTTTGTGATAGTGTAAAGCTCTACCTCTTTTTCGTTCAGAGTGCCGAAGCTTGATTTTGTGATGCTCATAATAGTTCTCCTTTATCGTTAAATATAAAATACAACTCAAGTATATTCTAAAACAAAAACAAATTCAATAGCTTACACCATTGAATTTGTTTTTCGTGCTCATTTATTAATTTTGATAGTTCCCATATTTGATTCAGCAGTCAGTGTTATCGGCGAAGAATCGTCACTGCCGTGTACTGAGCTATTACCAAAATCTGCATCAGTAATGATTTTGACGGGATTTGTTTTTGATATTTCAATATTGCCCATATCGGTTTCAATAGTTGAGTTTGACATAATTTGTGCATTTTTAATTTCAACGTTTCCTAAATTTGCAGACAAATCAAATCCACCGCTGATACTGTCAAGCTCAATATTTCCATAATCGCAATGAAAACGGAATGTACCGTTAAGTGCTGCATCTGACGTTACGTTTCCGTAATCAGCTTCAATTTCTATGTTGCTGATATAATCCTTTGGAAGATATATTACAGTGTCTAAATTAGTACCTCTGCCGAAAAAAATAGATTTAATTTTTGACTCTCTTTCAATTTCGAGAGTATTGCCATCTAACTCAGCTTCCAGCACGTAAACGCTTGAGCTGTTTCCCTCAACAATGATTTTTTCACCGTCAGTCTCATGTAATTCAATATTGCCGAAATCCGATTCGATTTCAATTTTGCTTACTTTTGTCGGGTCAACCTCAAAGGTTTCACTGTATTTTGTGTTATCCAAATCCTTTGTAAGCATATAAAAATTAAGTCCTGAATTTGCTATTACTGCTAACATTATTATGAAAAGCAGAAGTGTTATAACTGACAACAGAACTATCATTGTAATGATTAAGCCTTTATTTCTCCTCATTTATTTCTACTCCTTTCAGTGAAAAAACTAATTTTATAATTTGACAGATAAGTACATACATTATCCATAAAATCCACGTTATATTCCACGCCTTAGTTATAAAGCTGACAAAAAGATAAATCGCAAGTGTTACGAGAGAAAGCACGTTTGTGATTTGCTTAAACAGCTTTTCGTCTTTAGTAAGCTTTTTGTTTTGATTTTTACCCTTAAGGCGTACTCTTGACACAGCGGCAAAAACAATAAGCATTGTTGCCGCAGCTATTATTACGAAAAACAGAGCCATCATTATCGGTGATGACAGATTACCTGCAAAGAAAAACGGTACGGGACTGAGAATATAAAGAAAAATTGCAGTTGAAAGCATCATTGCAAAGTTCCTTTTTTGCCTTATGATTAATTCTATCGGGATATCCGCGTTTTCTGATTCAGTGCTTTCGACTCGTGTATCCGAATAAGTATTATCATAATATGAGTACCTTTCGGGTTGTTCTTCATTTTTTGGAAATTGATTCTCTGCTTCCTGCAAAACGCTTTTTTCACCAGTCAAAAGCTCATCGGTTGTTATCTCGTATAGTTTGCAAAGGGGCACGATTTTATCAAAATCGGGAGTAGTCTGGTTTGCTTCCCACTTTGAAACAGTCTGACGGGTAACACCGAGTATATCTGCAACCCCTTCCTGCGAAAGTCCCTTTGCCTTTCTTAATTCATACAGCCTTTCTCCTAAGTCCATATAATCACCTCGTTGTTAATTGTACTATATATGCTCTGATTTTTCCACCATTTTTGCTTGGAAATTTGTCAACTGTACTTAACATTTTGAATTTACAGTAAATTTTCTGCTAAATATTTGACCTTTGCGAACGTTAAGTCTATAATATATAAAATAAACTATCTCAAAAGGAGTGCTTCTCTTGGATATTATTAATTCGATTGGAACGGGCTTGCTTCGCTATGCCTTGCCGATACTTGCCATAATAATTATCTTCACCTGTATCATATCTCTTTTCAGAAACAGGCCACGACTTCATAAGCTTGCACAGCTTGTTAATGAAAGTAACGGCTCAGCGATTGATATAGACAGATGGGAAATTTCAATAGGTAAAAGTAAATCAAATGATATAGTGCTCAGCGATGCGGGCGTTTCACGCTTTCACGCAGTTATATCAAAAAGGCGAAAGGAATGGCTTATAACCGATACCTTTTCAAGAACAGGCATAAAGCTTAACGGAAATGAAATAGACGGCTCATCTCCTATTGAGGACGGCGACGTAATCACGATAGGAACGGCACAGCTCAAATTTGTATGTGCCGACGCAATTTCATCTCAGTCCAAAAGTAAGATCAGGAATGCAGTTGCACAGCTTGATACGGAAAACAACGTTGCATACGGTGTTTTAGTAGACGTTAAAACCCACAAGCCTGTATACCTGCGCAAAAAAGACGTGCTTATCGGAAGAGGAGAAAGCTCCGATATAAGAATCAATATTGACACAATCAGCAGTGAGCACGCAAGAATACATCTTACGTCAAAAGGCTGGGCGTTGACAGACCTTAACAGCCATAACGGAACAAAGCTAAACGGAAGATATATTACTCAGCCTCAGTTGATTATTGATGAGGACACAATCACCTTTGGCGACAGAGTGTTCGTATTTTATGAAGGTTAGGCAAATCAAATCAAAACCGTGTTCTGATTTGATTTACTTTGCATAGGAGGTACCCAATGGCAAATAAAACAAAAAAGCTGCCTGTAATAAAGCCGATAAATAATTTTGCTATGTTGGCAATGCTTACTGCCTTTCAGATTGTTACGGGTTATTTTTCAGCGGCGGCAGGAGATAAATTTTCAGTAAAAGTAATCATTTCATTTTGTATATTTATTGCAGTTGAATGGGTTTACGTCGTTTCGTTTTTTACTGCAATGCACAGAAGAAACTTTGAGCTTGAGTTTATAGCGTTTTTCCTTACGGGAGTAGGGCTCGCGGTTATAGGCTCTGTAGCACCGAGTGCGTGCTTTAAGCAGATGATTATAGGTGTTGTGGGAATTGTGGGTTATACAATTCTTGTGTTCGTTTTAGGCAATATTGAGCTTTGTATGAAGCTGAGAATGCCCGTTGCTATCGGTGCAATTGTACTGCTCATAATCAACCTTGTGCTTGGCAAGGTCGTATACGGTGCGCAAAACTGGATAGAAATTGCAGGTGTTACAGTTCAGCCGTCTGAATTCGTTAAGGTGGCATTTATATTTGTAGGCGCCGCAACTCTTGAAAAAATACAGACGTCAAAGAATATTATAAAATTCATCGTCTTTTCAATTGCCTGTGTAGGTACGCTTATTCTTATAAGGGACTTCGGTACGGCACTTATCTTCTTCATCACATTTCTTATTATTGCATTTATGAATTCGGGTGATTTCAAGACTATAGGACTTGCAGTGTCAGCAGCAGGACTCGGCGGTGCAATCGTAATTAAATACAAATCGTACGTAACGAAGCGATTTGCCTTTTACCGTCATATCTGGGAGGACCCTTTCGGCTCAGGCTATCAGCAGACACACGTTCTTACAGGTATGGCATCAGGCGGACTTCTCGGACTCGGTATCGGAAACGGCAACATAAGATATTATCTTAATGACTATCTGACGTATACTGATGACGTTTTCGGTATTATATGCGAGGAGTGGGGATTCATATTCGGAATTGTTTTGGTGCTTTCCTTTGTGGCAATTGCTGTATCGGCACTCGTTAATTCAATTGCAGCCCGCTCAACGTTTTATTCAATATCAGCCGTTGCAAGCTCGGGACTTCTTCTTTTCCAGACTGCACTTAACATTTTTGGTATAACGGACCTCCTGCCTCTTACAGGCGTAACGTTTCCGTTTGTAAGTCAGGGAGGAAGCTCACTCATAAGCTGCTGGGCAATACTTGCGTTTATCAAGGCTTCGGATATTCGCACCTATAATTATCTCGGAGGTGTGAAGAAAAAATGAAAATGATAACAAGACGAGGATTATTCCTCCTTATTCTTATAGTTGCATTCGTTTTCGGGCTTGGATTTCTGACATACAGCTTCTTAAATGACGGAAGCAAGTGGGTAATGCAGCCGTATAACAGTAACATTTATCATAACGGAGAGCTTATTGCAGCAGGCAAAATTACCGACTGCAATGACAGAGTGCTTGCTGAAACAGTTGACGGCAAGAGGGTTTATAATGACTCACTGACTACGAGAAAATCAACGCTTCACGCAGTGGGCGACACGAAAGGATTTATTTCTACGGGTGTGCAGAGCGTGTATAAGTCAAAGCTTATAGGCTACAATACTTTAAGCGGTATTAACACCATTAAGCGGAACGGAAGCGGCAACGATATGGAGCTTACTATTGATGCCGACGTGTGCGACGTGGCTTATGATGCGCTGAGCGACTACAAGGCTGGATGCGTAGGAGTTGTAAATTATAAAACAGGTGACATTGTATGTATGGTTTCAACACCGAGCTACGATGTTTCAAATAAACCTGCCGATATCGACACGAACGAATACTATTCAGGTGCGTATATAAACAGACTTCTCAGCGGACTTTATACACCGGGCTCAACCTTTAAGATAGTTACGTCAATCTGCGCTATCGAAAACATACCTGACATATATGAAAGAAAATTCAAATGCGAGGGTGAGTATGACCCCGGCGAGGGTACACCGATTGAATGTAATGCATATCACGGTACGGTTACGTTTAAGCAGGCACTTGCAAAATCCTGTAACTCTGCATTCGCACAGATTGCAATAGAGCTTGGTGCAGAGAAGCTTGCAGATACTGCAAAACAGCTTGGACTGACTTCTGTTGTATCCGTCAGCGGTGATATTTCATCATCGCAAGGAAGATTTTTCCTTGAAAAAGGTGATGCTGATGATTATATCGGCTGGACAGGAATCGGACAGGGTGACACGCTGATTTCACCGATTGCTATGATGAGGCTTGCAGGAGCAATTGCAAATGACGGCAAGGCAGTTTCGTACAACCTCGTTAACTCGTTTATGAATAAAGCAGGCAAGGCGTTAGAGCTTGATTTTGTCAACAGGGAAACACAGCTTCTAAGCAGTGAAACGGCTCAAAAAATGAAGGATATGCTCAGATATAACGTTAAAGAGCAGTACGGAGATTATAATTTTGACGGTCTTAACCTTTGCGCAAAATCAGGTACGGCTCAGATTGACGACAATGATTATCACAACACTGCATGGTTTGCAGGCTTTATGGATGATGAGGATAATCCTTATGCTTTTGTAGTCCTTGTTGAATACGGTAATTCAGGCTCGCAGACTGCCGGACCGATTGCAAACAGAGTGCTTCAGGCATTAGTAAACAAGTAAAAAAAGAGAACTTTATGGATTTTGATTTAATTAACGAAAAAAGACCTGAACAGGCACTGCTGATTTCTGTTGACACAGGCGACTTTGATGCCGAGGTATCTATAAATGAGCTTGAAGAGCTTGCAAAGACGGCAGGTGCAGAGGTTGCAGGTGTTATGATTCAGAAGCGGCCTACCGTTGAGGGCGCAACGTACGTCGGTAAGGGCAGGCTTGAGGAAATAGCTGAATTTTGCGACAATAATGACATAGATATAATTATTGCAGACAGTGAGCTTTCACCGATTCAGGTCAGAAATATTGAGGATCGCACAGATACACGGGTTGTTGATCGAACTACGCTGATACTCGATATATTTGCCTCGCGTGCTAACTCAAAGGAGGGTAAGCTTCAGGTTGAGCTTGCTCAGCTTAAGTATTCACTTCCAAGGCTTACAGGTAAGGGAACGAGCCTATCGAGGCTTGGCGGCGGTATCGGTACAAGAGGACCGGGTGAAACGAAGCTCGAAACAGACAAACGTCATATCAGACGGAAGATACAGTATATCAAGGACGAGCTTGACGCTGTTGAAAAACGCAGAAATATGCAACACAGCAGAAGGAAGAAGAACGGTGCAGTGGCAGTTGCCATAGTAGGCTACACAAATGCAGGCAAGTCAACTCTTATGAACAGGCTGACTGATGCAGGTGTTTTGCAGGAGGACAAGCTCTTTGCAACTCTTGACCCTACTGCAAGAAAGCTTACACTGCCGTCAGGACAGCAGATTATGCTTGTTGATACTGTAGGCTTTATAAGCAGACTGCCTCATCAGCTTGTAGATGCCTTTCGCTCAACGCTTGAGGAGGCAACGTATGCCGACGTAATTCTCAACGTGTGCGATGCATCGAGTGATGAGTGCCATAATCATATTGAAACTACCAACGAAATTCTCGACAGTCTTTTTGACGGTATCGGAATACCTGTTCCTATGATTAACGTTTTTAACAAATGCGATAAGATTAATGAGGAGCAGGAGTTTGAATTACTCTCATACAGCGGCGACAGGTACGTGGGAGAAGTTGCAAATCCCTGTGTAAAAATCAGTGCAAAAACAGGAGAGGGCATAGATATTCTTTTAACCGAAATCGAAAATGCTCTGCCTCTTACGAGAAAAAGGGTGAAGCTTCTTATTCCGTTTGAAAACGGAGGGATTGCATCAAAAATAAGAAAAGACGGTGTAATTCACAGTGAGGAGTATACAGAACAGGGACTTGTTCTTGATGCTACGGCAGAAATATCTTTTTTGGATAAAATAAAAGATTATATTATCTAAAGCTGAATCATAGAATTACTTAGATGAATTTATGAAAATGCTGGTGATTTTATGAAAATGCTGACCTTAAGACTTAAGCCAAAGATGTTATTTGGTATTCTGCTTGCGATTACGGGTGTTGTCGTGGTGGTGCTGAGCTTTACTTCAAATCATCTTGAAAAGACCAAGAGTGTCAGTGCAGTTGTGAGTGCTTCTACAGACAAGGAGCGACGCGACTATCTCGCAAGCTTCGGCTGGGAGCTGAGCGAGGAATCGGAAGCCAAGGAGCTGACTATTCCCGATGACTGGAATGAGATGTACAACAGCTATAATGAAATTCAAAAGAAGCAGGGCTTTGATTTAGCTGAGTACAAGGGCAAAAAGGTGGAGCTTTTCACGTATTTTATTACAAATTATGAGGAAAAGACCGATGGCATCGTTGCCGATATGCTTGTATGCGACGGCGTGCTGATAGGCGGAGATATCTGCAATACAGCGGCAGACAGCGGCTTTATTACAGGCTTTGACGGAAAAATCTGATTAAATGACATATTAGGAAGTAATGGAAAGAATTGATAAAATAATAGCAGCTGCAAAGAATATATCACGAAGCGATGCAAGAGCTTTGATAAAAAAAGGACTTGTGTCTGTTGATGGTGAAACAGTCAAGGCTGTTGATAGGAAATTTGACGAAGTAAACTCTGATATCGAATGTAACTCGGAAAAAATTTCATACAGCAAATTTGTTTACATTATGATGAACAAGCCAAAGGGCGTTATCTCGGCATCTGACGGAAGAGGGGATAAAACTGTTATCGACATCCTGCCTGATGATATGAAGAGGAAGAATCTTTTTCCTGCCGGCAGGCTTGATAAGGACACAACGGGCTTTATGCTGATTACGGATGACGGCGATTTTGCCCACAGAATTTTAAGTCCGAAAAGCCATATTCCTAAAACGTATATTGCCGTTCTGGACAAGCCGTTCGATAACGAAATCATATCTGCTTTCAACAAAGGTATAATGCTTAAAAATGACACCTGTATGCCGGCACTGCTTGAAGCAGTTGATGATACCTTTACTGTCGGCAGAGTGACAATAAGTCAGGGAATGTATCATCAGATAAAAAGAATGTTCGGCAAATTCGGTATCGAGGTGCTTGAGCTTAAACGGATAAAAATGGGAGCATTAGAGCTTGACTCAAGCCTCGGCGACGGTGAGTGCAGATACCTTATTGCCGACGAAATTGATAAAATAAAACAACAGATATGATTTGTTTGATAAATCCGTCTATATATTGTGCATTATGCATTAGTTACAAAAAACTGAAAAAAATTTGTGAAAATAGTTGCAAAACCATTAAAAGCCTTGTATAATATTAACAAGTTATATGACTTGTTTTTGTGCATTTTTTTGTGTTCAGAATTTTGGAGAGGTGAATATATATGCCCAACAGATTATTTCAGGGTATAATTAATCAGATGCGAGATGCCGTTGATCGTACAATCGGCGTTGTTGATGAAACGGGTGCAATTATTGCCTGCAGTGAGCTTGGTCTTATAGGCGAGGTCAGGAAGGGTGTCGTATCGGCGGGAGTTTTTACAAGCTCACAGACTTGTGTTGATGATGCGACTTATACTACATTTGACGTGCTCGTAAGACCTGAATACGCTGCCTTTGTTGACGGCACTGACGAGCTCAGCAGAAGATACAGTAAGATTATTGCTGTTGCACTTGATCAGATTAAACAGAATAACGATGAAAAATTTGATCGCTCAAATTTCGTGAAAAACGTTATTCTTGACAATATTCTTCCGGGTGATATTTATATAAAGTCAAGAGAGCTTCATTTTAATAATGACGCTACAAGAGTTGTTTATCTTATAAGAACAGTTCAGGAAACAGACGTTTCTGTTTTTGACATTATTCAAAATTTCTTTCCTGACAAGACAAAGGACTTTGTTATCAGCATTAACGAAAACGACATTGCCCTTGTAAAAGAAGTCAGACCAAACGTTGACAGCAAGGATTTAGAGAAGCTTGCAAAATCTATTAATGATACACTGCTTTCTGAATTTTATTTTACTGCAGTTATCGGTATAGGTACCTGCGTAACAGGGGTTAAGGAGCTTGCACATTCATTCAAGGAAGCACAGGTTGCACTTGAGGTCGGTAAGGTCTTTGATACCGAAAAGGCAATTGTCAGCTATGAAAATCTTGGTATAGCAAGACTTATCTATCAGCTTCCTATAACCCTTTGTGATATGTTCCTTAAGGAAGTGTTCAAAAAAGGCTCAATAGACTCTCTTGATCAGGAAACTCTGTTTACAATTCAGAAATTCTTTGAAAATAATCTTAACGTTTCAGAAACCTCGAGAAAGCTTTTTGTGCACAGAAATACGCTTGTATACAGACTTGAAAAAATCAAAAAGCTTACTGGTCTTGATTTAAGAGAATTTGATGATGCTATCGTATTCAAGGTAGCACTTATGGTCAATAAGTATCTTTCATCAAGTCCGATAAAATACTAAGACGGATTCATATTTGAAATCATAAGGGGAGGCAGATTGCCTCCCTACAATTTTACAATGACATTACTGCTTGTTTGTATGGGAGGATATCAGCCTCCCGTATTTTTTTTGCGATTGTTTACAAAAGAGTTACATAAAAGTCTTGATTTATTATATAAGTTGGTATATTATATATATGATTATTCTTATTTACTTTATTAGAGGTAGAAATTGTGATTGAATTTAGAAATGTATCAAAGGTCTATGACAGCAATTCAACAAAGGCACTCTCTAACGTTAATATCAAGATTGAAGACGGTGAATTTGTATTTATTGTAGGTTCATCAGGTGCAGGCAAAAGTACCTTTTTGAAGCTTATTATGCACGAGGAGAAGCCGACTGACGGCGAAGTTATTTTTAATGAATATTCCTCTGCAACTATGAAAAAAAGACAAGTTCCTTATTATCGCAGAGATATGGGAATAGTATTTCAGGATTTCAGACTTATTCCTAAAATGACTGTTTATGATAACGTTGCATTTGCAATGCGTGTTATCGGAGCAAAAGAAAAGGAAATAAGAAAGAGAGTTCCGTATATTCTTCAGCTTGTAGGTCTTTCGCAGAAGGCGAGAGCACTTCCTAACGAGCTTTCGGGCGGTGAACAGCAGAGAGTTTCACTTGCCAGAGCATTAGTTAATAATCCTAAGGTTATCATTGCCGACGAGCCGACAGGTAACGTTGACCCCGAAATGAGCCACGAAATCGTAGGACTTTTCACAAAAATTAATAACGCAGGCACAACGGTTATAATGGTAACTCACCAGCATGATATTGTTCGCTCTTTCCAGCGCCGTGTTATCGTTATTAAAAACGGTGAGGTCGTTTCAGATACGCCGGATCCTACTCACGCTCAGTTTGAAAGCAATGACGAAAAGCAGACGACTGATATGTTCTTCTTTGAAGAGGACGTTTCTATTGACGAAGTAAAGATAAATACCGATTCGCAGAGCGAAGATGTATTTGACAATCTTGAAGATATTGTCACCCAAAATGATGAAAAAACCGCAGGAGGTGAGGAATAATGACAAGCTCCAGTATGAAATATCTCACCAAAGAGGGTTTTCGCAATGTGTGGACAAACAGGATGATGTCTATTGCATCAATATGCGTGCTTATGTGTTGTCTGGTACTTATCGGTCTTATGTCTATGATTTTTATAAACATTGACTCCCTGCTTAACAGAATTGAGGAAGAAAACGTTGTAATGGTTTTCATTAAAGATGAAGCAGATGAGGCTCAGGTTGCCGATATGGAAAAGCAAATCTGGAATCTCGGCAATATCAAGGACGTTGAGTTTGTATCCAAGGAGGTTGCATGGGAGCAGCAGCTTGCAACAATGGAAAAGGCTGAAAGAGAATTTTTTACTCAGATAAGCTCCGATATTCCTCTCCCTGACTCGTATAAGGTAACTGTAGATAATCTTGATATGTTCAGTCAAACCGTTCAGGGACTGAATAAGCTTGACAATATCGACACCGTAAGAGAAAACAGAGAGCTTGCACAAAAGCTTGTTGAGATAAGGCACGGTATTTCGATTATAGCGATAGCAGTCATCGCCGTTTTATTTGCAATTTCTCTTTTCATTATTTCAAACACAATCAAGCTTACGGTATATAGCAGACGACTTGAAATAAGCATTATGAAATCAGTTGGTGCAACAAACAATTTCGTAAGATTTCCGTTTATAATCGAGGGTATGATTCTCGGAGTGCTTTCGGGTATTATCTCGTTAGGACTTGTATGGGGATTATACGAGTTTGCCGTTACGCAGTTTTCGAGCTTTATTGCGTCACTCAACATTCAGGCAATTCCTTTCATTGAATATGCATTGCCTATGCTTGGCATATTCATCGCAATAGGTGTTATCTGCGGTGTAGGCGGATCGTTAGTTACTATGAGTAAATATCTTAACAGAGAAGGTAGTGAAATTAGTGGTGTTTAAGAGAAGTAAAGGGATTTTGTCAATAATATTCAGCTTAGTGCTTGTTTTTTCCACGCTCAGCTTCAGCTTTGCGGCTCAGGCAAAAACAACCTCTGAATTGAGAGAAGAGCAAAGTCGTATTCAAAAAGAAATTGATGCAGCGCAGAATAAGATTGACGCTCTTGCTGCAGAAAAAAAAGAAACCGAAGAATATTTGGTTGCATTAAGAGAAAAAATAAGTCTGAAGCAGGACGAGATTAACTCTCTTGAGGACAGCAAGGCTGCTCTTCAGGCTGAAATCAATTCCATTGAGGATAAGATTGAAAAGACTGAGCAGCAGCTTATTCAAATTCAAGAAGAAATTGATAAGAAGCAAAAGGAATTTGATGATACGTATGAGCTTTACTGTCAAAGACTTCGTGCTATGTACGTTTCAGGCTCGGTATCAAATCTTGAGGTGCTTCTTACCTGCCCTGATATGAGTTCAATGCTCACACGTTCGCAGATGATTAAATCCGTATCTCAGCAGGACAGTGAAATACTCGATGACCTTATGAGAAAAATGGAGGAAATCGAGGAGCAGAAGAAGGAGCTCGAAGTTAAGCGAAATGAGCTTAACGAGGACAAGAACAATCTTGAAAGCGACAAGAAGGAGCTTCAGGAAAATATAGATAAGATTGAGGCATCAAAGCGTGTTCTTGATGACGAGGCGGCTGAGTGTAACGCGCTTATGCGCAAGCTTTCATCACAGACCTCTGAGTATCTTGAAATGATTGAAACAAACGAAGAAGAGCTCAGGGAAATCGAAAATGAAATCAGAGCAGCAGCCAATGCCGCATCTCAGGGTTCAGGGCAGATTCCGGGCTCGACAGGAAACGGCTCAGGTCAGCTTGGTTATCCGACTGATTCAAGATCTGTTTCTGCAGGCTTCCCTTATTACAGCTCAGGCGGCTGGCACGGCGGTATAGATTTTCCCGTGCCTACAGGCTCAAACGTTTATGCTGCGGCTTCGGGAACTGTAATTCTTGTAAAATATCTTACATATAGCTACGGCTATTACGTTATGATAGACCACGGTAACGGCTTGTCAACACTTTACGCGCATAACAGTGCAATCAACGTGAGTGTGGGTGAGTCTGTATCAAGAGGTCAGGTAATAGCGCAGAGCGGTTCAACAGGTAATTCAACAGGACCTCACTGTCATTTTGAGGTTCGCGTAAACGGAACACAGGTGAATCCGTACAACTATTTATAATATTCAACTATTAAAAGGAAGTGAAGGTCATGAAGCAGAAGTCAGTAATTATAAGGGCTGTTTCTGTTTTAATGACCTTCTGTTTTATATTTAGTGTATGTGTTAATCAGAGTATAGTATACTCGGCTGATAATATATATGACGAAGCTTACGGCGATATGTCATCAGCTCAGAAGCAGGCATATCTTACCCAGCATCTTAAGGAGGTCAATGAAAAGCTGAACTCTTTAAGCAAGCAGTCCGAGGAGGCTCAGGAGTACATAGATACTCTTGATGAGAAGATAAAATACCTTGAACTTGAGCTTGAACTGGCTAATGATAATATAGAAAATGCAAAAAAACGCATAACTAATCTTGAGAAGAAATATAAAAGTAATGAAGAGGAAATCGCCGCTATCAAGCTTGATATAGAAAAGCTTTCGGAAGAAAGCAATATTTTGCAGAATGAATTTGACAGAGGCTATGAGGAATACTCTAAAAGAGCAAGGGCGATGTACGTAAGCGGAAGTGTAAACACCTTGTCGGCACTGCTTACGTGCGACGATTTGTCAACTCTTTTTACAAGGCTTGAAATGATAAGGCGTGTGTCAAAGAGTGACAAGGAGCTTCTTGACGGCATCAAAAACGAGGGCGAGGAGTTACTCAAAACAAAGGCACTGCTTGAGGACAAGAAGCAAAATCTTAATTCCGATCAGGAAGAGCTTAAATCAACGAGTCAGGAGCTTAAGCAGACTGTCATTCAGTTAGAAGCAAAGCAGGCTGATTTCGAAAATAAGGAGCTTGCTTATAAGCAGGAAAAGGAACACGCTGACAAGCTGTTGCTTGAGCTTCACGAAAAGACAAAGACCTACAGTGAGTTCAAAAATCAGGATCAAAAGGAACTCGCCGAGGTAAACGCAGATATTGAGGCGGCGGCTGAGGCGCATAGAAAGAAAATGGAGGAGCTTGAAAAAGCTACTTCGACAACAACTACAACCACTACTACTACCACCACACAGGAAAGCACTTATCCTGACGATGAAAATTCATCTACAACTAAAAAGGAAACCACAACAAAGAAGAAAACTACAACTAAGACCTCGAATAAGCTTAGTATGACTTATCCGGTGCCGAGCCAGACAAGGATTACTACAGGCTACGGCAGTGCAGGCTATGCAGGTCATACTGGTGTTGACTTTGCGTGCGACACCGGCTCAAAGGTAGTAGCTGCCGAGAGCGGATACGTTATTATTTCCACCGATCTGACATATGCCGACGGCTCATACAGAAGCTACGGACGGTATATAGTAATTGCTCACGACAAGAAAAATTCTAACGGCGATTACGTTTACACTCTTTATGCCCACAATTCAAAAAGGGTAGTATCAGAGGGTGAATACGTTACTAAAGGTCAGCTTATAGCCTACAGTGGCTCAACAGGTAATTCGACAGGTCCTCACTGTCATTTTGAAGTGAGAACACCGTCGGCATCGTATGATGACTGCGTAGACCCTACAAAATATTTACCCTAATTATTCCTATCGAAACGGACAGGGAAAGGAGAAAATATGAAAAAGAAAATACTTTCCCTGTTGTTAGCAGCGGTATTGATACTTACTGCCTGCGTTACAGCGTATGCAGATGAGGACACGACAGGGAAAACGGAATTATCCGAATCAACGTCAATAACAACAACTACTAAAATAGAGGAAAGCTCCTCAACTACAATCAGCGCCGAGGAAAAGAAAAAGGCACAGGAAAAGCTCAAAGAACAGCAGAAGGAGCTTCAAAAGAATCTTGCCGAGACAGAAAAAAAGCTTTCAGAGCTTGAAAAGGACTCCAAGGGTACAATGGAATACATTGATGCCCTTGACCAGAAAATCGGTTACATAAACGAGCAGCTTACAATTTTGCAGGAGCAAAATGCATCAATTCAGGAAGATATAAACAAGTTGAAGCCTGAAATCAAGAAAAATCAGAAAAATCTTGATGCTCTTATAAAGCATATTGAGGAAACAGAGACAGAGCTTAACAATCTTGAAACAAAATTTCAATCGGTTTATGAAGCGTACTGCATAAGACTAAAGGTGCTTTATATCAGCGGTAAATTCAACATACTTACTGCACTTCTGACATGCAAGGACATTTCAAGCTTTCTTACCAGATATGAAATGATAAGATCGGTTGCAAAAAGTGATTCCGAGCTTCTTGCCGAGGTTAATGCAAGAATGGACGAAATCATAACTATGCAAAACGGATATGATGAACAGCTTGAAAAATATCAGTCTGCAAAGGATAAGCTTGATAAGCAAAAAGCAAGTTTGCTCTCAAAGCAAAAGAACGTTGAGAACAATACACAGCAGATAGCCGCTAAAAAGGCATCTCTCGCAACAGACAGGGCAGAGAGTGATAGACTTCTTGCTGAGCTCAACGCACAAAATCAGCAGTTTACAGAATTCAGGAATGAAGACGAGGAGCTTATCAACGCCGTTGAGGACGAGATTCAAGGTCTTATATCGGGACTGATAACTCCTGACGAGGCAACTACGGCTGCAGCTTCCAATAAGGATAAGACGAATAATAAAGCAACTACAAAAAAGACAGCAGACGTTTATTCAAAAAGTGATGCAGTGCTCAATATGACTTATCCTGTTCCCGGGCATTACGGTATATCGGCAGGCTTTCCGAATTATTCTTCAGGAAAATATCACGGCGGAATAGATTTTCCGTGCAATACAGGCTCTAAGGTAGTTGCCGCACAGGACGGTATTGTTATCACTGTAAAGCGACTTGATTACAGCTACGGCTATTACGTTATGATATATCACGGAACAGATGCAAAGGGTCGTTCTGTAGTAACTCTTTACGCACATAATTCTTCTATACTTGTGAATAACGGAGATTCCGTAAAGAAGGGTCAGCAGATTGCCAAGAGCGGTTCAACAGGCAATTCAACAGGACCGCATTGCCACTTTGAAATAAGATTTGACGGAACACGAGTTAACCCAACGTACTATTTGAGTAAATAAATGAACAAGATTAATTATCAGAAAAAGCTTGATGAAATAACTCAATACAATAAGAGAGAGGACGTTTTGCCCTCTCTTTTGTTACATAGCTGTTGTGCACCCTGCTCAAGCTATACTATCGAATATCTTTGTGAATATTTCAGTATAACGGTGCTTTATTATAATCCGAATATCTCACCCAAGGCGGAGTATGACAAGCGAAAGGCTGAGCAGATAAGACTTATCAACTCAATGAAGCTCAGCAACAAGGTAAGCTTTATGGACTGCGATTATGACAGTGATGAATTTTATGAAATCGCAAAGGGATATGAAAACTGCAGAGAGGGCGGCGAAAGGTGCTTTAGATGCTATGAGCTAAGGCTTGACCGTACTGCAGTTCTTGCAAAAGCAAACGGCTTTGACTGGTTTTGTACAACCCTTTCAATAAGTCCTCTTAAAAATGCACAGAAGATTAACGAAATCGGATATATGCTTCAGGATAAATACAGCATAAGCTGGCTCCCCTCTGATTTTAAGAAGAGGGAGGGTTATAAGCGCTCAATAGAGCTTTCTAAAGAGTACGGTCTTTACAGGCAGAATTTCTGCGGTTGTGTATTTTCTAAAAATATAAAGGAGAATGATGATGAACAATCCGCTTGCTGACAGAATCAGACCTAAGTCACTTGATGAGGTTGTAGGGCAAAGACATCTGCTTGAAGAGGGCAAGGCACTTTATAATCTTATCACTTCGGGCGATATTCCAAATCTCATATTTTACGGACCGAGCGGTGTAGGCAAGACTACGGTTGCTTCGATTATTGCAAGCAGGACTAACCGCAGTCTTCGCAGGCTCAACGGCACAACTGCTTCGATTCAGGACATCAAGGATATTGTTGCCGAGCTTAATACGTTTACTGCACCGAACGGAATACTCCTCTATCTTGACGAGATACAGTATTTCAACAAAAAGCAGCAGCAGTCACTGCTTGAGCATATCGAAAACGGTAAGATTACTCTTATTGCTTCTACTACTGAAAATCCGTATTTTTACATATATCCGGCTATTCTTTCGCGTTCAACCGTATTTGAATTCAAGGCGGTAAACAGTGAGGATATTGAGCCTGCCGTTAAGCGGGGATTTGATATATTATCCGATGAAAATTCAGTCAGCCTTGAAATAGATGACGAGGTTATTCGCCGTATTGCAGGCGGCTGCGGCGGTGACGTAAGAAAGGCGATAAACAGCGTAGAAAACTGCTTTTTCGCTTCGCCTACAGTTGACGGAGTAAAGCACATTACACTTGAAATCGCAAATGAGCTTACGCAAAAAAGTGCAGTGAAATATGACAAAGAGGGCGACGAGCATTACGATATTATATCTGCATATCAAAAGAGTATGCGAGGCTCAGATCCTGATGCAGCTCTCCATTATCTTGCAAGACTTCTTGAAGCCGGGGATCTTCCATCTGCGTGCAGAAGGCTTGTGGTTTGTGCTTGTGAGGACGTAGGACTTGCCTATCCTCAGATAATTCCTATAGTCAAATCTGCAGTCGATATAGCGTTGATGGTTGGACTTCCGGAAGCGAGAATACCGCTTGCTGATGCTGTTATTCTTGTAGCAACTGCACCTAAAAGCAATTCGGGTGCTGATGCAATTGACAAAGCTCTCGATGATGTGAGATCAGGCAATTACGGAAGAATACCAAGACAGCTTCAAAATAAGCATTTTGACGGTGATGACGCAGAGATTAAGGGACAGTTTTATCTTTATCCTCATATGTATAAAAATCACTGGATACCTCAGCAATACCTGCCTGACGAGCTTAAGGACACACGTTATTATGAGTACGGACCGAATAAAAACGAGCAGGCATTTAAAACTTATTGGGACAAGGTGAAGGGGAATGACTAAAAAAGAAAGAGCCTTAAAGGCAATAGAAGTGTTAAAGGAGCTTTATCCCGAGGCAATCTGTTCACTGAATGCATCTAATCCGTTTGAGCTTTTAGTTGCAGTAAGATTATCAGCTCAGTGCACAGATGCAAGGGTAAATCTTGTAACACCTGCACTTTTTGAAAAATATAAAACGCTTGATGATTACTGCAACGCAGACGTTAGTGATATAGAGGAGCTTATACATAGCTGCGGCTTTTACAAAAGCAAGGCAATTTCAATCATAGATATGGCAAAGGGTGTAAGAGATCGCTTCGGCGGTGTCGTCCCCGATAATATAGATGATCTCATAACTCTTAACGGAGTTGGCAGAAAAACGGCTAATCTTATAGTGGGTGATGTCTACGGCAAAGAAAGCATTGTTGTTGACACGCATATGATAAGAATATCAAACCGCATAGGACTTGTTGCAGAGAAGGATCCGAAAAAAATCGAGTTTGCTCTTAAAAAAATTATTCCTAAGGAAGAGGGCTCGGACTTTTGCCACAGAATAGTACTGTTCGGCAGGGATATATGCCCTGCAAGAAAGCCGCTGTGTAATGACTGCCCTATGGCTGAATTTTGCAGAAAAACAGGTGTAAAAAAATAATCCTTGAACACTGAATGAAAAAGTGTTATTATAGTAAAAATATATTATATTATTTGTTGGGAGGGTACTTATATGAGCGAATATGGTGCAAAATTTGTTAAAGAGGGTCTTACCTTTGATGACGTGCTTCTCATCCCTGCAGAAAGCGACGTAACACCTGATAAGGTTAATCTTCAAACAAAGCTTACAAAGGATATTACTCTTAATATTCCTGTTATGACTGCCGCTATGGATACTGTTACAGAATCCCGTATGGCAATTGCAATCGCAAGAGAAGGCGGTATTGGTGTTATCCATAAGAATATGACTATCGAGGAGCAGGCTACTGAGGTTGACAAGGTAAAGAGATCTGAAAACGGAGTTATTACAAATCCGTTCTACCTTTCTCCTAATCATCTTGCTTCCGACGCCGAGGCTCTTATGCATAAATATCATATCAGCGGTGTGCCTATTTGTGAGACTGATGGCACTCTTGTTGGTATTCTTACAAATCGTGATATGCGTTTTATGTCGGACTACAGTGTTAAAATTTCTGAAGTTATGACACCGAAATCACAGCTTGTTACGGCAAAAGAGGGCACTACTCTTGAAGAAGCAAAGAAAATACTTATGAAGTCAAAGGTTGAGAAGCTTCCGCTTGTTAATGCTGACGGCAAGCTCACAGGCCTTGTTACAATCAAGGATATCGAAAAGAGTGTTAAGTATCCAAACACTGCAAGAGATAAAGAGGGCAGACTCCTTTGCGCTGCAGCTCTTGGCGTAACTGATGACGTACTCATCAGGGCAAAGGCACTCGTTGATGCTGGTGTTGATGCTTTCGTTCTCGATTCCGCTCACGGACACAGTAAAAACATTATGAAATCTGTTGACCTCGTTAAAAATGCATTTCCTCAGATTTCGCTTATTGCAGGTAACGTTGCAACTGCTGATGCTACCGAAGCTCTTATCAAAGCAGGTGCAGATGCCGTTAAGGTTGGTATCGGACCGGGCTCAATCTGTACAACTCGTGTTGTTGCAGGAATAGGTGTGCCTCAGATTACGGCAATTTACGATTCAGCAGAGAGAGCTGATAAATTCGGTATTCCTGTTATCGCAGACGGCGGTATTAAATACAGTGGTGAAATCGTTAAGGCAATTGCAGCAGGCGGTGCTTGCGTAATGATGGGCTCACTCGTTGCAGGATGTGAGGAGTCACCCGGCGAAACGGAAATTTATCAGGGCAGACAGTTTAAGGTTTATCGCGGTATGGGCTCTCTTGGTGCTATGAACAAGGGCAGTGCAGACAGATATTTCCAGAAGGGATCAAAGAAATTCGTTCCTGAAGGTGTTGAAGGCCGTGTGCCTTACAAAGGACCTCTTGGCGATACAATCTTCCAGATGATGGGCGGCTTACGCTCAGGTATGGGCTACTGTGGCTGTCATACTATTGAGGAGCTTCGCACAAATGCTAAGTTTATTAAGATTACAGGTGCAGGTCTTGTAGAAAGCCACCCACACGACGTATCAATTACTAAGGAAGCACCTAACTACTCAGGAAGTGCTCATCAGGATTAATTGCTTTTTTAGGAGGTCAATGCTCGCATAAATCTCCTTCTTATAATACTACTACAGGTTGTGAATAAATGGCTGAAAAGATTTCATACTGGACTAAGTTTAAAAGATTTTTAAAACGCAATATGACTCTTACTTGGTTTAAGCACATATCCTATCAGATATTTGCATTTATCGTATCAGTTTTAATGGTTGTAGGAGTTGCAGAGTATGCCATTGCGAAGACGTATGATGAAATGAAGCTGATTATAATGGATAATTTTACAATAACAGCCCATACGGGTGCTTATAATACACCGATGAATTCTGTCGAAAGCGTCAAGGCTTCAATTGAAAATAATGTTAATGTAATAGAGCTTGACGTTCGCAGACGGCCTGACGGCACTATCGTAATGGCACACGATATTGTCCTGACCAACAGAGACGGTGTAGATATAAGAGAAGCGTTTGCCCTTCTTACTAATACGGATATAAAAATTAATCTCGATATTAAAGAAACGAAAGTTCTTGATGATTTGTATCTTATTTTGGTGGATTACAAGCTTGTAGAAAATTCATTTTTAACAGGTATCGAAACGTCAGACGTTAAAGCTGTAAGAGAGTCAAATTGTGCACAGCTTGACTATTATATTAACTACACTCCGTCAAGAACAAAAATTTTTATGGATGATTACAGACAGAAGCTTATTTCTATGCTTGACGAAACAGGTGCAATCGGAATTAACTGTAATTACCAGTTTGCATCATCTCAGCTATCAAATCTGCTCCACACAAAAGGCTACAAGCTTTCCGTGTGGACAGTCGATACTGAAAGAAAAGCAAAAAAAATGCTTGTCTGCAAGCCTGACAACATTACTACAAAGGATCCTGACATGATTCAGAGCGTAATCGACAATTGGGGTAAATAATTTAAAAAAAGTCTTGACTATTCTGATAACATATGATATATTATTAGAGCGTTAAGAAACGCTGGTGTAGCTCAGTTGGTAGAGCAGCTGATTTGTAATCAGCAGGTCAGGGGTT
>JAFLRZ010000024.1 GCA_022511225.1 Eubacterium sp.
AGTAACTAAGAATAGTACAACGTCCAAAAAGATTACAGGACTTAATGCTAACAAAAAGTATTACGTTCGTGTAAGAACGTACAAAACCGTAAGCGGCACCAAATACTATTCAGACTGGTCGGCTGTAAGAACCGTAAAAACCAAATAAATAGCTAAAAAAGGTATCCTCTCGGATACCTTTTTTTAGTGCGTGATATGGATTACCTTCCCTGCGATGTTACAGTGGTATTATTGTTTGATTGTAGGGGATTCGTTTACGACCGCTCGCAGTGCGAGATGAAGGGAGTAAAAAGAATTGGCAGCGGTCAAAATTTTGAAGCACATTTATGTGTGCACAAAATTTTGGAAACCGCAACTGTTTATTATCCTCCCGTTTGCTGATTAATTATTATATCAATTCTGCTATCATATCTGAAAATTCTGTTGGATTTTCAAGGTCGAGTCCGGCAATAAGCCTTGCAGATGAATAAAGAAGCGAAGCGTACTTTTTGAGCATATCGTCATCTGCCGAAGAGAGCTTTGCTGCTATCGGATGCTTTGAGTTGATTTCGAGCACAAGCTGAGCCTTTATGCCCTGATTTGCACCGGGCATTGAATTAAGCACCTTTGCCATCTCAAGTGAAACGTAACCCTCTGTTGAAAGAGAAACAGGATGTGAGCCGAGCTTATCTGAAAGCTTAACCGATGCAACCTCTCCACCCAGAGCCTCTTTAATCTTGTCAAGAAGCTCCTTTGACTCCTCGTTTTTCTTCGCTATTGCTTCCTTTTCTGCATCAGTTGACAAATCCAAATCATCCTTGCAGATGTTTGCAAACTTCTTGCCGTCATATTCCATAAGCATCTGGATAGCAAATTCATCAACCTCATCGGTAAAGTAGAGAACTTCAAAGCCCTTTTCCTTAACTGCGTCAAGCTGAGGGAGCATAGAAATCTTCTGCACACTGTCACCGCAGGCATAATAAATTGAATCCTGCGAGTCTGCCATTCTGCCGACGTATTCCTTAAGCGTTGTCATACCATCAGCATTTGAGCTTTCAAACACGAGTAAGTCCTTAAGGCTGTCCTTTTCCATACCGTAATTTGCATATACGCCGTATTTAAGCTGAAGTCCGAAAGTCTTGAAGAACTTTTCGTATTTTTCTCTGTCATTACTCAGCATTTTCTTAAGCTCATTTTTAAGCTTCTTATCAATAGCCTTTGCAATAATTTTGAGCTGATGGTCATGCTGAAGCATTTCGCGGCTGATGTTAAGGCTTAAGTCTGCACTGTCAACAAGTCCCTTTACAAAGCTGAAATAATCAGGAAGCAAATCGGCACACTTGTCCATAATCAGAACGCCGTTTGAATAAAGCTGTAAGCCCTTTTCATATTCTTTTGAATAGTAATCATACGGAGGATTTTCAGGTATGAACATAAGAGCATCGAAGGTTGCCTGTCCCTCAGTCTTGGAATGGATAACGCATACAGGGTCGCTGTAATCCATAAATTTGCTCTTATAAAATTCGTTGTAATCCTCATCCTTGATTTCACTCTTTGATTTTCTCCAGAGAGGCACCATTGAATTGAGAGTTTCAACAGAAAGCTCGGTTATATACTCACCCTCTTTTTCAGGATCAGGCACCTGATGGCTCATTTCCATACAGATTGGATAGCGGATGTAGTCGCTGTATTTTTTGACAAGCTCACTGATTTTGTACTGCTCCAAGTAATCGCTGTAACTTTCGTTTTCGTTATCCTCTTTGATATGAAGAGTGATTACCGTGCCTGCATCTGCCTTTTCACATTCCTCTATCGTGTAGCCGTCAACGCCCTCAGAAAGCCATTTGTGAGCGGTGCTTTCGCCAAATGCCTTTGACACAACCTCGACCCTGTCGGCTACCATAAATGCAGAATAAAAGCCTACACCGAACTGACCGATAACAGAAATATCATCACTGTTCTCACTGTCTGAATTTTCTTTTTTGAAGTTAAGAGAGCCGCTTTTTGCAATTGTACCGAGATTGCTCTCAAGCTCCTCGGCAGTCATACCGATACCGTTATCAGAAATAATTACGGTGCGAGCGTCCTTGTCAAGCTCAATATTGATTTTGAAATCATCCCTTGAGAGAGCAACACTGTCATCGGTAAGAGATCTGAAATAGAGCTTATCAATAGCATCGCTTGCATTCGAAATAAGCTCACGAATAAAAATTTCTTTATGGGTATAGATAGAATTAATCATCATATCAAGCAGCTTTTTTGACTCTGCTTTAAACTGTTTTTTTCTCATTACAATCACCTTATTTTTACAAATTAGCACTGTCAATACGAGAGTGCTAACTATTATTATAACCATTATTTCCCTATTGTCAATACTCTAAATGCAAAATAATTTATTGACATTAAGTCAAAATTCAAATAACATATAGTTATAAAGATTCATTTAGGAGGTACGTTATGAAAACTAAGGAAAAAGAAAAGAAAAAGACGAAGAAACCGCTCATTGCACTTATTTCAGTTTTATGCGTTATTGCAGTACTCGCCGCCACACTCAATATTGCAGGCGCGTATAAATCAAACCCCGATAAAATCAAAAGCTACGAAACGACTAACAGCTACATACTCGAAAGCACCGATATTTCGGCACACAGAAGCGGCGGAGGAATTGCTCCTGAGGAAACGATGATAGCTTTCAGAAACTGTGTAGAAAATACTGATTTCAAAATTGATGTTTTTGAATTTGACCTTCATATCACAAAGGATGACGTGCTCGTGCTCCTTCATGATGACACACTTGACAGAACTTCCGACTGCGAAAAGGTTTTCGGTGAAACAGACGTTCGCCCCGAAACAAAGACGTACGAGGAGCTTCGTCAGCTGAATATGGGTGCAAAGTTTGAAAACGATAACGGAGAAATGCCGTTTGCAGACCTGAAGGGCGATGATGTCAGCGATGATTTGAAAATTCTCAGAGTTGAGGACGTACTCGATTATCTTAACTCGGCAGGTGAATACAAGTACATAATCGAAATCAAAAACAGTGATGATTTGGGCAGAAAGGGTGTTGATATTCTTCATCAAATCCTCGTTGAAAAAGATTTGATTGACAGAGTTATATTTGGCACCTTCCACGGCGAAGTAAGTAAATACGTAGATGACAACTATCCTGATATGACACGCAGTACAGGAATTATCGAAGTGCTCAAATTCTGGTGGGCAGCAATTACAAACAGTGACAGCTACGAGCCACCGTGCACTGTGCTTCAGATTCCGTACGGTGCGCCGTTTAAGTATTTCGGACTTAACACGGCAACGGCAAAGGTCATCAATTACGCACACGCACACGATATGGCAGTTCAGTACTGGACAATAAATGACGAAGAGGATATGAAATACCTTATGAGCGTCGGTGCAGACTGCATTATGACAGATTATCCTGACAAGCTCTATAAAGTTAAATACTAAGTTTACTCAATAATAAAAACACGGGAGGATGATATCCTCCCCTACAAGCAATGACACTTCTGTTATGTCGTAGGGGAGGTAATCTGCCTCCCGTTTTAATTTCCAAATATAAAATTTACAATTTTTTGAATATTTCATCAATCTCTGCCTTAGTTGCAAGAGAGCTTGAAAATGCTGTCGCGTTCGCACAGGCGGTAGCAAGCTTCAAAGCGTAAGCATAGCTTTTCTTTTCCTGCCAGCCTGCAATAAAGCCTGCTACCATCGAATCACCGCAGCCAACAGAGCTGACAAGCTTACCTTCGGCATTTTCCGATATGTGAATTTCTCCCTCCTCGTCAAGAAGCACAGCACCGTCCTTCCCCCGTGAAACAAGAACGTTTTTTGCTCCAAGCTCCTGAAGCTTTTTGCCGTACTTAATAACGTCATCAACAGTTTCAATATCGATACCGAAAAGCTCACCGAGTTCGTGATGATTAGGTTTAATCAGGAATGGTTTATATTTAAGTGCGTTAAGAAGCAGATCTCCGCACGCATCAACCACGAAACTTACCTCCCTGCCGTCAAGCCTTTCAAGAATTTTGTCGTAAATATCGCTGCGTACTGTACTCGGTACTGAACCGGCAAGTACGAGAGTATCGCCTTTGCCGAGCTTAACAAGCTTTTTCATAAGCCTTTCAACGTCATCTAACGACACCTCAGGACCTTTGGCGTTAATATCTATACTTTTTTCAGCCTTTATTTTGACGTTGATGCGTGTATAGCCATAGGGCAGGTATATGAAATCGCACTTTACATTGTCCTCTCTGAGCATTTCCTCAAGCTGTTTGCCCGAAAAACCTGCAAGAAAGCCGAGAGCCTTGTTGTCTATACCGAGATTTTTCAGCGTTACCGAAACATTGATGCCCTTACCGCCGTAATATAATTGCTCACTGTCCGTACGGACTATATCTTTTGAAATTAGACTGTGTGTATTCATTACGTAATCAAGCGCAGGATTTAATGTTACTGTATAAATCATTATGACACCTCTATGCTTTTTATGAATTATACCAAATTTTTCAAGCAAAGTAAACAAAAAAAGAACTGACATTAGTCAGTTCAAAAAATCTTTAATATTTGTGAAATTATGATTTTTTTCTTTTTTTGAGGTCTGCTGCTTTGAAATCAAGTACTAATGCAAGAAGCACCACACCTACTACGGAAATTATCGCTTCAGGAATCATATATGAGGCGTTGTAGCTTGCGCTGTATGCCCATACTGACTTCCAACCGTCTGCATACTCGCCCCAGATTGTAACACCTGATACGAAGTGACAGATATAACGAAGCAGACTTGCTGCGAAAGCGCCGATTCCAAGTGCAAGCGGCTGATTCTTAAGCTTTGTAAACATTGCTCCGCCAAGGCCGAGAGCCATAAATGCAAGCACGTAGTCGGCAAGGATAAGTATAAGATATGCAACGATACCTTTAACGTAAGCAAAATTGCCGAGTCCCTGCAAAAGCATCTGAAGAATGCCATAAAGCACACCTGTTGAAATTCCCCATTTCCAACCGTAGCGATAACCGATAATAATAATCGGAACCTGACTGAACAGAGTTACTGAGCCACCCATAGGAAGGTTGGAAAAGGACACGTATGAAAGTGCTGTTGCAAGAGCAAGCATAATTGCCGTTTCGCAAAGCTTTCTTGTAGCGTTAATACTGCTGCCTTTTTCGTTTGCCATAATTATTCTCCTTTCCTCTTATTCAAAATAAGTCCAAAGGAAACCCCCTGTTTCAGAAAAAAACAGGGGGTAACATAATTATCACATCTCGTCTTACCGTTCATACTAATGCACGGCTCGAAGGGTATAATCTCAGCCTCGGACTCCGAAGCACCCCTGACTTATTAAGTTGCGACAATTATACAACCAACGGCACAATTTGTCAAGTCAGTATAATATTACGAATTGTAAAATAACTTGACATATACAAGATATAGGTGTATATTATTATGGATGATGTAGAAATTGATATTTCGTAAATTATAACGTTTCTATATCACGTATTGATTTGCATTTAAACTGTACCTTTTCTGATGGTGAATTAATTAAGAGAAACTAAAACAGAAGGAGGTGCTGTCTATGGGTAGTATAATTGTTCCTATTATTGTCGGCGTTGCGTGCGCTGTTATTTTTGGAGTTGTGGGCTTTGTTTTAGGCGGTGAGCATCGCAGAAGAACAAGCGAAAAAGAAATCGGTTCTGCCACACAGGAAGCAACAAAAATAATTAATAATGCCCTTGCTGAAGCTGAGGCTAACAAAAAAGCCAGAATCATCGAAGCAAAGGACGAAATTCACAAGCTTCGTTCAGATGCGGACAAGGAAATCCGCGAAAGAAGAAGTGAAGTGCAAAGGCAGGAAACTCGACTTAATCAGAGAGAAGAACATCTTGATAAGCGAGCAGAATTAATAGAGCGAAAGACTGACTCTTTAGCTGAAAAGCAGAAGCAGTTAGACGAAAAGATACTCGAGATTGACGGCATCAAGAAAAGCCAGTTTGATATGCTGGAACGTATTTCAGGACTCACACAGGAGGAAGCGAAGAATCAGCTTCTTGCCACCCTCAGTGAAGAGCTTGATACTGAAAAGAGCAAGCGTATTCTTGAACACGAGCAGATGATTAAGGACCAGAGTGATATTCTGGCACGAGAGATTATCGGCACTGCTATCCAGCGTTGTGCAGCAGACCACACAGCAGAAACTACTGTTTCGGTAGTTGCCCTTCCTAACGACGAAATGAAGGGCAGAATTATCGGCAGAGAGGGTAGAAACATCCGCTCTATCGAAACAATTACCGGCGTTGAGCTCATCATTGATGACACACCTGAGGCTATTACAATCAGCTCTTTTGATCCTATAAGAAGAGAGATTGCAAGGCTTACTCTTGAGCGTCTTATTCAAGACGGAAGAATTCATCCTACAAAGATTGAGGAATTTTTTGAAAAGAGCACTAAAGAGGTCAACGCAATTATCAAGCAGGAAGGTGAAAGAGCTGTTCTTTCGGCTAACTGCGGACAGATTCATCCTGAGCTTGTCAAGCTTCTCGGTAAGCTCAGATACCGTACATCATACGGACAAAGCGTACTTAAGCACAGCCTTGAGGTATCGTATATTGCAGGTCTTATGGCGGCAGAGCTTGGCGCCGATGAAAAGCTTGCAAGAAGAGCAGGTCTTCTTCACGATATCGGTAAGGCACTTGACCACGAGCTTGAAGGCTCCCACATTGCACTTGGTGTTGAGTTTGCAAGAAAATACAAGGAAAATGAGGGCGTAATTCACGCTATTGCGGCTCACCACGGTGAGATTGAGTGCAAGACTGTTGTTGCTTGTCTTGTACAGGCTGCTGATGCCGTATCAGCGGCAAGACCGGGTGCCAGAAGAGAGAATATTGAAAACTACATCAAGAGACTTCAGCAGCTTGAGGAGATTTCAACAAGCTTCGAGGGTGTTGAGAGATCATACGCTATTCAGGCAGGCCGTGAGGTAAGAGTTATGGTTAAGCCGGACGTCATTGATGATAGCCGAATGCCGTATATTGCTCGTGAAATTGCCAAAAAGATTGAAAATGAAATGCAGTATCCGGGACAGATTAAGGTAAATATTATCCGAGAATCAAGAGCCAGCGATATTGCAAAATAACGAATAATTCGGCAGAGGATTGCTATTCATCATTCCCCTGCCGATATTTATGTCTGCAAAGGGGGTATAAATACTATGATTAAGCATATTGTTTGTTTTAAGCTTAAGGACAACAGCGAAAAGAACTGCGAAATAACGGCAGATATTCTCAAATCAATGGAAGGTAAGGTGCCGCAGGTCAAAGAAATTGAGGTGGGTGTTGATTTTCTTCATTCTGCTCGTTCTTATGACATTATTTTGCAGGTAAGCGTTGATGATGAAAAGGCACTTGAGGATTACCAGAATGACGATTATCACTGCTCAGTCGTTAAAAAGCATATGCATACTGTAATGGAATCGTCAGTCGCAGTTGATTACTACATTTAAGCTCGTAATCCTCTCTTGTCAAATAAATTCAACACGCTTATGCACTTTTTCAAAACACTAAAGCACACGGTTTGTTAATTATGTACAAACCGTGTGCTTTTATTTTGTTACATTTCATAATATCATTTTACTTAACGGCATTATTATTGACTTAATCTGTTTAAACTGCTATTATATAATTATCTATCTATATAAGTATAAGTAATTATATTATTATATAAACAGGAGGACGTTATGGAAGAAAACAGAGAAATAGAAATAGACTTAAGAAAAATTTTTGAAATGCTGAAAAAGAAAATAGTTTATATTCTGCTTATCGGCATAATAGGAGCTATTCTTGCAGCATGTTATACAAATTTTTTCATCGACTCAAAATATACTGCTACCGTAAAGCTATATGCCTACAGCAGTAACGACTATATGCTCAGCCCTGAAAACAGTATCAGTGTATCCCAGTTCGATGCTTCCGAAAAGATTATCAAAACTTATCTTGAGGTTATAAAGAGCTACGCTTTCCTTGAAAAGGTTGCTGATAAATTTGACAATACAATTTCAGCAGGTCAGATTAAGGGAATGATGAGCTGTGCACAGATTGAAGGTACACTTGCCTTTCAGATAAGCGTAAGCAGTACAAATGCGCAGACGGCGATGGACGTTGCAAATGCGATTGCCGACACCTGTCCTGATGAAATTGTAAGAATACTTAAGGTCGGCGGTGTATCAATTCTTGACAATGCCCGAAAGCCTACAGCTCCGTCATATCCTGATACCAAAAAGAATGTTCTTATAGGCTTTGCTGCAGCATTTGCCGTAAGCCTTGTGTTCTTCTTCCTTAAGGAAATTTTTGATACAAGCATTAAGGACGAAAAGGATCTTGAAAGAGAATTTGATATTCCGATTCTCGGCTCAATTCCAAGACTTATACCAACAAACGACAATTCTAAGGAAGGCGGAGCATCAGCTCCTTCCGACACGGTGTCTGACGGTATGAGCCTGACTATTTCAGAAAAGGAGGACAAGTAAATGGCTGCTAAAGTCTTAAACTCAAAAAAAGATAGAAAAAGCAAGAATCAAAAATCTCTCAACTTTACAAGAGATAATCAGAAAAAGATGCTTAGTTCCGAGTCCCCTTTCGTAGTTAAAGAGGCTTATAACGCAATCAGAACAAACCTTCTTTTTACCCAGCAGGGTGAGAAATGTCCTGTATTCGTTATATCAAGTCCACTTGCAAACAACGGTAAATCGATTAACGCAATCAACCTGTCTATCTCTTATGCACAGATGGGAAAAAGAACACTCCTCATTGATGCTGATATGAGAAACCCCACAGTTCACCGTATGTTCTCAATCCCTGTTAAAAACGGATTGTCCGAAATTCTTGCGGGACTTACCGACAGCATCACAGTATCGAAAACAGACGTTGAAAATCTTTCCATACTCACTGCCGGCAAAATTCCTCCTAATCCTGCAGAGCTTTTATCATCGTCAAGAATGGATAAGCTTCTCGATTTTGTAAAGGCACATTACGACTGCGTTTTTATAGACACACCGCCTATCAATCTCGTTACGGATGCTACTTCATTCGCAACAAAGGCTACGGGTTATCTGATTGTTGTTAAATCAGCAACGACTGATATTCAGGACGTAAGACTTGCAGTTAATTCTCTTAAAAGCATTGACGCTCCTATTGTAGGCTTCATATTTAACGATGCCAATGCTTCGGGCAAGCGTTACTCCTCTTACTACAAGAGAAGTTACGGCAGGTACGGAAGATACAGCTACCGTTATAACTACAACTATAATTACGACTACGGTTATTACAGAAACAAGTAGGTGCAAAATAAATGATAAAGCTAAATACGGCTCAACGAATCATTGAGTTTGCTTCAGACTTTATAACGCTTGTAATATCAAATATTCTTACAATACTGGCATTTGAGTTTATTTTAGATAAGCTGCCATGCACTGACATACACGCGTACCTTAACTATTTCATAGTCCAAGGTTTTTCATTTCTTATTGTGTTTATGTTATTCCCATCGCCTATCAACCTGCTCAAAAGGAGCAGACCGATGGAAATGCTATCCTGCCTAAGAAACAGTATTTTTATTTTCGGCTCGTTTGGTGTTTTACTCATTTTAACTAAAAACGTGCTTCTTGAATCAAGATATTTGTTTTTCGGGGCATTCATTATAAATACCGTTTTATCCTTCGTAAGCCGATATTTTATTAAGCGTATTTTGATGAAGTATACTTCAAGGTCAGTTCATGCTTCGCAGACAGGAATTATCACTGTCAGCAAATTGGCTGACAGCTTTGTTGCAGATTTGAAATCTGATTGGACGAAGAATATCAAGGCAATTACACTGCTTGATGCCAAGCTTCAAGACGGCGGATTCAAGATTTACAAGAAAAACGTTTCTCTTGATTTAGTAAATGAAACACCTATAACCACTCTCAGCGAAACCCAGGTTAATCAGATTCATGGTATACCTGTTGTCGCAAATCTGGACAATCTTATGGGATGGATTAGAACGGCATCGCTTGATGAGGTATATATTCATCTTCCGAGTGAAGCTTATGATTTTGTTGCACAGATTGTTGAAGAGCTTGAGGATATGGGAATCACAGTAAACGTTACTATTCCTTCGCTTATCAGGCTTATTGACGAAAGCAAGTTTGATAATATTAAATGCAACGTAAAATCAGGCTACCCTATGGCTGTATTTTCGCCTGTTTTTCACGATGAAAGGCATTTAATTTTTAAGCAGTTGGTTGACTTTTTCGGCGGACTGATTGGCTCAATAATATCGCTTCCGATCATTCTTATAACGGCAATACCGCTTAAGCTTGAGTCGCCGGGTCCTCTGATTTTTAAGCAGCAAAGAATAGGTAAAAACGGAAGAATTTTCAACATATACAAGCTTCGTTCTATGTACGCGGATGCGGACGAAAGAAAAGCCGAGCTCATGAAGCAGAATAAAATGGACGGGCTGATGTTCAAGATGGATAATGACCCCAGGATAACTAAGGTCGGCAGATTTATTCGTAAATTCAGTATTGACGAGCTTCCGCAGTTTTGGAACGTGCTCAAGGGTGATATGAGCCTTGTAGGCACAAGACCGCCTACGATTGATGAATTTGAGCAATATGAGAGCCATCACAAAAGGCGTCTTTCTCTCAAGCCGGGAATTACGGGAATATGGCAGGTTTCAGGCAGATCAAACATTCAGGATTTTGAAGAAGTGGTAAAGCTTGACTGTGAATACATAGACAACTGGTCGCTCTGGCTTGACGCAAAGATAATGCTTAAAACAGTTGGCGTTGTTTTAACTCATAAAGGTGCTGAATAGTAATCAGCAATAAAACGTGCAGTGCACAACTCTACGACGTATCGGAATATAAATGCTTGGTGATAAAATGAAAATTGCAATGATAGGCCATAAGAGAATACCGTCAAGAGAGGGCGGAATTGAAATCGTTGTTGACGAGCTTTCCACTGCCCTTGTGAAAAAAGGCAATACAGTCGTTGCATATAACAGAAAAGGTCACCACGTTGCCGGCAAGGAATTTGAAAACGGCAAAGGGCTTAAAGAATATAACGGTATTAAGCTCAAAACCGTTTTCACGTTTCAAAACAGTAAGCTCAATGCAATCGTTTACAGCGCACTCGCTTCGCTGAGAGCAACGTTTGGCAGATACGATATTGTTCATTTTCACGCCGAAGGTCCGTCAGCTATGTGCTTTTTGCCTAAGCTTACGGGAAAGAGAGTTATAGTCACTATTCACGGACTTGACTGGCAGCGCTCTAAGTGGGGAGGATTTGCGACAAAATTCCTCAAATTCGGAGAAAAAACGGCAGCAAAATATGCTGACGAGGTTATCGTTTTATCGAGAAACGTACAGAAATATTTTCTTGAAACCTATGGAAGAAAAACCGTTTATATTCCTAACGGCGTGTCAAAGCCTGAAATAAAAACAGACCGAGAAATAAACGATAAGTTTGGACTGAAGAAAGACAGCTACATTCTTTTTTTAGGAAGAATCGTTCCTGAAAAATGTGTGCATCTTCTGATTAACGCATACAAAAATATTAAAACAGACAAAAAGCTTGTTATTGCAGGAGGCACAAGTCACACAGACGAATATATGAACGAGGTAAAGGCACTTGCAGGCGATGATGAAAATATCGTTTTCACCGACTTTGTGCAAGGTGAGCTGTTAGAGGAGCTTTATTCAAACGCATATATTTATTGCCTGCCGAGCAGTGTTGAGGGAATGCCTATAAGCCTTCTCGAGGCAATGAGCTACGGCAATTGCTGTCTGACCTCGGATATTGCAGAATGCACGGAGGTTTGCGGCGATAAGGCAGTTTATTTTGAGTGTGGTAATGAGGGCTCATTAACAAAAAAGCTTCAGGAGCTTATTGACAATCCTGAAATAGTAAATGACTGCAAGCTTACCGCAAGCGACTACATATGCGGGCATTTCGGCTGGAACTCTGCGGTTGAGCAAACGATAAGACTTTATAAAAACAATGGTGAGTAAATGAAAATTCTGATGGTAAACAAATTTCTGTACCGTAACGGCGGTTCGGAAACATATATGCTTTCACTCGGTGAGGAGCTGACGAGGCTCGGTCATCAGGTAGAATACTTTGGTATGGAGCACGAGGGAAGATGCGTTTCCAACAGTGCCGATGCCTATACCGAGGATATGGATTTTCATAACTCAGGTGCAATAAAAAAGCTTAAGCTTTCGCTTAAAACAATCTACTCAAAGGAAGCAAGAGAAAAAATACGTCTGGTGCTTGACAGCTTTGAGCCTGACGTTGTTCATCTGAATAATTTTAATTATCAGCTTACTCCGTCAATCATTCCTGAAATAAGAAAATGGGAAAAGGATAATAAAAGGAAAGTTAAAATTATTTACACTGCCCACGATTATCAGCTCGTCTGCCCTAACCATATGTTTTTTAATAATGACGACATATGCGAAAAATGCATTGACGGTGGATTTATTAACTGCACTAAGGGCAGATGTGTTCACTCTTCACTTCTTAAATCGATTATCGGAACTATTGAGGCAAGCTATTGGAACAAGAATAAAGTTTACGAGCAGATTGATACAGTGATTTGCTGTAGCGAATTTATGAAATCGAGGCTCGATACAAATCCGATTTTCAAAAACAAAACTGTAGTGATGCATAATTTTGCAGAGCATACTGAAGTGCAGAGTACCGAAAAAGAGGATTACATTCTCTATTTCGGCAGATTAAGCCGAGAAAAAGGCATTTACACGCTGCTTGACTGCACTGATATAAATCTCGTAGTTGCAGGCACGGGACCTCTTGAAGAATACGTAAAGAGTGACAAAAGCATTAAGTACGTCGGCTTTAAAACAGGTGAAGAACTCATTTCGCTTATTTCAAAGGCTAAGGCAACTGTATATCCAAGCATATGGTATGAGAACTGTCCGTTTTCGGTAATGGAGAGCATTATGTACGGCACACCTGTTGTCGCAAGCAATATCGGCGGTATTCCGGAGCTTATTGATGACGGCAAAACAGGAATACTCGTTGAGCCACGAAACAGCGAACAGCTCAGTGAAGCAATTAAGAAAATATGTGAAGATAGTAATTTGGCATCGGCTATGAGCAAGGCGTGCCTTGATTATAAATTTGACACGGTAGAGGAATACTCTGAAAAGTTACTTAGCATTTACTGCAATTAGCAAACAATCGATAAAGGAAGAAAACAATGAAAAAGCTTAACGGAACAGTAATAGTTACATACAGATGCAATGCACGCTGTAATATGTGCAACAGGTATAAAAAGCCGTCAAAGCCTGAGGAGGAAATCACTGTTGAAGCTATAAAGAAGCTTCCTCAGATGTATTTTACAAACATTACGGGCGGCGAGCCCTTTATTCGTGAGGATTTGAAGGACATTGTCCGTGAGCTTTACAAGAAAAGTGACCGTATTGTAATTTCTACAAACGGATTTTTTACTGACAGAATTATTGACCTTTGCAAAGAATTTCCAAATATAGGAATAAGAATTTCAATTGAGGGACTTGAAGCTACAAATAACTCCATTCGCGGACTTGACGACGGATTTAATAAGGGCTACACAACTCTAAAAAAACTCGTAGAAATGGGTATGAAGGACGTCGGCTTTGGTATGACAGTTCAGGATGCCAATGCCAAAGATCTTGTCGAGCTTTATAAGCTCAGCGATGAAATGAATATGGAATTTGCTACTGCCTCGCTTCACAATTCATTCTATTTTGTTGAGGCGAAGAACATTATCAGGGACAGGGATATGGTAGCAAAGGAATTTGAAAGGCTTATCAATGAGCTTCTCAAATCAAATTCACCTAAAAAATGGTTTCGTGCATACTTTAATCACGGACTTATTAACTATATCTACGGGCAAAAAAGACTTCTTCCCTGTGATATGGCATTTGACACCTTCTTTATCGACCCGTATGGCGACGTAATGCCGTGTAACGGCACGAAGGAAAAAGAGGTTATGGGCAATATAAATGAGAGTGACTGGGATACTCTATGGAACAGCCCTCAGGCAGAAAAAGTCAGAGCTAAGGTGAGAAACTGCGACAGGCAGTGCTGGATGATAGGCTCCGTATCACCTGCTATGAAAAAATATATTGCCACACCTGCAATGTGGGTTATCAGGCATAAATTTTTAAGATACTTCAAAAACGACAAGTATTCAATGTACGAAAATAAAATTTGCCGAGACTACCGCGACGGAAAAATTACAAAAGACGAGCTTGATGCTCTTTCAACCTGCGATATGAATGCAGTAATTAATGACGGACTTTCCGAAATGTCACGAGAGCAACTCAAGAATAAATCGGGCGAAGAAATCGTTGATGCAGATATTGCTGCACAGCAATCAAAATAACTCAGGAGTATAGATAATGGATAAGCAGATAACAGCAAATAGCAAATCGCTCAGGAATTCTAATATTGAAATAGTCAGAATTCTTGCAATGCTGATGATCATATTTTCTCACTTATATGCTACAAATTCGGGTGAGAACTATACAGGCGTTCAACTGATAATATTTGAATTTGCAATATCTGTATTTCATTCCGGTTTAGGCGTAGTTCTTTTTATGGTAATAAGCGGATACTTTTTGATTAGATATTCCCAAAAAAAGCTGACGCAGCTTTTAGCTATAACATGGAGTTGTTCTGCCTTTGCACTTGTTATAGAGTTTGTTCTCAGTCGCTTTGGAATAGGAAGTTGTTCTCTTAGTCATGCAATCCACAGACTTACACCTATAACAAGCAAATATTACTGGTACGTTTCCTGCTATGCCTTTTTAATGATACTGTCTCCGTTTATCAATAAAGCAATAGACAAGCTGAAAAAACGTGACTTCACAAATCTTGTTATCATACTTCTCGTTTTGTTCTATGTCCTGCCTACTTTTCTTTACACAGATATTATGGGTGATCGAGGCAAGGGGCTGATTACAATGGTATGCTCCTATTTTATAGGTGCGTACATCGCAAAATATAATATTCAAATCAGCAAAAAAAAGGCAATAATAGGAGCTATCGGACTGAGCATTTTCACTTTTGCAGGGAATATGGCAGCAACACTCGTCAGAGGGGAAGCTTCATATCCGTTTTCAAGAGAATGCTCGCTTACTACAATCGTAATAGCTGTTTTGATTATTCTTGCGGCATCTAAAGAGGAATACTACAACAAAGTTGTTAACTCATTAGCTTCAAGAGGTATATATATTTATATGCTCGGCTGCTTTACTACAGGAATAATTTCCAAATTCGAAGTCATAATTAATTTAACTGACAAGTTATGGCTACTTCCGTTCTCACTCATTTTATCTATAGCCGTTTTCCTGTTTGCTTATCTGCTTTCATATGTGATTGAATATCCCGCAAAATTAGTTGATTTTATTATCACTAAAATTTGGAGCATCATAGAAAATCTACTTAAAAAAATATGTACTAAATTTGGCTTAAAATATGAAAATTTTGATTGTTAATCCTATTATTTACACGAGCGAAACAAGGGATATTAAAAAGGTTGATACGATAAAAGACACAATGATTTACGATTTGTGTCTGGGATTTAAATCGCTTGGCATTGACGTTACTCTTGCAGCGTGTGAGGATTTCAGGCCTGCTGCTAACGAGGACTATCCCTTTGAAATAATATGGCTTAAGGCTAAGCTTAAAAAGCTATGTCCTGTTAATTCGTTGCCGTTTTGCCCCGACATAAGGCGTGTTATCTCGCAGAATAAGTATGATTTGATTATTACGAGCGAGATCTTTTCACTCAATTCGCTTATGCTTGTGCTCAAATCACGAAAAAATTTGATTGTCTGGCACGAGCTTGCTAAGCACAACAGAATTTTTAAGGGTATTGCTTCGAGAGTTTGGTACGGTGTTATTGCAAGGATGTTTTTTAGAAAAGCTCTTGTTGTACCAAGAAGTGCTGAGGCAAAAGCCTTTATTTCGAAGTATTGTAAAAACGTTACCGATGAAATAATTGACCATGGTGTTAATCTTGAAAAATTTACGCCTGAAGAAAAAAAGCAAAAGCAGTTTGCCGTCAGCTCTCAGCTTATTTCGAGAAAGCAGATTGATAAAATCATCAGTGCGTTTTGTGATTTTATAAATACGTATGACAGCGAATATAAGCTCTGCATTATGGGTGACGGCGATGAAAAGGATAATTTAATCCGTCAGGTGCAGAAGCTTGGCATAAGTGACAGCGTTATATTTACAGGCAAGCTGAATCACGCTAAGCTTACTCAAATTCTTAAGAATTCACAGGCGATGCTTGTTTACACACAACAGGACAACAATATGGTTTCGATAGTCGAATCAATTGCAGTCGGCACTCCTGTTGTTACCACCTCCGTTCCGTACAATGCAAGCTATATCAGAAATAATATGCTTGGAATTGTGGATGATAATTGGGATAAGGAAGCTCTTAAGCAAATTATTTCTACTGATTTATACATTAAAAATTGTTTTGATTACAGGCAGTCACTTTCAACCGAGAGCAAAGCAGACACCTTTTTGAAAATTTATAATCACGAAAAGCAACGAAAAAGATAATATTTATTTTTTGTATTGTACCGCTTAAGTTAAGCAAACTTAACATTAAAGCTTCGCTCGTTACAAATAGGAGATGTTTATGGATAATCCGGTAAAGAAAATAAAAAAAAGCATCAAAAGGCACACCATAGTAGAAGATGCTTTCAGTGCAGTGCTTATTGCACTCGGTTACGGAAATAAATATATGGTAAACATTAATTCAATGTACAAAACCTATCGTAAGCTTAACAGGAAATATAAGCATCTTATCGCAAAGAAAGAATTTGATAAATCTGACTGTGAAGATAAGAGCAATACAATATGGGTGTGCTGGTTACAGGGTATTGATAACGCTCCTGAGCTTGTAAAAATCTGTTATGAATCAATTAAATATCACTGCAAGGACTGGAATATTGTCCTTATTGATAAAACAAATTTGTTTGATTACATTCAGCTGCCCGATTATATTGTAAAAAAATGGGAGAAGGGCATTATATCAAATACACATTTTTCAGATATGGTAAGAATGGATTTGCTTATCCGCTATGGAGGTTTATGGATTGATTCTACAACTTATCTTACTGCGCCAATCCCTGAGTATGTGACAAGTGATGACTTTTTCGTGTTCAGAAATGGTTGGTTCAATAATGAAATGATTAATTTTGGCAGCTGGTTTATTTACAGCAAGAAGGACAATATTCTGCTTCTTGAAACGCAAAATCTTCTCTTTGAATATTGGAAAAAGAAAAATTATCTTAATCAGTATTTTCTTATGCACATTTTCTTTAGAATGGTGAGTGATCATTATTTTGATGAATGGCAGGCTGTTAAGTATTATAATCACATCAATCAGCACGTGCTTGCAATGGAGCTTGATAAAAAGTATGATGAAAAACGAATGAAGCAGATAAGTAAGCTTACTCCTATTCATAAGCTTTCAAATAAGATTGACATAGCTTCATTTGATAAGGAAAGCTATTACTATAAGCTTCCACAGATATATAAACAGGATTTTTAGGATAAAATATGGGCATTTCGTTTAAAATCAATTCAAAAGTTAATAAAAACGGTAAAAACGGCAATGCCTATTCATTTAAGGGTTTAATCGTTTTTGCTCTTCTTGTTGCTTCCGTTATTATTGAAATCAAGTCATACGGCAGCGGTACTTATCTTGATGAGGCAATTGGTATTCTCTCAGCTGCTTTTTTGATAACTAGTGCACAAAAAATCGAGAGAAGAGATTTTATTACTGTACTCATTTTATTCGTCGTTGTAATTATCGGGATTATCTCAAACCTGATAAGCGAGCTTAACAACTCTTGGTTTTCAATAGGTATTGACATAGTTTCTTCGACTAAAGTGTTATTGTCATATTTTGCGGTAAAATATTTTCTGTCAACCGAGGAAAAGCAGCGAGTTATAGATATGCTGCTGCCACTTGCAAGGCTGTTTATAATTTTGGCATTTATCTTTTCGCTTATCAATCTTGTAACCGATATAGGTATGGCCGGTGATGTGAGATATGGCATAAGATCATTTAGATTTATATTTAAATTTAATTTCCAGTACGTGGCTGTTTATATGCTTTTCTTCGGTGTTATTGTTTGTAACACAAAGATGGGTGAAAGAAAGCGGAAAACTTATTATTATATGGCTATCATCAGTCTTGTGTTGGCTACGAAGGCTCCGGCGATTATTTTTTCAATTGTATTTTTGTTTTTATATTATTATTTCAAAAAGTACGACCGCATAAGTATACCTGTTATTATTGTCGGTGTGTTAGCTATTATTGCTGTCGGCTGGTACCAGATTGATGCTTATCTTTTAAACGAAAGTGCACCGAGACACCTGTTTACTAAATATGCTATCAGAACTGCTAACGATTATTTTCCATTGGGTTCAGGCTTTGCTACATTTGGCTCTGATCAAGCAGCAAAAATTTATTCTCCGCTTTATTATCTATACGGCTTTAATACGCGATGGGGTATGACTCCTGATGACAGTGCATTTTTAAGGGATAACTTCTGGCAGATGGCTGTTGGACAATTCGGCTGGTTTGGCGGTTTAGCTTATATGGCAGTTTTTGTTCGTGCATTTTTAACTATGAAAAGCAGTAAGCTTGAAAGCAGCAGACGAGCATTTTTGTATGCAGCATATTTACAGTATATGATTCACGCTGTAGGCTCTGCAATTTTGTCAAGCTCTGCCGGTATGATTGGATTTATGGCAATAGCCTTGTTTACACTTGATACTGAAAAGCTCACTCAAGAAAGACGACTTAGAGTCCGTATTTAGTAGGTATTCTTAATGAAGATAGCAATAATTACGTGGTTTAGCAATTTGAATTTCGGGACAGCGCTGCAGGCATTTGCTCTGCAAAATTATCTGAAAACACAGTATTGTGTTGACGTAAGGCTGATAAAATACTTTCCCGAGCCGTCAAATCAGATACATTCCCTTGCACAGAAAACAGAGCATATCGGATACAAAATATACTCCAAAATTAAAAGCTTTATTTATGATACAAACAAGAGGTATGATGAACTTCTTGATACTATTTATAAAAATGAGCGAGATAAGCGCTGTAGTAATTTCAACCGTTTTATGCAAAATAATATAGTATTTACCGATACTGTAAAGAGTGATGAAGATTTCAAAAGCCTCTTAGATGAATTTGATTTTTTCATATGCGGAAGCGATCAGATATGGAATCCAATGATTTTAGATGCTCACTATTTTCTTCATTTTGTAAGTAATAAGCCCAAGATTTCATATGCTACAAGCTTTGGTATTGATTATATTCCCAACTTTTCAAAAAAACGTATTCAGGAATATCTTAGCGATTTCAAAGCAGTCAGTCTAAGAGAAAGTCACTGTATAGGTGAGCTTGAGTGCGTTACAAGCAAGGATGTCAGCCACGTTTGTGACCCGACGTTTTTAATTTCCCCTGAGCAGTGGAAAAGTATGGAAAGTAACAGGCTTACTGATAAAAAGTATTTTGCTGTTTATTTTTTAGGCGACACAAGATTTTCAAGGAAATCACTTGACCTTGCACAGGAACATTTTGATTTTGACAGTGTCATATTACCTTGCACAGAGTATGCAATTAACCGTTCAGACAAGAAAAATATCACTTTTTCACCTGAAGATTTTATTTCGATAATTGATAATAGTCAGTTTGTTCTTACAGATTCGTTTCATGCGGTATGCTTTTCAATCATGCTTGAAAAGAATTTCTGTGTAATAAAAAAGCATAGCCAATCAAATCCTTTTAAGCAAAACAGCAGGATTGAATCATTGCTTGAGCTCCTTGGTATAAGTGAGCGTTTAGTTGATAACGAAAACAAGCTTAAGGAGCTTATTGATAAAGATATAGATTATAAGAGTGTAAAGCAAAGGCTTGATGCTCATATAAACAGCTCAAAAGCGTTTTTAGAGGAATGTATTAATGGTTGTTAATGAAATATGTGACAAAAGCTTTTGCACAGCCTGTTACAGTTGTTATAATAGCTGCAGTGCAAATTGCATTGAAATGAAGCTTGATGAAGATGGGAGCATAAGACCGCATATTGACAGTGACAGATGTATTGGCTGTGCTCAGTGTCAAAAACATTGTCCTGTCAATAATATGCCTGAGTTTAATAGCGTGAAGAGGACAGTTGCTGCATTTTCAAAAAATGCTGATATAAACAAATCCTCTACCTCGGGAGGTATTGCTACCCTTTTATCTCTTGATGCAGTGAGAAAAGGCGGTATAGTTTTTTCAAGCCGTATTACCGATGAACTTAGTGTAGAGATGAATAGATGTGACAATGAGAGTGATGTTTTACTTTCTCAGGGGTCAAAATATGTTCACTCGCACGTCAATGACAGTTTTAGAAAGATAAAGAATGATCTTGAAAGTGGCAAGGAGATATTAGCTATAAGCACCCCTTGTCAGATATCAGGCCTTAAGGCTTTCTTGCAAAAGAATTACGAAAAGCTATACACAGTTGACATTATTTGCCATGGTACGCCTGATCAGAATACCTTTTTAGAATATACCAAGAATGAGTTTAAGGATGAAATCTCTCGAGTTTGCGACGTGAAATTCAGGGATAGTACGCCGTTTATAACAGGTATTAATTATATTCTTGAATACTTTGATAAGGACAAAAAACTGCTGAAATATCTGCCCGTCAGGATAAGCTCGTATTATTGGTGCTTTTTGTACGGATATAGCTTCAGGGAGAACTGTTATCATTGTATGTATGCAAAAAAGGATAGGGTAAGTGATATAACCTTAGGCGATTTTTGGGGCTTTGATGATAAGAAATTTATGAAAAAGAAAAACAGCGGAATAAGTCTTGTACTGATTAACACAGAGAAGGGACAGCAGCTCTTTGACAGAATAAAAGCAAATTTGGAGTATACTGAGAGCAGACTTGATAAAGCTATTGCGGGTAATCATCACCTAAGTGCACCTGAAAAATTCGGTGTAGAGGCACAGTTATTCAAAAAGCTCTCTACTGAAAAGGGCGTAGTTTATGCTCTTGAGCATTGCGATGAAAAAACATACAAGCTTTCAAAGATTCGTAAATTCGTTTATAATCACAAGGCACTGCTTGGGTTTCTTGTAAAAATACCGATAATTAAAGAAAAGTTATAAAAAATAAATTGGAGATTATAATATGGACGATAAATTGGTTAGTGTAATAATTCCTGCATATAATGCAGCCGTATTTATTGAGAGCACAATCAATTCAGTATTATGCCAGACATATGAGAATTTTGAAATAATTGTTGTTAATGACGGCTCTGTTGACAATACTCTTGACATAGTCACACGCATTGCCGAAAAGGATCCCCGAGTTAAAGTATTTACTCAGGAAAACGGCGGAGTATCAGCGGCGAGAAATACGGCTCTCAGCAAGGCATCAGGTGAATATATTACGTGCGTTGATGCCGATGATTCACTTCCGAAAAATGGTATAGAAACATTGGTTGGGCTTATGAGAGACGACGTCGATTTCGTTGTCTGCTCTCATAATGAAATAAGATTTTCATCTACGCCTCACATTGAAAAGCCCTGCGAATTTACTAAAGAGGAAATAAACGATAATTTCCGTGATTTCGACCGTTCTGTTTGGTGGCCGTGGGGAAAGCTTTTAAGAAGAAGTATAATTGAGGAAAACAACCTCAGATATGATATAAATATAACATTTGGTGAAGATCATGTGTTTAATCTTCTTTATGCAAAGCATATGAAGGGCAAGGCAGTAATTTCGGACAAGGTAGCATATAACTATCATTTTATAAGAGGTGGCCTTTGCTCTAAATACTACCCTGATATGAACAGGGTCCAAAAGATTGTTTTTTATAAAATTGCCGATTATTTTGGCGGTCTTAATAAGTTACCAAGAAAATATCAGGAGCTTTATGCAGGCAATTATATGATTGGATGCATAAATTATTATCTTACGTGGCTACCGTTCAAAAAGGCTACGTTAAAGGTTGAAGAAACTATTAACGATTACTCTGACATTGTTGATGATGAAACGATGAAAATGTTTGTTTCGGATAAGCAATTTGGGTTAATTAAAAGCAAGGACTTCAAAGGCTTTTGCGTAGATTACATAATTCACAATCCAAAGGAAACAATCTACAGAAAGCTGAGAAGAACTGTAAGAAGAATTTTGGAATTAATGCAAAGAATATTCTTAAAACGAGCTTAAATAAAAAAGACAGGATTAGTAAGTCTTTACTAATCCTGTCTTTTTTGTAAATTAATATCAATAAGTTTCTATTCTTTTAAAGTCCTGAGACTTAAGTACACTTAATAAATCCTCGTTCGTTTTAATGGGACTTGAGGTTATTATTCCGCCTTTTGCAAGGTTCTCGATTTCGTGGAAATCTGAACCTGAGCACATAAGCTTGCCTGTCTTTTTTGCCCACGCAAGTGCCCTTTCATTCTGTGATCTCGGCACCTTTCCGTTATATACCTCAATACCATCAAGATACTTTGGATTGCATCTTATTATATACGGTCTGAAGGGATGCGCCTGAAAAACAAGGTAACCCCTTTCCTTGCACATAGTATAAACCTTTTTTTCAAGGGCGGCGAGCAGATTACCCGCTGAGTAGAGAAAATCCTCCTCCACTCCGTAAATAAGATAGTCATTACCAGTAGCATAATGCCTCAGCTCCATACCTAAAAGGACTGTGAAGTTCTCAGGAGCGGCTGCTTTCATTCGTCTGTATCCCTGCAAATAAAAATCAATTTGCGTCTGGGGACACCAATTTTTCTTAAAGGTCATAGGACTGTAATGGTCCGTTACAACAATTCCGTCATAACCCTTGTCTATATAAAGCTTTACAATTTCTTCAGGCTCCGTCCTGCCACAGCGAGAAACGCAGCCTGTGTGGCAGTGAAGCTCATACTTAAATTCATTTTTCATACTGTCAGAAAATTCAAACCTCTTCTATCTCAATAATCTTATTAAAATTATTTCCGATTATCCTGTAAGGGATACCAAGCTTCATCAGATACGCTCCTGACTTTGTGTGCTCCTTGCCGTCAAGAGAGAAACGATACGTTTTATCTTCATCAAGTCCCGCAAATCGCATATTAAACTTTTTCTTGAAGAAGCGTGTTCCTCTTGCAGCTATAAATGCGACTGCTCGGCTCTTGTCCTCACTCACGTACATATTCATAAGGAATTCGTCTTTGTCCGAATTATAAACTCTGTACAAATCACCGAGTTGAACTAAATCACGGATTCTTTTATAAAGCTCGATATTGCGCTTGCAGATTTTCTTGTCCTCGTCACTATACTTGCGAAGCTCTCCTCCGATACCTAAAGAGCCCTGCATTGCAATATTAAATCTGAAATCGAGCGAGGTAGGCTTATTGTACCAGTTTATATCAGTAACCCATGCTCTCATAGCTTTGATTGGACGAAGCATAGAAAAACCACTTTGAATTGTCATTCGGTCTATTGCATCTGTATTATCACTCGTCCACACCTGATCAAAATGCGAGAGAGCTCCAAGCTCTGCTCTGCCTCCTCCGGACGCACAAGCTTCTATCTGCAAATCTGTATGCTTAGCCTTAAGCCTGTCACAAATATCATAAACTGCCTTAGTGTGAAGATACGAATACATCTTGCGGTTTTCAAGATTTTCCGCTCCGATTTCAGAAAAAGGCCTGTTCATATCCCACTTAATGTACTTGATATTGTGATTTGACACAAGCTCATCCATAAACCCGAATACGTATTCTTGCACCTCAGGCTTCGTCATATTAAGCACAAGCTGATTTCTAAGCTCCTTGGCACTTCTCGTATCGTAATGATATGCCCAGTCCGGATGCTCACGATAAAGATCGCTGTCGGGATTTACCATTTCAGGCTCAAACCAGATACCGAAATCCATTCCAAGCTCATTTATGCCGTCAATAAGCTCATTCAGTCCGTTAGGAAATTTATCGGGATTAACATACCAGTCACCGAGCCCTGCGTGGTCATCCTTACGCTGACCAAACCAGCCGTCATCCATAACAAATAGCTCTACACCAATATCGGCAGCAATCCTTGCAAGCTCAAGCTGCTGAGAAGCACTGACATGAAATTCGGTAGCCTCCCATGAATTGTAAAGAACAGGAAGCACCTTGTTGTTAAAGCTTTTCGGCAGAATATGATTGATTGCAAATCTGTTCATCTGTCTGCTCATTTCACCAAAGCCCTGAGTATATCCGCAATAAACTGCAGGAGTATCAAACTGCTCATTTGCCCTCAGTGTATGCGAAAAATCAAAGTCATTCATACCGAGCATTACTCTTGTAACGCCAAACAAATCCCTTCCGGCACTTACCTTAAAATTACCGCTGTATGCAAGCGAGCCGAAATAGACGTCACCGCCGTTTTCGTCTGCATTCTGATATGCGATAAAGTACGGTGAAGCGTTGTGATTTGATGCACCCTTATGGCTCTCCCAAACAGAGTATCCGCCTTCTACAGTGCTTTCACATTCTATAAATTCAGCACCCCAAGCACCGTTTGTATTTCTGAATTTATAGGGCTTTTCGGAAGGAAAACTAAACTCAGCCGATAAAAGCTTATCAAAGATTATTTCGTCACCGCCGATGTTTCTTACGGTGATCCATCTCTTGATAATATCACTGTCATCATAAACCTCATAGCAGAGATCTATTTCAAGCGGATAGTGCTTATCTGCCATTGTTACGCAAAGCGTATTTTCGCTTATTTTATAGTCCTTATACGCTATTTCAAGCTCTCTGCACTTGTCGCTGAACTCAGCCTTTACAGCGCACTCACGGTAAACAGTTCCGCCGAAAAAGGTAATCTCCTGTCTGTAAGAGTCCATTGCAGAATGGTTCGAATTTTCATCACCGTTTGTATCAAGTTCGTAATCATTCGAAGAAATCTTACTGCCCCAGTAAATATGGCGGTTAATACCGTTTTTGTCTATACCCATAACGTAGTGGGTATTTTTAGTTTCTAAAACAAAAATATTGTTCTCAAGCTTAGTAATTGACACAAAATCACCTCAGCGGATTATAAATTTTGATTTGATAACAGCTGTGCTACCGTATCTAAAACAGCATTCATATCAATAGGCTTACCTAAATGAGCGTTCATTCCTGCATCCAACGCCTCGCGTATGTCCTCTGCAAACGTATTTGCAGTCATTGCTACAATTGGAATATTCTCAGCATCAGGATGCGTACTGCTTCTGATTTTACGTGTTGCTTCGTAGCCGTTTAATATCGGCATCTGCACGTCCATAAAGATTAAATCGTACTGCCCCGCCTGTGAACGCTCAAACGTTTTTACAGCCTCTTCACCGTTTACAGCTAATTCGCAGACTGCTCCTTCCATATCGAGCATCTCAGTCAGAATCTCTGCGTTGAGCTCATTATCCTCAACAATAAGGATGTGACGACCTTCTAAAACAGATTCTGCTTTTTCATTCGAAACAGGCTTTTCAAACTGCGTACTGCCTAAGAACAACGGCTTAACCGTCTGCCAGAAGGTGGAAACGAAAAACGGTTTAGGCATAAACGCGTGAACACCTGCCGTTCGCGCTTCTTCTTCAATATCGCTCCAATCGTATGAGGTCAGCACAATAATCGGAATATCGTTTCCTATCTCTTTACGAATAGCCTGTGTGGTTTTCACTCCGTCAAGATCGGGCATCTTCCAATCAAGCAGAATAACGTCAAAATCTTTTTCGCTTTGGTGCGCTTTAATTGCTGCTTCAATGGCTTCACAGCCTGATGTTGCACACGTTATTTCAATACCTGTGTCCGACATCATATCAAAGATAGTTTTGCAAACCTCTGGCTCATCATCGACAACTAAAATATGTGAAATGTGCTTTTTGTACCAATCCTCCTCAGCATTGTCTTCGGCTAAGGTAAACGAGAGCTCTACGGTAAATATACTGCCCTTGCCTGACTCACTTTCCACCCGAATTACACCGCCCATCAAATCAATCAGATTTTTGGTGATTGCCATACCTAATCCTGTACCCTGAACTTTATTCGTTACAGAATTGACTTCTCTGCTGAACGGTTTGAAAATCTGACTCAGGTATTCCTTACTCATACCGATACCGTTATCCTCAACAATAAATTCAAGCTTAACAATCTGCGGCGTGGAATCGGGAATACGGCAAACTGAAAATTCAATTTTTCCACCGTCAGGCGTGTATTTTACTGCATTTGAAAGAAGATTTATCAGGATTTGATTTAAGTGAAGTCTGTCACCGATTAAATGCTCGGGAGGTGAGCCGTGTGTATGAATGCTGAATTCCTGATTCTTTGCCTTGACCTGAGGCATCATAATAATACTAAGCTCTTCAAGCAGCTTGGGCAAATGAAATACCTCTGCATTCAGTGAGGTCTTTCCGCTTTCAATCTTACTCATATCAAGCACTTCGTTTATCAGACTCAGCAGATGACGGCTTGATGCCGAAATTTTATGAGTATATTCAAGCACTTTTTCAGGATTCTCTGCATCCTTCTCAATTAAGGTGGAAAATCCGACGATTGCGTTCATCGGCGTACGAATATCGTGAGAAACGTTAGAAAGGAAATTACTCTTTGCCTCGTTTGCACTTTTGGCAGCCACCAAAGCTTCTTCTAAAGTCTGGGTCATCTGTCTTTCTTGCGTACGGTCCGAAAGGATGTTAATGAACTTTTCAACTCCGTTAATGCTCATACGGTATACGGTCATACGATACCAGCGGCGTTCTCCCGTTCTCTGATGCAAATACTCACATTCCTGAACGATTCTGCCGTTAAGAGGTATTTCAAGCAGTTTATCGGCAGAAATTATTACGTCATCGCTTACTGCACAACGCAAAATAGTGCGAATATCATTTTGAACCTCTTTAGTCGGAATACCAAAGAGCCGTTCTACGTTAGGGCTGATGTAGTCAACATTATAATTCTCGGTATCAAACATTAAGAAGATATCATCTATATTGTTTGACAATACGTCAAACATAAGATCCCTGTATGCAAGCTCCGTTTTACTTTCGCTGACCTGTCTGCGGGTGCTGATGATAATGAGTGATATTGCCGAAGCACTGACAAGCAGAAAAATAATTATCAGTACGGTTATAGTAGTTCTCTGTGCCTGTAAAAAGGCTGCGCTGACTGAGCTCTGCGGCACTGTGCTAACCAGAGTGTATCCGTGATAATAGCTCAGCGGTCGATAGAGAATACAGTATTCCTCTCCGTTAATCTTGCATCTCAGAAGTCCATCATTTCCGTTTTCCCAATCGCTTATTAACCGACTAAACCGGGCCTCGTCTATATCTGAGGTATCCTTCAAAAAGCTCAGGTAGTTAGAAAACTCAATGCTGCCTGACTTTGTAGAAAACAAAACACTGCCGTTTTCACGTATTACAAAGCAGTCGGCCTTGTCTGCAAAGGTGTCAATGTCAAGCGAAGATACAAGCGCATCGTTCGTATAGCTTAAAGCAATAGCTGAATACGAAAATCCCTGAAAGCTTCCCGGCTCTACCGGAACGGCAAACATAGTAACAGAATCACTCTTTATATCGATATTACCTGCCATAGCAGGCTTGCGCTCTATCATAAGTATATCCCATGACTCTCCAAGGTCGATAGAGCCCACTTCTCCGTCAGCCGTTTTATACGTACCGTTTTCTGAAAGAAAATAAAAATCAGTAAAATGCCAGCGTTCTCTTTCGGAAGATATAAAATTCTCTGCGTTTTTATCGGTATCATCAGGCCTTACGAGAGTATCGTTCCAGCTTTCAAGCAGTCCCCAGTTACGTTCGGAAAACAAGCTGAACGTACGGTTGACCTGCTCGTATATTTCCTGCAAGTGACCGACACTGTCATCATTGATTTTATCAGTGATATAGTTGAAATAGAAAAAACTAATGACAACGGCTACAAGGCATATAAAACAAATCAGACCAAGAGAAAGTATTTTTGAATGCTTCTTTTTCATCATTTACTCCTTATAGGGGATTTTAAAGCTGTGACTGATACGCACGAATAGCATCTGCCGTGCGCTCATAATCCTCTTTCACCTTAGCAAAAAGTCCGTCAGTATCAGTGCCTCCGCCGCGCAAAACCTCTGTCAGTGCACTGTCAGATTCAGCAAGGGCAGTAAAGCCTAAATTCTGACACATTCCCTTAATTGTGTGTGCAGCCCTGAATGCCTCTTCTATATTGCCCTCATCAAGCGAACGGCAAAGAAGTTCGAAGCTTCCGTCCTCCAAAAACTTGAGCACGAATTTTTGCAAAAGACGAACACTGCGAAGCCTTCCGATTGCATCATTATAATCTCCGCCGAGCTCTTTATAACATTCTTCTAAAGTCATTGTTGATTACTCCTTTGGATTACTGTAAAAGACATACTGACCGCGTCCGGCACGCTTTGCGTTGTAAAGAGCGTCATCTGCCGCGTGAAACAGTGCATCATACGACAAGCCGACGTCCTGTGCCAGAGCAATACCCATAGATACGGAAATGTCAAACTGCCCGCAAGGACTGCAAAGCTCATTGAAAATTCGGTTGATTGTCTTTTCAATATCGGTCTTATATTCTAAAAACAGCAGAAATTCATCTCCGCCAAGGCGGCAGGAAATATCGGTTGCTCGTGTGCATCCTGTCAATTTCTGTGAAATCTGTAAAAGCACCTTGTCACCGAAGCCGTGTCCGTATGAATCGTTTGCAGATTTGAAAAAGTCGAGATCAATAATCGCCAATGCGAAATTACTTTCAGGATTATTTGTCATCTTCAGCTCAATCTGATCGCGTGCGCTTGCGCGGTTGAGCAGTCCTGTCAGAGGGTCGTGTGACGCTTTCTCAGCAAGCTCCTCTATTTTTGAGTGAGAATCATGAATATCAATAACTGTGCCAAGGCAGCCTTCAAGCTTAGGAATATCGTCATCCGACCACATTGAGCGTAAAACGATTCGATTCCAGCGTGTGCCGTTTTCATAGCGCAGTAAACAGTCGAGCTTTATCTCGGGTTTATCTGGAGTTGAGGAGTACAGGAGCTTTGACAACTGATTCCACATGTCCCTGTCAAGTATGGTAAAGAGCTTTTCATTAGTGTCGGGATTCATAATAATCTCGTCAGCTCCGAGCTTCTTGGCACCCCACGGTGACAGCTTAATCATTGAAGGAGAAATGGTATACTCAAACTGAATAGCCTGAGTCATAGACGCAAAAAAGCTGTTTTTCATTCTCTCCTTGTCAAGCAGGCGCAACGTTCGTTTAGAAACACCGCCATCCTCATCAAGCTTTTCTGAAGAAATGCGGTTCAGATTTAGCTTGTGAAATTCGTTGGTTGTACCGCCTTCTTTAGCGTTTTGTAGCTGTGGTGCAATCTGAGTAAGACATTCAAGCAGAATTGGATTAAACGCGCCACATTCTCCGTTAAGAATCATATTTATTGCCTGCTTATGAGTATAAGGCGGTTTATACACGCGCTTGCTTGTAAGTGCGTCATATACGTCTGCAAGCGCAACTACCTGAGCCGAGATTGGAATTTCGTCGCCACTCAGTCCGTCAGGGTAACCCTTTCCGTCATAACGCTCATGATGCCAGCGGCAGATTTCCATAGCCGTTTTTACAATCGGCTCAGCCTGATGAGCTTTTAGCTTGCTGAGTATTTCTGCTCCGGCTTGAGCATGCTTTTTCATAATCTCAAATTCCTCAGGTGTTAATCTGCCCGGCTTATTGAGAATTTTTTCGTCTGTAACTATTTTTCCTATATCGTGAAGGGCAGACGCCGTACAAATCAGCGAAATATCAGATGCCGTGAGCAGATATCGGTCAGTTTTTTGAACAAGCTGATTAAGAAGCAATTCAGTCAGCATACGTACCTGCTGAATATGCTCTCCGCTTTCGCCGTTTCTGAATTCTACAATTCGGCTGAGTATATCAATCATCAAATCATTATGACGCTCATTTTCATTGACCTGCTCTTCAATAATGCGAATAAGCCGTTTTTGCTTTGCATAAAGCAGCAGAGTGTTTACTACTCGGCGGTGTACTATGAGTCCGTCAAACGGTCGTGCTATAAAATCCGTTGCGCCAAGCTCATAAGCACGCTCTACCTCGGCAGATCCGTTGACTGCCGAAATAATGATAACGGGAATATCATCAATCCATCCGTTTTGGTTCATAGCCTCCATTACACCGAAGCCGTCAAGCTGAGGCATAACGATGTCAAGAAGTACAAGCGACAAGGTTGAATACTCCTTTGATAAAATGGAAATTGCCTGCACACCGTTTTCCGCCTCAACAATATCGTAATCATCAAGCATATCTGCAAGTATTGAACGGTTCATTTCCGAGTCGTCAACTATAAGTATTTTTTCTTTTTCCATGATTTCTCCTGCAGAAATTATATATTATAATATACACAAGAATTTTAGCATACAAGTTATTTTATGTCAACAAATAGGCACTATGGCATAGGTGTATTATTCAGTAATAACATATACACGAGAGAATAATATACCCTCAATACAAAAAGATAACAACACTACTGTTTTATTGCGGGGAAGAGCATCCGCCTCCCACACTAAAAAAAGGTATCCGAGAGGATACCTTTTTCTGCTGTTTATTTGGTTTTTACGGTCCTTACAGCCGACCAGTCTGAGTAGTATTTGGTGCCGCTTACGGTTTTGTACGTTCTTACACGAACATAATACTTTTTGTTAGCGTTAAGTCCTGTAATCTTTTTGGACGTTGTACTATTCTTAGTTACC
>JAFLRZ010000025.1 GCA_022511225.1 Eubacterium sp.
GAGCGCAACCTTGCCAAGGTTGAGGTAGCGAGTTCGAGCCTCGTCATCCGCTCCAATCAGAAACCGCCTTACTCAGTAAGGCGGTTTCTTGATTTTTGAAAAAGCGCTTAACCGCGCCTGAATTGTATCGGTTAAAAATTTCTGTAGGGAGCGATGACCGCATCGCTCCGCGTGGGAAGCACCTTACAGCTCTGTAAGGTGTTTTATTTTTTCGTTAAAGCTCTGCAATAAGCTCAACCTCGCACAGCACACCCTTTGGTAAATCCTTTACAGCTACGCAGGAGCGTGCAGGCTTTGACGTAAAGTATCTGCCGTATATCTCATTGAATGCTGCAAAGTCGTTGATATCAGCAAGAAAGCAAGTAGTTTTTACAACCTTATCCATCGTAGTTCCTGCCGCCTCAACAACAGCCTTGAGGTTTTCGCAAACCTGAATTGTCTGCTCCTCAATAGTGCTTGCCTCAACGTTGTTGCTTATCGGATTAATCGCAATCTGACCCGAAGTGAAAAGCATTCCGTTTGCCTTTACTGCCTGAGAGTAAGGACCGATTGCGTTCGGTGCATTGTTAGTAGCTACGTATTCCATAGTATTTCTCCTTAAGTATTTTTATTTAGAATGATTATTAGTCGCAAACCTCAAAGCCTGCATTCTTAAGTGCCTGCTTGATTTGCACGATATGCTGAAAATCTCTCGTTTCAACGCCTATTCTCAGATAGCAGTCAGTTATGTTCATATCAAGGTCTGTGCTGTCGTAGTTTACAGATACAACGTTTGCACCGAGTTGTGCTATAATCTGGCTTACACCGAGAAGCTGACCCGGCTTGTCGGAAAGGGCGATAGTGATATTTGTAGTTCTTCCGCCCATTTTAAGACCTCTTTCAATTACTCTTGAAAGGATTGTAACGTCAATATTTCCGCCTGAAACAAGACAGCATACGTTCTTTCCCTCAATGTCAGGGATTTTGCCGTTCATAACTGCCGCTACAGGAACTGCTCCCGCACCCTCTGCAATAAGCTTCTGCTGTTCAAGAAGTGTGAGAATAGCAAATGCAATTTCATCGTCAGTAACGGTGAAAATACCGTCAACGTATTTCTGCGTCAGCTCAAAGGTAAGATTTCCGGGAGTCTTAACGGCTATACCGTCAGCAATAGTCTGCACACCCGAAAGCGTTTCAATTCCTCCGTCTAAGATGGATTTTTCCATAGACGGTGCACCTGCAGACTGAACACCGTATACCTTGCAGTTAGGATTTATCTGCTTGATTGCGTATGCCACACCTGCTATGAGTCCGCCTCCGCCGATTGGTACAACTACAATGTCGGCATCAGGAAGCTGTTCAAGAATTTCAAGACCGATGGTGCCTTGACCTGCGATAACGTCAGGATCATCGAATGGGTGAATAAAAGTATAACCCTTTTCTTCCTTAAGCTCCAATGCCTTTTTGTACGCATCATCGTAAACACCCTTGACCATACAGATTTCAGCGCCGTATTTTTTTGTAGCCTCAACCTTGCTGATTGGTGCGCCGTCAGGCAGGCAAATTAAGGATTTAATTCCGTTTTTAGTCGCCGCAAGTGCAACACCCTGAGCATGATTTCCTGCCGAGCAGGCGATAACCCCGTTTGCCTTTTCCACTTCAGAAAGCTGACTGATTTTGAAATATGAGCCTCTGACCTTGAATGAGCCTGTAACCTGCAGATTTTCTGTCTTAAGATATATGTCTGCTATAGGGCAGAGATTCTTTGCAAGAATCATATCAGTCTTTCTTACTACCTCGCCAAGCACACGCTTTGCTTTATAAATTCTGTCTAACGTAAGCATTATATCACCTCAAGCTTTTACCAAGTAAAATTACATTTTGCAGAGTATATTGCACCCGTTGAGTCTGCATATACTGTAATCGTCTGATTTTGTGTATTTATGTAAACGGCTGTGTAATTTACAGAGTCAATACCGTTTTCGCCAAAGTTAATGTCCTGATTATTCTTTGTGAAGAGTTTGATTTTGTCGCCGTCAGGGTAATACTCCCTGATTGTGTCAACGTATTTGTCAATGCTTTCATAAGCAGACTTCTCAATTTCCTCAGTGTATTCCATTGAATACATTTTGATTTCATCAAATTCCTTTGGCTTATATTCAAAGCTTCCGTCGTTTGCAACGCTGATATTGTTACTGTCAGCATCAAGTGCTTTTGCCATAGCAACCTTGAGCTTCTTTGCCTTTGACGTATCATCAGAAGGTGCTTTAGTTGTGCTGATTTGAGGCATAGAAGCTGACGCTGAACCTTGTGCCTCGTTATTGTCTGATTGATGTGCCTTTGTGCAGGAAAACATAGAAAAGCACATAAGCACCGATAATACTAATATTACTGCTTTTTTCATATTCTTACTAACTCCGTAACACTTAATTTTACTAAGCATTTTCATTTATTATATAGATTAAGTCAAAAGTTTGAAACTGTCAAGTGTTAATATGCTTTTTTCTATTGACTTTGATATGATAATAATATAAAATTAATATGTATTTACTGTTGTATTCAGGAGGATATCATTATGAAATCAAGTAAAAAGATACTTGCGTTACTGCTTTGCGCCATAACAGTTGTGCTCTGCTTTGCAGGATGCTCAAAGGCAGGTCTGGCTGAGGAAATTACTGATAAAACAATGCTTATTGCCTATACTGCTGAAAAAGAGCCTTTCATTTATAAGGACGAAAACGGCAAGTTGACAGGCTTTGACGTTGAGGTTATGAAAAAGATTTTTGACAACGTTAAAAATGACTACAGTAATTATCAGTTTGTTCAGGTTGAAGAGGACTACAGAATAGGTGAGGACGCTGCGTATACAGACGAGGACGGCAACGAATACGTTGCATACGTAATGATAGGCGGCTTGCAGAAGAATATCGGCTCATTCAACGAGGAGCACACCTTTACCGAAAGTATTATTGATAACAGAATTGTTACCGTAACAGCTAAGGACAGCAAGATTGCTACATATGCAGATATGGCAAAAGCTAAGGTCGGTGTTGTAACTGATGCCGCTATGACAGCTCTTAATAAGAATAACGCAATCAAGAAAGCTTGTGCCTCAGTTAAGGAATACGAGAGTATTACAGATGCACTTAAGGATCTCGATTCAGGCAAGCTCACTGCAGTTGTAACAGACGAATTTTCATTCAACGTTCTTGAAAATAAGGACAACTATGCAGTTCTTAACGGCGAGCTTGATACAATCAGCTACGTTTATGCATTCAAGAAGTATGACTGGGTTGACGAGCAATATAACGAAGCTATCTATCAGCTTCAGAGCCCTGAGTACAACAACGCAGACGAGTTTACTCCAATCGTTGAAAAATACTTCGGCTATGATGCATCAGATTTCTCATTCGTACCAACTAAAACCAAATAATTAGCAGACGTAAAGACGTCCCGAAGTTGTTGAAACTTCGGGACGTCTTTTTTTGTATACCATATTTATTTAACTTTATAAATCTTCACAACTCTGAAACCGCCGATGCCTTCAAACACGTTATCGTACTGAAGGTCAAGCCAATTGCAGTATTCAGCTATTTCGTCTGCCGTTTCCTTATCGGCGAAGAGTCCGTATTCGTTGAGCATATCGGCATAGCCGTATCTTACTTCATCATCAAGATTTTCAAAAAAAGGACCATCGTCTGTTAGCTCGCTTTCTACCATATACTCAATTTCCTCACCCGTCATTTCAAGATAGCCGAGACCGAGAGGGGAAACGTAGTAATCACCGGCACACACGTCATAGCCAATAAACTCTTCCGTATACTCGTATGGGTTTTCATCATAATCGCAATACAGCAGGATATCTGCATCTATGTGATTTCTTTTAAGCTCACTGCAAAGCTCTTTAGCATCATATATTGCATAAGAGCTGAGCTCAATCAGTTGTGTTTCAAAATCGAGGTAGCTATCAAAATATCTTTTAATCTGCTCGCCAAGCTTTTTGTGCTCACAGTAATCGCTCAGGCAGCTTGGGATAGCAGTGCCTAAATATGAATTGCCGTTATTTTCATATATGATTAAACCTGTCATAATCTTTAATTCCTCTTAGGAGTATTGTAAAGATGAATCCTGCCTGCATCATTGAATGCCTTTAGAGTTACAACGCTGATAGGCACGATGAATATTCCCAGAACTCCAAACAGCTTAGCACCAAGGTAAAGTCCGGCGAGTGTAACTAACGGATGGACACCAAGATTTGTACCTACAATCTTAGGCTCAAGGTACTGACGAATTACGAAAATAATTACGTACATAGCCAAAAGGCCGATAGCCTGTCCCGTATTTCCAAGAACGAGAGCGATGACCGCCCACGGAAGAAGTATACCGCCTGAACCGGCAACCGGCAGAATATCAAATATAGCTATTGCAGCGGCAATTATTGCGATATAACTATTATCCATCACACCGATAAGATTAAGAATTGTAAATCCAAGCAGAAGCTCACAGAAGGTTATGAACATAATAAGTGCGTACGCCTTAAACATTTTCAAAACTGTTTTTGAAAAAATCTGCTTGATTTCGCTTAAGATATTCTTGTTGCTTTCAGGAAGCTGAAGCTTAATAAAATTAACAACGAAGTTATAATCCTTTGTAAAGAATATAGTTGCTATAACAGCGATAACAATTGCTATAAGCGTAGCCGGAATATTTTTAACTACTCCGTAAATTCCCGACAGTCCGCTTGAAAGACCTGAGGTTATCGATTTCATATCAATGTTGAGCATAGACAAATCAAAGTTATTGATTATTCTTGAGAAAGATTCGTTTATTCTATCACTGGCAGAGGTGTAAATATTTTCAGGCAGGAATTTTATGATGCCCAATATATCCTCCTGAAGAGATGAAAGAAACGAAGGTAAGTCACTGAGCTGAGTTGCAAGATAAGATATAAAGTTTGAAATCTCTTTGCCGATAAGTGCAAGAATAGTGACTACAGGACCGAGCAAAACCACCAGACACAAAACCACCAAAAGTATTGACCAAAGCCCGTGGCATTTTTTCTTCGTTTTCTTATCTAACCAGCGAAGCGGACGCTGAAGTATTATTGCAATGAAAAATCCGATTAAAAACGGTGCTGCAACACTAAATATATATTTGAAAAAAACGTAAATCAGAGCTAATATCATAGCTGCAAATGCAACGTTTATTATAGCGTCTCTTCTTTTTCTTACCCCTAAATCCATCTGATTAAACTTCCTTTCGTTATGGCAATATATTGTCAATGTCAACATACAACATTTGATTTAGTTATATTTTAATAAAATACTTGCTGATTATCAAGTAAGTATTAACAATTTTAGCAAAAAATTTAAATAATACTTGATACTTCTTAATATTTTTGCTAATATATAAAAAGTGTTTTTCACAGTAACACAAGTGTCCGTGTACGGGGGACAGGTTTTATGAAAAAGGTTAAATATCTTTTAGTTAATTCAACCATTCTTCCTGCAATATATCTTAAGGTGATTGAGGCTAAGAATTATCTTGCAACCGGCGAGGCTTCATCTGCCGCGCAGGCGGTAAGAATGGCAGGTATATCACGAAGCGCATACTATAAATATAAAGATGCTATATTTGAATATAATGGCGATAACAGTGATGACACAGCAACCATCAATGCAAAGCTTAAGGATAATGCAGGAGTTTTATCCTCACTTATGAGCGAGATTTATAAGGCGGGCGCAAACGTGCTGTCAGTTAATCAGAGCGTGCCTGTCAATTCTGTTGCAGACGTGTCTGTTACAGTCAGAATTACTGAAATGAATGTGCCGATTGAAAAGCTTGCAGAGAGCATCAGGGTGCTTGACGGCGTTAATTCAGTCAGCTTTGAATAAAACGGAGGTTAAAATATGAAAATAGCAGTTATGGGCTACGGAACAGTAGGCTCCGGTGTAGTTGAGGTTATTGAAGCTCATTCAGACTCAATACCTGCAAAAATAGGCGGCGAGAGTCTTGAGGTTTCGCGTATTCTCGATTTAAGAGATTTTCCCGACGATCCCCATAAGGATTTGTTTACAAAGGATTTCAACGATATTCTTAATGATGATGAAATCAAAATAGTTGCCGAAACAATGGGAGGCGTAAACCCTGCCTTTGATTTCACAATGAAGCTTCTTAAAGCAGGCAAGAGCGTTGTTACGTCAAACAAAGAGCTTGTTGCTCAGAAAGGACCCGAGCTTCTTAAGACTGCCGAAGACAACGGTGTAAACTACCTTATCGAAGCATCTGTCGGCGGAGGTATTCCTATTATTCGTCCGCTTACACAGTGCCTTGCAGCAAATAATATTGAAGGCATTGCAGGTATTCTTAACGGCACCACCAACTTCATTCTTACAATGATGATTGAGCAGGGTATGTCCTTTGATGATGCACTTAAGCTTGCTCAGGAAAACGGCTATGCCGAAAAGGATCCTACTGCAGACGTAGAGGGTCACGATGCTTGCAGAAAGGTCTGCATACTTGCATCCCTTGCATTTGGCAAGCACGTTTATCCTTCACAGGTTGAAACTCAGGGCATCACTGATATTACGCTTGAAGACGTTGAATACGTTAATTCAGCAAACGGCGTTATCAAGCTTCTCGGTCAGATTAAGTATATAAATAAAGATAAGATTGCCGCTTTCGTAAGTCCTGCCGTTGTGTATAACGGCTCACAGCTTTCGTCGGTTAAGGACGTATTTAATGCAGTTCTTGTCCGCGGTGATGCAGTGGGCGACGTATGCTTCTACGGTGCCGGTGCCGGCAAGCTCCCGACTGCTTCTGCTGTAGTTGCCGATATTATAGACTGCGCAAAGCACGCTAACAGGAAAAAGATTTTCGGCTGGGGAGAGGGCTCAGAGGACTACGTAGTTGATTACAAGAGCACTATCGAGATGCCTTTCTACGTTCGTGCAAAGGCTGACAAGGACAGTGTTTCAAAGGTATTCGGCGATGTCAAATATCTTTCAAGAGCAAATCAGAGTGATGACGAGCTTGCATTTATTACAGCTTCTATGACTGAAAATGACCTTAACGAAAAGCTTAAGGGAATTGAGGTTATGAATACAATTAAGGTTACAAACTATTAATAATAGTAGGAGGAAAACAATGGGACTTATTGTTCAAAAGTTCGGAGGCTCATCTGTTGCCAATGCCGAGCGTGTTATGAACGTTGCTAAAATAGTAACCGACACGTATAAGCAGGGCAATGACGTTGTAGTAGTCGTTTCTGCACAGGGCGACACTACCGATGACCTTATTGAAAAGGCAAACGAAATCAATCCTAACGCTGCAAAAAGAGAAATGGATCAGCTTCTTGCAGCAGGTGAGCAGATTTCAATTTCACTTCTTGCAATGGCAATTGAAAAGCTCGGCTATCCTGTAATCAGCTTACTCGGCTGGCAGGCAGGCTTTAATACAAATTCAATTTACACTGCCGCAAGAATAAGAAATATCCGCACAAACAGACTTCAGGCAGAACTCGCAAAGCACAATATCGTTGTAGTGGCAGGCTTTCAGGGCATTAACCGTTATAACGACCTTACTACACTTGGCAGAGGCGGTTCAGATACGTCTGCAGTAGCTATTGCAGCAGTGCTCAAGGCTGACAAATGCCAAATCTTCACCGACGTTGAAGGCGTTTACACAGCAGATCCGCGCAAGGTCGAGGACGCTAAAAAGCTTAAGGAAATCACGTATGATGAAATGCTTGAGCTCGCAACACTCGGTGCTCAGGTGCTTAATAACCGTTCGGTAGAAATGGCAAAGAAATACGGAGTAGAGCTTGAAGTTCTCTCATCACTTAATCCAATTCCGGGTACAATCGTTAAGGAGGTAGCAAAAATGGAAAAAATGCTTATTCGTGGTGTAACAAAGGATAAGGACGTTGCACTTGTTTCAATTCTCAATTTACAGGATACTCCCGGTATCGCTTTCAAAATCTTCTCAAAGCTTTCATCAAAGAATATCAACGTAGACATAATTCTTCAGTCCATCGGCAGAGACGGCACAAAGGATCTCGTATTTACTGTTAGCAGAGATAACGGACCTCTTGCAGTTGAGCTTCTTACAGATTTGCTTGATGACTGCAAAATCACCTGCAATACAGACGTTGCAAAGGTATCAATCGTAGGTGCAGGTATGGAATCCCACCCCGGCACAGCATCAAAAATGTTCGAAGCTCTTTATGAGTCAAACATCAATATCCAGATGATTTCAACATCAGAAATCAAGATTTCAGTCGTTATCGATGAAGAGGATGCAGACAGAGCAGTTTCAGCAGTCCACAAGGCATTTATTCCTAATGACTAATAGATACAATACAAAATTTAAGGGGTTGCCTCACTTTTGTGAGACAACCCCATTTTCTATTCTTCAAGATTTTCGAGCGCATATTTGCAACATTGAATAACAAGTTGGTTTAATGAAACCTGTTTTTCCTGTGCTAATTTTTCAAGTTCATCAATTAAATCATTGGGCATTCTAAAAGTTTTATTTGAATATTCAGGCTTGGTAACTTTGAACATATTATCACCTCAAATATATATTAATAAATTTATCTTGTATAATATACACATTGAAAATACAAGAAAATATATCACGCAAATATTAGTGCAATGTGCTATGATTAAAAAAATAAAATATAAAGGAACTGTTAAGAAAACATTTACAATTAAGCCAAAATCAACAAGTCTTAAGAGTGTAACTTCTAAGAAAAAGAAGAGCATTAAAGTGATTTGGAATAAGCAGGCTACACAAACAACAGGTTATGAGATTCAGTACGCAACCAACAGCAAATTTACCAAGAACAAGAAAACTGTAACAGTATCAAAGAACAAAACAACCTCAAAAACAATCTCAAAGCTCAAGGCTAACAAGAAGTACTACGTTCGTGTTCGTACTTATAAAACTGTTAACGGAAAGAAGTATTATTCATCTTGGAGCAAATACAAAACAGTTAAAACAAAATAATAGTATATAAAACCAACCCCCGATATTCACAGATAAGTGAACATCGGGGGTTGCTATTTTCGGCATATCACATAATCTCTATATCCGTAACAATCAACTTGTTATTATCAACTCTGAATTTTACGTCAAAATTCATATATCTTACGCCGTAAATTTTCTCACTGTCATTTTGATATGACGGTCTTGGATCCTGCCTTAGAATACCGATAAGACCCTGTTGCTTTTCAGTCGGTATCAGGCTCATCAATTCGTCAGTAATTTCAACCTCTAAGCCATAATTAACGAAATTTTCTGCAAAACCCTGTACTGCCTCAGGGTGACTGTCAGTATAAGTGATATACGGCTTAATGTCGTATATCGGTGTGCCGTCCATCATATCTATACCTGATACCCATAGCACGACACCCTCATTTGCAGTGCGTTCAACCCTTTCAAGCTTAACACACGACAAGCCTATAGGATTGGGACGAAACGGAGAGCGAGTAGCAAATACTCCTTTTCTCTTGTTGCCGTTCAGCCTCGGCGGACGGACAGTAGGGGAGAATTCTTCTCTTATATTTTCGCTGAACTGCCATATAAGCCAGAGATGCGAAAACTCCTCGATACCGTTTAATGATTCAGGTACTCTGTATTCTTTTTCAAAAACTATTTTACCCGTCAATTCCTTAACAAGTCCTGCCTGCCTCGGCACACCGAACTTGTCAGGCAAATCCGTATGAATTCTTGCAATTATTTTCATATATTAACCGAAAATAAACTCCTTTATTACTCCAAGCGTATCACGTATATAAAATGACGGCACGTCAAAAAAGCCTGAATGTGAGCTGATACGTGCTGCCGTAAGCCCATTCCTTTCAGCTATCATTGTAGCTCTCTTAAGATGATAGTCTGATGTCGCAATTGCAACGTCATATCCAAGATTGTTTTCCTCAAGTATTTTCTTTGAATTTGCAATGTTTTCGGCAGTATTCGTGCTTTGGTCCTCAAGGTAAAGTCTGCTTTCGTCAATACCCTTTTCCGTCAGCAGTCGGCGCATACATTCGGCTTCGCTGATGCTTTCTCCGTTACCCTGTCCGCCCGAAAGAACAGCCACACTGTCCTCATTTTTTGTGAGATATTCGTAGGCACTGTTCACTCTCTTTTTGAGCATAATACTTGGCGTTTCACCGTAAACTGCGCACCCAAGCACTATAACAACATTTTGGTCGGTTGCATTAGTTTCACCTGAGATAATAACACTGCCAAGAGCAATCGAAAAGCTTAACCCTATGGCTATTACGGCTGTTACGGCAGAGCCAAAAATAATTCTGCCTTTTTTGCTTTTCATTATATTTTTTACTATTTCGAGCACCTTGTCAAGCATTAATCCTAAACCGAGAAAGACAACACCGATTACTATCCCGACAATGCTTCCTATATGAAATATTCTTGCTGCGGCAGGAGCGAGGAATATAAATATGATAAATACACCTAAGATTATGAGCGTTAATTTAATTATCTTTTTCATTTCTGCTACCTTTAATTTTTTTGAACATAAATACCGAAAACAACACGAATATCAATATGTATATAAGTATGTAAATGAACCAAAAGTCGTTTCCATACCACTCAAGCATTCTGAAAAGTGCAAATGAAGGCATTATCATAGAAAATACCGTGAATAGATAAACCTCAAGATAAGAAGAGCCTTTTATCTTTCCAATCTCAGAAGAATACTTCACAAATCCCGTGAAAAATACAATCAGCGAAACGATAAAAAGAATCATACAAAGCACTAAAAGATAAATTTCAATAAATACATAAAACGGTCTTGTGTTAAATAATTTTAATTCAAGCACACCGCCTATTGCGTTTGACGCAAACGCAAGGGAAAATGCAATTATCTCTGATATTAAAAATTTTGCCCTGCTCTTTTTTTCTGTGTTTAAATCCTGCGTTTTTTCTATTTCTATTATTTCAGGCTCAGGCTTTACACCGGTTAAAAGCTCGTCAATTGTTAAGTCGAGTGCTTTTGCAATATCAGGCAAAAGAGTAATGTCGGGAAATCCGTCACCGTTTTCCCATTTTGAAACGGCTCTGTTGCTTACGTTTAGTATTTCTGCAAGCTGTATTTGAGTGAGTCCTTTTTCTTTCCTTCTTGAATTTATCTTTTCTCCTGTGAGCTTTGCATCCATATGTCTCCCTCCTTATCTTTATTGTAGCAGATATGACGAAAAAACACAATGTACGCTTAAAGGAACAGTTCCACGCTCAGTGGAATTACTTAAAAAGCGCCTGAAAATGGGCAAAAATAAGTCCTGCAAAATTTGATTTGCAGGACTGTGGAATGTATATATTAGTTAATCAATGCTGCTATTCCGACACCTAAGCCGCTCACTGCCATTAACGCAGCCATTACAATTGCAGTGATTTTTACCCATTTTCTTTGATTCATTTTTATCTCCTATTTCATAATTTCGTTAGCATCTGCAAGAAGCTTTTCGGCAATAGCCTGTGCTTCATCCTTGTCTGCTCCGACTGCTGTTATGTATGCCTTTATCTTAGGCTCTGTGCCTGACGGACGAACTATAATCTTGTTGCCGTCTGTAAGCGTATACGCAAGCACGTTTGATTTCGGAAGCTCAATAACACTTGTGCTTCCGTCAACGAGAGAGGTTGAAACCGACGTCTTGTAATCGTCAATTTTTGTAACAGACATAGAAGCAAATTCAGCAGGAGGATTGTTTCTTAAGCTATCCATAATTCCTGCCATTTTCTCCATACCTGCAGCACCCTCAAAGGTGTAGCTTTCAACCTTGTTGAAGTAGTAGCCGAATTCACTGTAAAGCTCATCCATCACCTGAGCAAGTCCCTTGCCGTGAGTTTTGTAGTACGCAGCCATTTCGCAGATAAGCATAGAAGCAACTACTGCATCCTTATCTCTTGCGTGTGTGCCTGCAAGGTAGCCATAGCTTTCCTCAAAGCCCATTACGAAATCATCGCTTCTGCCCTGTGCTTCAAGCTGTGTAATAAGCTCGCCAATGTACTTGAAGCCTGTCAGCAGATTCTTGAACGTGCAGTTATATTTTTTTGCAATAGCCTCGGCAAGATCAGTTGATACAAACGACTTAACTGCAATACTGTTTTCGCTAAGAGTACCGTTTGCCTGCTTCTGTGAAAGAAGATAGTTAAGAAGCATTGCACCTACCTCGTTACCGCTCATAAGCTTGTAGCCGCCGTTTCCGTCAGGTACGGCAATTCCCACTCTGTCGCAGTCGGGGTCTGTTGCAAGCAGTAAATCAGGCTTTATCTGCTCTGCCATTTTCAGTCCGCAGTCAAATGCCTGCTGAATTTCAGGATTGGGGAATGGGCAGGTAGGGAAGTTGCCGTCAGGATTTTCCTGCTCAGGTACAACGTAAACCTGCTCTACGCCTATTCTGTTAAGTATCTTTCTTACAGGTTTGTTACCCGTGCCGTTAAGCGGAGTGTAAATAACCTTGAGGTCAGCCTCCTTACAACACTGAGGGTTTACACATTGCTTTTGCACTTCGTCAAGGAATTTCTCAATAACATCATCGCCCATATACTCAATAAGTCCGTTTTTAACAGCCTCATCAAAGTCCATAGTCTTTATTCCCGTGAAGTAGTCAACCTTCTGAATAAACTCATACGTCTCGGCTGCTTCCTCGTCTGTCATCTGGTAGCCGTTAGAGTTATAGCACTTGTAGCCGTTATATTTTGCAGGATTGTGAGATGCAGTAAGAATTATACCGCTTGACGTCTTGAAATACCTGATTGCAAAGGAAAGGCACGGAGTAGGCTGTAATTCCTTGTAAAGATAAACCTTTATGCCGTTTGCCGCAAGCACCTTTGCCGCTTCGATTGAAAAATAGTCGGACTTGATTCTTGAATCATAGCCGATAGCGATTGATGGGTTTTCAAAATGCTTGTTAAGAAAATCCGAAAGTCCCTGAGTTGCCTGACAAACGGTGTAGTAATTCATTCTATTTGTTCCTGCTCCGATAACACCTCTGAGACCTGCAGTGCCGAACTCAAGACAACGGTAAAATCTGTCAAGCTTTTCTTCCTCGCTATCCTTGATAGCCATAAGCTCTGACTTGAGATCAGGGTCAGCAGTTGCCTTTTCAAGCCATTCGTTATAAAGTGCATTAATATCCAAAATAACACATCCTCCATACGTATTTATAGTAATATTTTAATACCTATAAATTCTATTGTCAATATTGATATTTAATGTATTGTAAACATCATCATTTACTGTTATAATTAGTGTGGTGATGAAAATGTATTCGAAAATCAAAAGCCTTGGTATTCTGGGACTTAATGCCTTTGAGGTCACCGTTGAATGTGATATAAGTAACGGCCTGCCGAGATTTGATATAGTCGGACTTCCTGATGCAAGTGTCAAGGAAAGCAGGGAGAGAGTTCGCGCCTCAATAAAAAATTGTCATCTTGATTTTCCCGTTTCAAGAATTACTGTTAATATCGCACCTGCAAACGTAAAAAAAGAGGGAGCACTCTATGATCTTCCGATTTTTGTGGCAATGCTTAAGGCGACAAATCAGCTTGCAGGCAGTACAGACGGCTGTGCCTTTGTCGGTGAGCTTTCACTTGACGGACAGATTAAGGGTGTAGCAGGAGTACTTCCTATGGTGCTTCTCGCAAAAGAAAAGGGTATAGAAACCGTTTTTATTCCTGCTGAAAATCAGCTTGAGGGTAGCGTTGTTGACGGTATAAACGTTCTTCCTGTAAAGGATATTTATCAGGTTATGAAGCATATTTCCGGTGAAGAGCAGATTGCACCTTGTTACAACTGCGAAATAATCGAAGAAGAAATTGAGTATAGTATTGATTTTTCTGACGTCAAGGGACAAAGTGAAGCCAAGCGCGCACTCGAAATCGCTGCCGCAGGCGGTCATAACTGCATTATGGTGGGCCCTCCCGGCACGGGTAAATCAATGCTTGCAAAAAGATTGCCTACTATCCTTCCGAAAATGAGCTTTGACGAACAGCTTGAAACTACGAAGCTTTATTCCATAGCAGGAGCAATCCCTGAGGGTAAGGCAATAATCAGTCAAAGACCGTTTCGTTCACCGCATCATACGGTATCTGCTCAGGCATTGACAGGCGGAGGAGTTAATCCAAAGCCGGGCGAAATAAGCCTTTCCCATAACGGCGTAATATTTATGGACGAATTTCCCGAGTTTGACAGAAGAGCAAAGGAAGCACTACGCCAACCACTTGAGGATGGTGTTGTCAATATTTCAAGGACTTCAGGCTCGTATACGTATCCGTCAAGGATAATGCTTGTTGCGGCAATGAATCCGTGTCCGTGCGGATTTTACGGTCATCCTGCAAAGGAATGTACCTGTACCCCTGCCGTTAAGAAAAAGTATATGGACAAGATTTCAGGTCCTGTGCTTGACCGAATTGATTTGCACATCGAGGTTGCACCTGTTGAATACGACCAGCTTTCAAGCAGGGCTGAGGAAGAAAAAAGTGCAGATATCAAAAAGCGGGTTGATGCTGCAAGAGAAATTCAGCTCGAGCGTTTTAAGGGGACAGACGTAAACTGCAACGCAAAGATGACGACGAAGATGACTAAAGAATACTGCATACTTACAGACGATGCCAACGAGCTTCTTAAGGCAAGCTTTGAAAGCCTCGGCTTGTCGGCAAGAGCGTATGATAAAATACTTAGAATAGCAAGAACTATTGCCGATCTTGACAATAGCGAAAATATTGAGATAGAGCATATATCCGAGGCACTTCAATACCGCTCACTCGACAGAAAATACTGGAACGGAGAAAACTGAAATGGATATTAAAAAGACTATTGAAAATTTAGAGAAAAACGGCTTTAAGCCTTATTTTGTTGAAACGAAGGAAGAGGTTTTACCTCTTGTAAAAACCTTGATAAACAAGGGCGAAAGCATATCAAACGGAGGTAGTGAGAGCCTTAAGGAAACAGGAATTTTTGACCTTATTTCAAACGGCGACTATAATTTTATAGACAGAACGGGGCTCGAGGGTGAAGAAGTCAGGCAGGCATATATTGCCGCCTTCGGTTGTGATACGTATTTCTGCTCATCAAACGCAGTAACCGAAAACGGTGAGCTTTATAACGTAGACGGCAATTCAAACCGTGTTGCCTGCATCGTTTACGGACCTAAGCAGGTGATTATGGTTGTGGGTATAAACAAGATTGTCGCAAACATAGATGAAGCAATTAAGCGTGTTAAGTGCAAAGCGGCACCGCCTAATACAAGAAGGCTTAACCTTGCAACACCGTGCAGTGTAAGCGGTGAATGTATTTCTCTTAAACAGGAAAATCCTTATCTTTGTGACGGCTGCGCAGGAGATACAAGAATCTGCTGCAATTATGTCGTATCGGCAAAGCAACGCCATAAGGACAGAATAAAAGTAATTATTGTTAACGAAAATTTAGGCTATTAAGGTAAAGACACGTTTGATATTACTCAAGGGGGTGACAATTTGAAAAAGCTTGTTTCGGTATTACTGTTTACAGTGATACTTTGTACCTCTGTTTTTTGTAATTCATTTGTCGCCCTTGCATTGCAGGAGGAAGATATTGCAAAAACGCAAATCGGCTCGAGCGATATTTATTATGAGTATAACGCACAGTCAAAAACACTTACTGTAAGCGGAAACGGTGACTCTCCTAACCTGAGTAACGACTCTGTATCTCAGCCGTGGTATGACTACAGGAGCGACGGCTCTATCGAAAATATCGTTGTGTGTGAGGGTGTAACCTCGCTTGGCAACTACTTTTTCTATCGCGTGAGTGCAGAGAATATCACCCTGCCGGACAGCCTTAAAAAAATCGGAAGCTATGCCTTTTCAGGTGATAATGCTGTAAAGTCTGTAACCTTTGGAAGCGGTCTTGAGGTAATATCAAATAATGCCTTTTATCAGTGCGACGGGCTTGAATCGGTTTATTTCCCTAAGAGTATTACTTCAATCGGAACGAGCGCCTTTGAAAGCTGTACGGGTCTAAAAAATGTCAGCTTCGAGCGTATGAATATGTCTGTTTCAATTGCAAAAAGAGCTTTTCTCGGATGTTCATCGCTCGTCAGTTTCAATCTTCCTATAGGCGCAACCTTATCAAGTTACAGCGTAGGTTACAAAACTGCCTCTACTGGTTCTATTTATTTTGATATGGTTATGGGCGTTTACAGGGATTCACCTGCGTATACCTATGCCGAAAAGTATTTTTTGAATTACACACTGCTTGACTCGATAGAAATTATCGAAGGTGACGTGATAAAACGCACGTATTATACTGATAGTGTAAATGATGATATGAAATTTTATCTTGTACCTGAGTATTCCTGCAACTATACCTTCGCATCCTCCGGCAATGTTGACGTTGACTGTGTGCTTACGGACAGTAAGGGGGATAAGATTGCCGAGGATGATGATATTTCGCAAAATGATCTTAATTTCTCAGTGTCGGCAAAGCTGAACGCAGGAGAAAAGTACTGCTACACGGTAAAGAGTATTAATTCAGCAGGCGGTTTTTCCGTATCTCTTACGGTAGACCATAGTTACGTGCAGGAAATTATTGAGCCAAAGCCTTATGAGGACGGATATACTCTCAGCACCTGTATCTACTGTGGCGACAGCTACAAAAGTTCATTTACAAATAAATTCGCAAATGAGTGCAGTGGATATGTGTATCAGATGAAGTCATCAGACGGAAGCTTTTTTAAGGATAAGCCTGTCGGCATGGCAGTCATTTACGATTTTGACGGCAGAGTGCTCGGCAGTACAGATAAAAACGGCTTTTTTGATGTCGTTGCATACAAGGGTATTGTCATTTCAGCTCCGTTTGGTGTTGAAAGGAAAATTGAAGTAACTGAGCCCTACAGCGACTTAGGTGACATTCCCGTTGTAAATTGTGACTTCTATTCCGACGGTTATATCAACGCAAAGGATTTTGCCGTGTTCAAATCTTTTTACGGTGAATATGACGACGGTAATTATCTGCTGAGTATGATTGATACAAATAACGACGGTCAAATTAACTTCTGCGACTGGTCTTATGTTGCAGATTTTGCACCATATGGTAAAATTGATGAAACTGTTTACGCTAATGTTAAATAAATTATGCACTTTTAGATATTGAAAACGGGTACTTAATAATATATAATATTTGCGTTAAACGACATTTATTATAAAATCAAAAGGAGAGCATTTATGAAAAAGGTTGCAATCATAATGGGTTCAGACAGTGATCTTCCTATAGTAACCCCTGCTATCAAGCAATTAAAGGAGCTTGGTATAGAAACAGAGGTCAGGGTAATGAGCGCCCACAGAACACCGCAGGAGGCAAATGAGTTTTCCTCAAATGCAATTAAAAACGGCTTCGGCGTAATTATAGCGGCTGCAGGTATGGCAGCTCATCTCGGCGGAGTTCTTGCGGCTTCAACTACACTTCCCGTTATCGGTATTCCTTGCTCGTCAAAGGTGCTTGACGGTATGGATGCGATGCTCGCAACAGTTATGATGCCTCCGGGAATACCTGTTGCTACTGTCGGAGTTAACGGCGCAAAAAATGCAGCTATCCTCGCGGCAGAGATTATCGCTGTTGGTGATGACGCATTAATGGCAAAGCTTCAGGATATGAGAAAAGAAATGGCACAGCAGGTTCGTGACAAGGACGCTGCTTTGCAGGAAAAGCTTAAGGAGATATAACGTATGGAAAAAAGTTTCAGTGAAAGCTATGCAGCAGCCGGTGTTGACGTAACTGCAGGTTATGAGTCTGTTGAGCTTATCAAGGACAGCGTAAAGAGAACAAATATCCCCGGTGTTATCGGCGGTATCGGTGGCTTTGGCGGTATGTTTGAAATAGCTGCAAATGAGTATAAAAATCCCGTTCTCGTTTCAGGTACAGACGGTGTCGGCACAAAGCTTAAGCTTGCATTTCTTATGGATAAGCACGACACTATCGGTATTGACTGCGTTGCAATGTGTGTTAATGACGTTGCCTGCTCAGGTGCAAAACCGCTCTTTTTCCTTGATTATATCGCTTGCGGTAAGAACTATCCCGAGAAAATCGCACAGATTGTTTCAGGTGTTGCAGAGGGATGCGTTCAGTCAGGCTGTGCTCTCGTAGGCGGCGAAACTGCTGAGCACCCCGGTCTTATGCCGAATGAAGAATATGACCTTGCAGGCTTTACCGTAGGTATAGGCGAAAAGGACAAGCTCGTTTCAGGCAAGCACCTCAAAGCAGGGGACGCACTTATTGCCGTTGCAAGCTCAGGTGTTCATTCAAACGGCTTTTCTCTTGTAAGAAAAGTGTTTGACGTAAACGAAAAGACCATTGCAGTTAAATACGACGAGCTCGGAAAAACTCTCGGTGAGGAGCTTTTGACTCCTACAAGAATTTACGTTAAACCGCTTCTTGCTCTTATGGATAAAATAAGAGTAAATGCTATCAGCCATATTACAGGCGGCGGATTTTATGAAAACGTACCGAGAATGCTTAATGATGACACTCTTGCTGTAATTGAAAAGAATAAGTGTTTCAGCCTTCCGATTTTTGATTTGATTCAGAAGACAGGCAACATCACTCAGCACGATATGTACAACACGTTTAATATGGGTAACGGACTTATCATAGCAGTCGACGCTGACAAAGCAGACGAGGCTGTTTCAATCCTTAACGCAAACGGTGAGAAGGCTGCTGTCTGCGGTGAAATCAGAAACGGCGAAAAGGGTGTAGAATTAGTATGATGAATATAGCTGTTCTCGTGTCAGGAGGAGGAACAAACCTTCAGGCACTTATCGATGCGCAAAACCGCGGAGAAATAAAAAACGGCAAAATCACTCTTGTCATTTCCTCAAATCCCGATGCCTATGCTCTTGAAAGAGCAGCGAACAACGGCATTGCTGCAAGGGTGATAGACCGCAAAGCATTTAACGACATCAAGTCATATACAAAGGCGGTTACCGATGCTCTTATTGAGGCAAAGGCAGACCTTATTGTGTATGCAGGATTTATGACTATACTTGATGAGCAGATTGTAAATGCCTTTCCTAACAAAATGATGAACGTTCACCCCGCACTGATTCCTTCCTTCTGCGGTAAAGGATTTTACGGGCTCCACGTTCACGATGCCGTTCTTGCAAGCGGTGTGAAGCTTACAGGTGCAACCGTTCATTTTGTAACAGAGGAATGTGACGGCGGACCTATAATTCTGCAAAAGGCAGTTGAGGTCAGAAACGGCGACACGAGTGAAATACTGCAAAAAAGAGTTATGGAAAACTGCGAGTGGAAAATTCTTCCGCAGGCAGTATCTCTCTTTTGCGAGGGCAGAATTAAGGTTATAGGAAATAAAACAGAAATAGATGAGGTATAAATATGGAAATCAAATCACTTGCTCAGGAGCTTAATACAAATTCATACCCCGGAAGAGGTATAGTAATCGGTAAGTCAGCAGACGGCAAAAAAGCGGTTATCGCATATTTCATTATGGGAAGAAGCGTAAATAGCCGTAACAGAATTTTCGAAGAAAATGACAGAGGCGGTATACGCACTAAGGCTTTTGACGAAAGCAAGATGGAGGATCCGTCACTGATAATCTATAATCCTGTTCTTAAGCTTAATGACTTTACTATTGTAACAAACGGCGACCAGACAGATACTATTTTTGATTATATGAGCGATGGTCACTGCTATCGTCACGCTCTTCTTACAAGAGAGTTTGAGCCTGATGCACCAAACTATACCCCAAGGATTTCTGCTGTTGTTAAGCCGAACGGCGACTACAATATGTCAATCCTTAAGTCAAATAACGGTAAGCCTCAGTGCGTAAGATATTTCTTTGAATATCCTGCCGAAGCAGGTTTAGGTCACTTTATCCATACTTATAAGTGCGACGGTGATCCTATTCCGTCATTCGAGGGAGAGCCTACTCCTGTCGTGATTGACGGCAGTATTGACAGCTTTACAGAAATGATATGGTCAAATCTTAATGAAGATAACAAGGTTTCACTTTTCACTCGCTTCATCGACCTTGAAACGATGGAAGAGGAAACGAGAATTATAAATAAAAACGTATAAAAACAGGGGTGATTTTGTCACCCCTTAAAGTGTTTTATAGGGAGAGTAAAATAATGAAGGTTTTAGTAGTAGGAAGCGGCGGCAGAGAGCATGCCCTTATCAGAAAAATAAAAGAAAGCAGTAAGGTAGACAGTATTGCATGCTGTCCGGGTAACGGTGGTATATCATTTGACGCAGATTGCTATAACGTATCTGCAACAGACATTGACGGCGTAGTTAATCTTGCAAAGGAAATTAAGGCAGACTTCGTAGTTGTCGCTCCTGATGATCCGCTTGTTGACGGTATGGTTGATGCGCTCAACGACGCAGGCTTTGCAACCTTCGGCCCAAAGGCAAATGCCGCAATTATTGAAGGCTCAAAGGTGTTTTCAAAAGACCTTATGGAAAAATACAATATTCCTACGGCAGAATATAGGGTGTTTGACAAGGCTGATGACGTTATTGAGTACATCAAGGAAAAGAACGAATTTCCTACAGTAATCAAGGCAGACGGTCTTGCACTCGGCAAGGGTGTTATTATTCCTGAAACTCTTGATGACGCAATTGCAGGTGTTAAGGAAATTATGGAGGATAAGATTTTCGGCGCATCAGGCAACAACGTAGTTGTTGAGGAATTTCTTACAGGTCCTGAGGTATCCGTTCTCGCATTTACAGACGGCAGATGCGTAAAGCCTATGGTGTCATCTATGGATCACAAGAGAGCACTTGACGGCGACAAGGGACTTAACACAGGTGGTATGGGTACCGTTTCTCCGAATCCTTATTATACCGATGAGATTGCCGCTGAATGTATGGAAAAAATCTTCATTCCGACAATCAACGCAATGAACGCAGAGGGAAGAACCTTTAAGGGTTGTCTTTATTTCGGACTTATGCTCACTCCGAAAGGCCCGAAGGTTATTGAATATAACTGCCGTTTCGGCGACCCTGAGACTCAGGTAGTTCTGCCAAGACTTAAGACAGATATTATGGATATCTTTGAGGCAATAAATAACGAAACTTTATCAGAGCTTGACATAGAATGGTCTGACGAAGCCTGCACCTGCGTTATAATGGCATCAGGCGGTTATCCCAAGTCATATCCAAAGGGCATCGAAATCAAGGGACTGACCGACGGACAGCTTGACGGAGTCACTGTCTATCACGCAGGCACGGCTATCAAGGATGGTACACTCGTTACGGCAGGCGGCAGAGTTCTCGGCATTACCGCCCTCGGTGATACTCTTGAGCATGCACTTGCAAAATCATACGAAGCAGTTAAAAACATTGAATTTGACAACGCTCACTACAGAAAAGACATAGGTCAAAGAGCACTTAGGATGACAAGACTTGAGCATAACGAGGTTTAATCCGCCGCTTTTTCGCTCATACTGCATTAAAAAGCCTTGAAAGGCGACAGCATTTCTTCTTTTTTGCCCTGTCACCCTAAAGCCATAAATCAGTAATTAAAAGTGAACAAACAGAAAAATTTACAATTTGTTATTGACAATTATACAAAATGGAATTATACTGATTTTTGTAATTAATCTTACATATGAGGTTTTATTATGGCAACTGTAAAGAAAAATAATAAGAAAAAAATAATCATACCTATTTGTATTGTGCTTGTAGCCGCAATTGCCGCAGGCTCTGTTTTTGCTGCTACAAAGTCAAACTCAGGGACAGCGGTTCAGCTTACTACAATTACTTCCGGTGACATTTACGAAACTGTTTCACTCACCGGAGAGGTAACTGCCGGCACAAAGAAGGAGTATAAGGTCGGCACAGTGGCGACTGTTAAAGAGGTGTTCGTTAAGGTTGGAGATAAAGTCAAAAAGGACGACGTTCTTGCCACCTTTGACGTTACTCAGCTTGACAGTCAGATTGGTGATCTTCAGTCAAGCTATAACAAATCATTAAAAAGCTATAACGATTCTTTAGCTTCATATAAGAACTCAAAGAAAAAGGCTGACGAGCTAAAAAAAGAGGTAGAAAAGCTTGAAAAAAAGCTTGCAACGCTTCAAAAGGAAGCAATTACGACCAAGAAGGTAACTACCGCCAAGAAGACAACTATCACCAAGCGGGCTACTACAACCAAAAGAGCAACCACAACGAATATCGATATTTCCGATATAGATATTCCTACAATTTCATCCACAACACAAAAACCAACGACTACGACAACTACTACAACAACTACGACCGCTGAAAGCACAACTGCACCTACTGTCCAAGAGGCTGTTGCCGCTCTTATGGAGCAGATGGCTCAGCTTAATGAAACTCTTACAAGAATTACGGATGATCTTGAAACGCTTTCAACGACTATGCAAATCATTTCAAATACCATTGCCGGTTTTCTTTCACAGGGTATAACGGATAGTGATGTAATTGCTCAGGCAGTAGGTGAGGCAGTCAGTCAGGCTCTCAACGAAGGCGTGATAGATGCGGCTAATCTTCTTATTGAAAGCGATATTGCCGTAACGATGATTAAGGAAGCTGTTTCTGCAATTGATTTTGAAGGTATTACCGATACGGTTGTAAATTCAGATAACGTTACTCTTTCTGCTACACAGGTTCAGCTTGCAGCAGCGTACGCACAGTATGCAGTATACGCAGCTCAGGCAAACGATACATTCCTCGAAACACAGAAATCTTCTCTTGATGCAATGAAGAAGGCACTCGATACACTCAAAAGTCAGAAGTCAGAAATGGAAAACGGTTGGAAGGCAGCCTTTGACGGTACAATTACTGCAGTTGACATTTCGGAAGGCGAGCAGACAACACTTATTTCAACAGGTATTACTCTTGAAAATCTTGACACTATGACGGCAACCGTCAGCCTCAGTGAATACGACGTTCACAAGGTTAAGCTCGGTATGCCTGCCGCAATCAAAAGTGCATACGGCGAATACGAAGGCGAAGTAGTTTCTATTGCCCCTACAGCCACAGGAGGCTCTACAGGCTCAATTCTTGACAGTGTCGGCTCAATGGCAGGTATAAGCGGTCTTTCAAGCCTTACCGATACAGGTGCAGGTGTTGAATGTCAGGTTTCAATTAAAGATACCGACGAAAATATTATCGCTGGCTTTGATGCAAAAGTTGAAATACACACAGGTGAATACGAAGGTATAATAATTGTTCCGATTGAGTCGGTTAAGCTTGAAAAGACGGGCACGTACGTATATCTCTATAATGAAGAAGAAAGTACGGTAACTAAAACTAAGATTGAAACAGGTGCTACTTCAGATACGGGATACGAGGTTAAATCGGGTCTTAAGGCAGGAGATAGGATTATTTCTGCGCCTGAATCAACGTATGAAGAAGATACATTTAAGGTAAAGGTAAAAACGAAGTAATTTTTAAGGAGATTTCACAGTGAATATTAGAGAAAGTCTGAAAATCGCTGTAAAGTGCATAAAGGCAAACTGGCTGCGCAGTCTTCTTACAATGCTTGGAATTATTATCGGTATAAGCTCGGTAATCCTGATTATCGGTGCCGGTACAGGCGTGAGAGATTATATCGTTGGAATGATTGAGGAAATGGGCTCAAATGCAGTAATGATTAGCGTTGATGCTACGTCTGCGACAGACAGAGATTACATTACTCTTGAGGACGTTGAAAACATAAAGACGAAGGTTAGCGGTGTTGAGCATTGCACTCCGATGCTTATGGGCTTCGGCAGAGCAACTATCGACAGAAATGCAAAAGATGCAACTGCAATGCTCATAGGTGTAAATCCTGACATTCAGTTTGCTCTTACAAGCGAATGCTCATACGGAAGACTTTTTGATTATGATGAATATAACGCAAATGCACCCGTTGCCGTCATAGGCAATGCTTCGGCAGAAATGGCATTCGGCTACGAGGACGTTGTGGGCGAATATATAACCGTAAGCTCAAGCGGCAGGTCAATGAAGGTTAAAATCTGCGGTGTTGCAAATGTTGATTCAATGGCAGGCTCAATGGGCGGCAGCACTGATATGATGCAGATGTTTTCAAACGGCTCAGATCAGCTTATTGTAGCACTGTTTATTCCTTGTACAACTCTTACTCAGATTACAGGTGCCGCACCTCAGCTTGCAAGCCTTTTTGTAATTGCAGAAGAGGGTAAGGATTATGATGCGGTCGGTAATGCTACTGTAAATTACCTCAAATCTGCTCACGGCAATTATTCCGATAATATTTATACAGCGCAGAATATGGCTACTTATATTGAGATTGTAGACGTGATTATGTCTGTGTTAACGGCATTTATTGCGTGCGTAGGTGCAGTTTCACTCGTTGTCGGCGGTATCGGTGTAATGAATATTATGCTTGTGTCGGTTACCGAACGAACGCGTGAAATCGGCATACGAAAGTCGCTTGGAGCAAAGACAAGAGTTATCACAATGCAGTTTCTTACGGAATCGGTTATACTGTGCCTGATAGGCGGTGTAATCGGTATTACGATAGGAATTGCGGGAGCGTTTGGCGCTTGCTCGCTGATAGATATAAAGCCTAATATTTCGTGGTGGCTTATCCTGCTTGCATTAATGTTTTCAAGCGGTGTCGGACTTTTCTTCGGAATTTATCCTGCACGAAAAGCAGCCCAGATGAGCCCAATCGATGCACTGAGAAGTGAATAGTAAATATAAAAAATGACAGGTTTCATAACCTGTCATTTTTTGTATGGTTTAGGATTTTCTGTTAATCCTAAGAGATAATCAACGCTGACCTTGTGTATTTTTGATAAGTTAATTAATATTTCGGGAGTGAGCGTTCTTTCTCCGTTTTCATAATAAGAATATGCACGCTGTGATATACCGAGAATTTTTGCAATTTCACTCTGCGTCAGGTCACTATCCTCACGCAAATCTCTTATGTTTTTATATATCAATTCTATCACCGACAAAATTATAATATAGAACAAATCGTTCTATTGACAATTAGAACAAACTGTTCTATAATAAATTCGCGTAAATATATTTTTGATTTGTTTTATCATTATTTATGTTTCCGTATATCAGTATGACTATTATCATTGTTTTATTAACATAATTTTGCATAGTACGCTGATAGAGTATAGAAATGGAAAAATTTGAATGATAAAATTAATTGAATATTAATGAAAAAGGAGTAATTCAATGAAAAAAGTTCTAAGTTTATTTTTATCAATCGTAATGCTATTAAGTATTACTGCAGGTCTCGACCTGTCTGCCTATGCGCAAAGCAGTGATTATTGGTACGACTTGCTTGATGACGGTACAGTAGAAATAACAGGATACAAAGGCTCTGCAACAAATTTAACAATTCCGGCAACACTTGATGGCTATACCGTTACAAGCATAGGAGAACAAGCATTTTCTTGTAATGATGAATTAAAGAAAGTGACAATACCGAACGGCGTGACAAGTATAGGTGATTCAGCTTTTTTTTATTGCTCTAGCTTGACAAGCGTAACGATGTCAAGTAGTGTAACAGGTATAGGAAATTCTGCATTTAACAATTGTAGTAGTTTAGCGAGCGTAACAATTCCAAATAAGGTAAAAAGTGTAGGTGATTTTGCATTTGCTTTTTGTAACAAATTAACAAGTATTTCAATACCAAGTAGCGTAACAAGTATAGGTGAATGCTCATTTTCAGGATGTAACAGCTTATCTAGTATATATGTAGATACGAATAATAAAAACTATTCATCAGCAGATGGAGTATTGTTTAATAAAGCAAAAACAGATCTTATACAATATCCTGTAGGAAATGAAAGAATATCATATACAATACCTAATAGTATAAAAAAAATAGATGCTCGAGCATTTTATTTTTGTAAAAGTTTAGCAAATGTAAGTATGTCTGATAACGTTGAAACCATAGAAGAATACGCATTTGCCGGTTGTAGTGCTAAAAATATTAATCTATCCAAAGCTTTGAAAATAATAGAACACTATGCATTTAATAACAGTGGACTTGAATCCATTACTATTCCATCATCTGTTGAACAAATTGGTTATGACGCTTTCTCAGGTTCTAAATTGAATAATATCAGTTTTCCTTCGGATACTAACATAAAAATGTTCGGCAGTCGTGTTTTTAGAGACACACCTTATTACAATGATGAGTCAAATTGGGAAAATGGTACATTATATATTGGTCCGTACTTAATAAATGTTGATGGTGACATTGTAAGTGGTAATTACACTGTCAAAAATGGAACAATAGGAATTGCAGCTTTTGCATTTGGTGGATTAGAATTAGAATCTTGTACTAATGTTACTAATATTGTTTTTCCTAATACATTAAAATATGTAAGTTACGGGGCATTTTGCGAGTGTAAAAAAATAACTAAATTATCTTTCCCTGAAAGTGTCGAAGTTATTTGGGAAGGACCATTTTCAGATTGTACTAACCTAAAAGAAATAACTATTAATAACCCACTATGTGATATGTTTTCTAGGTCTATAGATGGAGGATGGGCTTTATTTGCAACTAATTTAACAATTCGCGGATATGCTGGTTCGACAGCAGAGGCTTATTGTAAAAGAAATGGTAATTGTAATTTTGTAATTATTGGCAAATATACCTGTAACCATGAGTTGAAATATTACTATACTGAAGACGCTACATGTACTAGTAAAGGTTATAAAGTATACGAATGCAAATGGTGCAGATTTTTATTTAATGATAATTATGTTAACGCAAAAGGTCATAACTATAAAACAGTAGTATCTAAAAAGGGCACAACATCTGCAAATGGTTCTTACTATAAAAAGTGTAGTAGGTGTGGCACTAAAACATCATCTACCACAATCTACAAGGCTTCAAGCATTAAGCTGTCAGCGACAAGCTATACATTTAACGGCAAAGTAAAGAAACCGACTGTAACAGTTAAAGACAGTAATGGTAAAGCTCTTAAAAATGGTACAGATTACACTGTAACTTATCAAAGCGGTAGAAAAAATGTAGGCAAGTATTCTGTAAAGATTACCTTTAAGGGAAATTACAGCGGCAGTGAAACTCTTTATTTTACAATCAAGCCTAAGGCAACAAGCATAAGCAAGCTGACTAAAAAGAAAAAAGGCTTTAATGTTAAGTGGAAGAAGTTGACTACCCAAACTACAGGTTATGAAATTCAGTACGCAACAAACAGTAAGTTCACAAAGAACAAGAAAACTGTAACAGTAAGCAAGAGCAAGACCACAAGTAAAACGATCTCAAAGCTCAAATCTAACAAGAAGTATTACGTTCGTGTTCGTACTTACAAGACAGTAAAAGTCAACGGTAAGTCCACAAAGATTTATTCAAGCTGGTCAAAAGCTAAAGCAGTTACAACAAAATAACAAAAAAGGTATCAGCGAAAATCCGCTGATACCTTTTTTGTTGCAAATATTGTTAAGATATGATAATATTTACCCAAAGGAGAATAGGTATGGATAATATTAATCATATATTAGACAGCTTTTGTCTGAAGGGCGAACTCGTCGAGTGCGTTCCGTTCGGAAGCGGTCATATAAATAATACATATATTGCCACATTTATAAATAATGACGTTTCGTGTAAATACGTAATCCAGCATGTCAACACATCTGTTTTTAAGGAAATAGACGTGCTTATGAATAACGTATTTGCCGTAACTTCATTTCTTCGCGAAAAAATCAAGGCGGAAAACGGCGATCCTGACAGAGAAACTCTGAATTATATCAAGACGAAGGACGGCAGTTTTTATTGTAAAACAGATGACGGCGAGTGCTACAGAGCATACAGATTTGTTGACAACAGTAAATGCTATGACAGTGTTGAGAGTGCCGATTTATTTGAAAAAAGCGGTATAGCTTTCGGAAAATTTCAGCGCTATCTTTCCAATTTTCCTGCCCATACACTTAAGGAAATTATACCGAATTTTCATAATACTATCTGGCGCTATGAAAATGAATTTCTCCCTGCTATAGAAAATAATCTGAGCGGCAGGGCAGACAGCTGTGCAGAAGAAATAGAATTTGTAAAAGCAAGAAGAGAAGATTGCAAACGGCTTGTTGATTTGCTTAGTGACGGCAAGCTTCCGCTGAGAGTTACTCATAATGACACGAAGCTTAACAACGTCCTTTTTGATAATGATACCGATGAAGCGATTTGCGTAATTGACCTCGATACTGTTATGCCGGGACTTGCGCTTTACGACTTCGGTGACTCAATCCGTTACGGTGCAAATACCTGCAGTGAGGACTGCGACGAGTTTGAAAAGGTCAGAATTAATCTTGATTATTTCAAAGCGTACGCAAGAGGCTTTTTAAGTCAGGCAGGGGACAGCCTTAATCAGTGCGAGATTGATAACCTTGCTTTTTCTGCAAAGCTTATGACTTTAGAATGCGGTATGAGATTTTTAACGGATTATATTAACTGCGATACGTATTTCAAAACATCGTATCCTACTCATAATCTCGTAAGAGCAAAAAATCAATTTGCACTTGTCGCTGATATGGAAAAGCATATGACTGAAATGGAAGAAATTATAAAGCCATTAAAATAGCATCGATATAATAATGAAAATGCGAAGGAGCAGTCAGATGAAGTTTTATCAGATTACAGATTTACATTTTTATCCTGCAAGAGTAATGAAAGCAGAGGGTGAGCAGTGGGAATACCGTGCTACCTATGACCAAAAATGCCTTGCAGAGAGTGAAGCAATACTTGATGCGACTATTGAGCTTTTGCTCAGCGATAAGGAAACTGAAATAATCTTTATCACGGGTGACAACGTTTGTGACGGCGAACGAATCGGACATCTTGAGCTTCAGCAGAAGCTTAACAAGCTCAAAGATGCAGGCAAAAGGCTGTTTCTTATTACAGGAACACACGATTTGCATCCCTGTCCTCTCGGATATTCGCTTGCAGAGGGCGAGCACAGAGTTGAAGGCTGTACGAGAGATGAGCTGATAGAAATTTACGGCGACTTCGGTTATAATGATGCTATCGCAGTTCATAAGGATACGTTTTCGTACGTCGCAAAGCTTGATGAGCACACAAGGCTTCTTGCTCTCAATGATGACGGCATAGGCTTTGAAGACGGCTTTCACGGATATTTTGAGGATCAGCTTAATTGGATAAAGGAACAGCTTGAAGCAGGTAAAACGGCAGGGGACAGAATGCTTGTCATAAATCATCATCCGCTTCTTGCACCAAGTCCGTTTTATGAGTATTACAGCAAGGATCAGATGCTCGGTAACTGTGATTACATAAGAGAGCTGTTTGCAGACTACGGTGTGCAGTTTGTTTTTACAGGCCACACCCATATGCAGAATATCAATTATTTTGACACCGAGAAGGGCAACAGAATATACGACATAAATACGGCGAGCCTTATAGGATATCCGAGCCCTATCAGAAAATTTGAGCTGACCGATACCGAGCTTACTGTAAAAACACTTCATATTGAAAAGCCTGATTACGACCTTAAAAGTATGTCGTATATGGAATATAGCAAGTATCATTTTAACTATATGCTCAAGGATATTATCCATTCAGCAGCACACGATTTTGAGCATTTCGTCAAGGTTGCAGAGGGATTCAGCCTGCACGAAGAACAGGCGAGAAAACTTAAGCCGTTTATTCTTCTGCTTGGAAAGGTACTTGACAAGCTCACCTTTAAAAAAGCGGGAAAGCTTCTTATGTGTAAGAGCAAAATCGCACCGAGAATGTATAATGTAAGACTTGCTGATTTCGTGATTACTCTTGTCAGCAATATGTATGGCGGAGATGAGCCGTATGCACCGGGTACGGCAGAGTATGACAGCTTTATGGCTATTTACGAGAGGATTGCCCCGATTCTCCACAAAGCTCTCGGAGGTGACGAAATCGACGACGTCATAAAAGGCGTATTGTATGATGACGGCTTCCCCGACAGTGATGCAGTATTGCCCGTTATGCCGTATATAGAATAAAACTCAAATTGTTGCAGGGGAGGATAGTTTCCTCCCCTGCAAGCAAACAACAATATTCCTGTATAATCGTAGGGGAGGCAATTCGCCTCCCACTCTGATAAAACAAAAAGCAGAACATTGGGACGACCTACATAACGAGGCAAAGGTTTTGACTTTCTGCTTTTGCCCGTCT
>JAFLRZ010000026.1 GCA_022511225.1 Eubacterium sp.
GTGTAGGCAAATATCTTCGGTACATTTTGAGTGCGTCCTTTTGTACCTTTAACTCGTTTTTAGTTAGTTTGATTTTTGCCAAAATTACAGTCCTCCTTACCTAACGGGCCAAAATTCATCAGTAAGGTCTGACTTAATTCCGGTTTCATCTTTACTAAAGCAATCGGCTAAAATTTCCCAGCCAAGATCAAGAGCCTCTTCAAGCGACAGATTAACTGACAAATCCATCAGCTTGTTCTCGAAAAGCTCACCGTATTTAAGAAGCTTTTCATCCCACTGGCTCATAGAGAAGCCCATGCTTTTCTTTTCAAGAGTTTCCTTGTATGAGGAGTACAGACGAATCATAGCATCCATAAGCGCTCTATGGTCTTTTCGGGTTTTACTGTTAACGTTTTGCTTTAGTCGGGAAAGTGAGCCGAACGGCTCAATGCGGCCGCCCTTAAGATAATACTGTCCCTCCGTGATATATCCTGTATTATCCGGAACAGGATGCGTTACGTCATCGCCCGGCATTGTGGTAACAGCCAAAACTGTAACCGAGCCTGAATCATCAAAGTCAACAGCCTTTTCGTAACGAGCTGCAAGCTGAGAATAAAGGTCACCGGGGTATCCACGGTTAGAAGGTACCTGTTCCTGCGTAATAGCAATTTCCTTCATAGCATCGGCAAAGTTTGTCATATCGGTAAGAAGCACCAATACGTCCTTATCCTGCAAAGCAAACTGCTCTGCCACAGCGAGTACCATATCGGGAATCATCATACACTCTACCGTAGGATCGGAAGCGGTGTGAATAAACATAACTGTTTTACTGAGCGCTCCGCCCTTTGAAAGCTCATCCTTAAAGTAGAGGAAGTCATCATATTTAAGTCCCATACCGCCGAGCACGATTACGTCGGCTTGTGCCTGCATTGCAATACGGGCGAGAAGCTGATTATACGGCTCTCCCGAAATTGAGAAGATAGGAAGCTTCTGCGAAACAACGAGCGTATTAAACATATCAATCATAGGTATGTTTGTTCTCATCATTCGATTGGCGAGAATACGCTTGGTAGGGTTAACGGAGGGTCCGCCGATGGGTTTCATATTTTCTGTAAGCGCAGGACCTTTATCTCTCGGTTCACCTGAGCCGTTGAATATACGTCCTAATAGGTCTTCACTAAAGGACACTCGCATTTCGCGACCCAAAAAGCGTGTTTCATCTCCTGTGGAAATGCCCTTACCTCCGGCGAATACCTGAAGTGAAACAATATCACCCTCGATTTTATTAACCTGTGCAAGGGATTTACCGAAGCGTGTATTTATCTGAGCCAATTCTTTGTATTGAACGCCCTGAGCTCGTACGGTAATTACGTTGCCGTTGATAGATTCAATTCGGTTATATACTTTATTCATACTAACTCACCGCCCTTTAATAAGCGTTCTGCGTCGCTTTCAAGCTTACCGCTTCCATCACGGTATAATGCATCTATTTCGGATTCAAGCCTCTTAAAATCATCACTTTCAAATTCTGTGTAATTCCAGTCGATAAACTTCTGACGCATACGGTTTATCAGAACTCGGGCGTCATCCTTGCTATCTACTGCATACTCACTGCCCAAAATACAGATAAGCTTATCTGTAACATATCGTTGACGTGCAGTACCGCAGTTTGCATCAATTGCATCAAAGGAGTTTTGCTGCAGATATACCGCATCAAGCATTTCTGCTTTAAGATAGATTATATAGTCGGAAAGAGTAGTGCCCTCTTCACCGACAACCTTCATCATTGAGCCGACTTCATCTCCGCGATAGAGAATATTTTTGCAAAATTCTGATTTTTCAGGGTCAATAACACTTTTATATTTCGACCACGAAATAAGCGGGTCAATCGCAGGATACTTTCTTGCATCCGAGCGTTCACGTGACAAGCCGTGAAAGGCACCGACGACCTTTAAGGTAGCCTGTGTTACCGGCTCTTCAAAGTTTCCGCCTGCAGGAGAAACGGTACCGCCGATTGTAACTGAGCCTGTGCTGCCGTCAGGCAAACGGACGTAACCTGCTCTTTCATAAAATGCCGCAATATATGATTCAAGGTAAGCGGGGAAAGCCTCTTCACCGGGAATCTCTTCAAGTCTGCCTGACATTTCTCTGAGAGCCTGTGCCCAACGGGACGTTGAGTCTGCAAGAAGAAGGACGTTCAGTCCCATCTGACGATAATATTCTGCAAGAGTTACCGAAGTGTAAACCGACGCTTCACGGGAAGCAACCGGCATAGAAGACGTATTACATATAATAATGGTACGCTCCATAAGAGAACGACCTGTTTTAGGGTCGGTCAGCTCAGGGAACTCGGTTAACGTTTCCACAACCTCACCTGCACGTTCTCCGCAGGCAGCAATTATTACGATGTCAACGTCAGCATTTTTTGAAGTGGTATGCTGTAATACGGTTTTACCTGCGCCGAACGGTCCCGGGATACAATAGGTACCTCCCTTTGCAACAGGGAAGAAGGAGTCAATAATGCGCACCTTCGTTTCCATAGTTTCTATCGGAGCCAATCTTTCGCTGTAGCACGTTATCTGACGCTTTACAGGCCACTTGAATGACATTGATACAGAGATGTCCCTGCCGCGTTCATCCGTTATAACTGCAACTGTTTCTTTTATGGTGTATTCGCCTTTTTCTGCGATTGATTTTAGGGTGTAGCTTCCAAGCAGATAAAAGGGAATAAAGATTTTATGAGTAAACGGACCTTCGGGAACAGTTCCGATATATTCGCCTGCTCGCAGTGTATCGCCAACCTTGCGAGTCGGTGTGAATTCCCACTTTTTCTCGGTATCAAGTCCTTCTGCGTAAATTCCGCGCTCTAAAAACCAACCTGCCTGCTCGGCAAGCTTCGGAAGAGGATTCTGAAGTCCGTCGTATATCTGACCGAGCAGACCCGGTCCGAGATCGGCAGACAGCATATCACCCGTAAATTCAACCTCATCTCCGCATTTTATGCCTTCAGTCATTTCGTAAACCTGTATTTGTGCGACGTTGCCTCGTATACGAATAATCTCGCTTTTAAGCGCAGTATCAGCTACTTTAACAAAGCATATTTCATTTAAGGAAACACTGCCGTCAAACTCAACCGACACCAGATTTCCGTTAATGCTTACAACCTTTCCTGTATTCATATAGCCTCCGTACCTCCATCTAAAATGGAGTTATAAATATTTCTGTATGCAGCTTCTCCTGCATCCGTGTCAAACTGCCTTATGCGTAGCATCAGCTTTAGCTTAAGCCCATAGTAAAAGACAAAATCCTGTGAAAAGTTATCCATTGGTCTGAGAGCTTCTAAAAGCTCCAAACGATAACGGTTAAGAAATTTCTCTGCTTCCATAGGATTATCTATTTCTATCGCTGTGTTTGCCACCTTGATATACTCCGCAGGCAGAACCTTATTTGTATCAAACGGCTTTTTCAGCTTCTCGGCTCTGACTTTACCGAGAGCAAGACGCAAATTCCGTTCGCATTCGTTCCATTCTTTAAGTAATGACGTACCTGAATATTCTTGATTTTTCATCGGCAGGAGCGTCAGGTTTTTCATCTCACTGAGTGTTTTCTTTCCTAAAAAGCTGTTACACAGTTCTGCAAATCGCTCTTCCGTAATGGGGAGCGGTGTATTTTCACCTATTCCGTCTAAAGACGGCAACTGTGAAATTAAATAATATTCAGCCATTATTCCGCCTCTTTCAAAAGCTCTACAACCTTGGGGCTGAGATAATTTGACATCATATCCACAACGGCATCGGCAGAGTAATCGTAATAAGCACCGCTGTCATTAACGGCAATACGGAAGCCTCCGTCAAAACTATCGCTTGCTTTCAGCGTGATGCCTTTTGACATTTTATCCTTAAGAGCCGTGAGCAATGTGCCTTCAAGAGCACTTAAATCATCACTGTTCATAATGACCGTTATTTCCTCTGCGTCAGGTTTGCTTGCCCAACATTCAACAACGTTTATAACAAGCTGCGCTAAAGATTCAGAGGAATATACAGCATTTACATTTTCGCTCACAATAGATTTAAGCTCTCTTGCTACACTTTCTCTGAACGATATAAGCAGATTACGCCCTGCCTGACGAATTGCCTCCTCGCTTGATTTAACCATTCGTTCATTCTCGAGCTTAGCATTAGCCAAAATCTTATCTGCCTGTGCCTGCGCATCAGCAACAAGCCTGTCGGCATCAGACCTTGCGGCATCAACAATGGACTTTGCTTCTGTCTCTGCAGCTGCTACACCGTCGTTTTTGATTTGATTAATGAGCTCTTGCAATTGTATTTCCATAAGGACTTCTTCCTTTCTAAATTCAATTTATATGTAATTTTAACATAAAATAATTATTTCTTCAATCACTATTTACTGCAAATTTTACTTTTGGGACTTTTTCTTTGCAGTATTAGCTGATAGCCTCTTCAATTGCCCGACTTACTACCTTTGGCAAGCGTGATATTTTCAGCTTCTTTTCTATATCTTCCTTTGAAACTGACTTCGCGAAAGGCAGATATGCAGCTGCTTTTTTAGCAGTTGTTTCCTGCCAGCGTGACATAATTCTGATAAGTGCTTCTTTAGGATTTTCCTTTGGCAGACGAGTTACGCTGTCTGCCGTTTGACTGTGGCTTTCGTTTACGTCAGCATCATTAAATTCAAAAACGAGAGGCTTGCCGTTATTAAGGGCATCTTTAACAATAACCTTATAATTTCTTTTTTGAGGCAGTACGGATAAGTCACCATCGGCACTGTTAATTGTAAATGTAAGCTTATTGCCGCTGTATTTCATTTCAAATTTTGTAAGTGCCTTGTGTTCATCGTAATCTGTTTTGCCGTTATCCTCAATAAGAGTAAAGCTTCCGTCACCTGAAAACGCCCAGATTTCAAGCGATTTTGGATTATCGGTTCTGTTGCCCTTATCGGCTGAGAGCGGAATAATTGCCCCCTCTTTTGCAAGTACAGGTATAGTGTCCAGATCTCTGAAAAGCGTGATGCATTTTTCGCCCTCATAGCTTTGATTTGTGAATATATCTGTCCATCTGCCCTTTGGAAGCCAAACATCAACACTGCCCATATTAAGCTCCTTGTGCTGAGGCTTTGTTATCGGACACACCATAAGCTCACTGCCGAACATATATTGATTAGGTACGCTGTAGGCGTTTTCATTTTCGGGATATGAATAATACATAGGCTCGCAGAGTGCAATACCCTCATTATGAGTACGGTAATCCATTGTGAAGATGTACGGTATCATCTTGTGGCGGAGGTTAAGCCATTCTTTAGCACATCGACAGACCTCTGCACAATACTTCCACGGCTCCTTGCCGAGAAGCTCTATAGCAGTTGAGTGAAGACGCATAATCGGCGAGAACACACCAAACTGCAGCCAGCGCAGATATAAATCGTCATCACGGTAACCCATATGGTGACCGCCGATATCGTGACTCCACCAGCCGTATGCGGCATTTGCGGCATTAGCAGTGAAATACGGCTGAAAATCAAGCACTCTCCAGTTAATTGCCGTATCGCCCGAAAAGCCGAGTGGGTAACGGTGCGAGCCAAAGCCGGCATAGCGTGACAAAATCATAGGCATTCTGCCGTCCTCAGCATTGTCGAGATAATGATAATGATTAAGAGCGTTCAGCGGATCAAGTCCTTTTACGTCACTTTTCTTGCCCTGCTGCCAGTCAATCCACCAGAAATCAACACCGTCATTTTCGTACGGCTTATGCAGAATATCAAAATATGCATTCCAAAAATCATCACTTGAGCATTTGAAATCAACCTTTTCCTTTGATTTAGGGTTAATCCCGACTGCCTTTGCCATTTGCTCATACATATCCTCGTACGAATGAACTCCGTCGGCAGGGTGAAGATTTAAGGTAATATGCAAATTATCACTCTTTAATTTGCCAAAAAATTCTTTGTAATCAGGGAAAAGCTCCGTGTTCCACGAATACCCTGTCCAGCCTCCGTACTTCACACCGAATTTCTTTTCTATGCCGTGTACCCAGTGCCAGTCCATATCAACCGTTGCAACGGTAAGCGGAATCTCCTCCGCCTTGAATCTTGCCATAAGGTCAAAATATTCCTTTTGAGTATATGCGTGGTATCTGCTCCACCAGACACCGAGTGCAAAGCGCGGAATGAGCGGAGTAGGGGAGCTGATTTTATAAAATGCCCTTATCGTTTCTCTGTAATTTTTTCCGTATGCAAATGCGTAATAGTCAACAGCTCCGTCCTTTCTCGGCACAAAATGACCGCCCTCATCAAGCAGCATTGAATCACTGTCATCAAGCAGATAAGCACCATTTTTTGTGATAAAGCCGTCGCCTAAAGGAACCTTGCCGAAGGTTCCGTCAAGCGTTCGCCTTGTACCCTTCAGATTTTTCTGCTTAGAAAAGATTTCCGTGTTTTTAGTGTCCTTAAAATAAACGCTGTAGGGCTTTGAATTCTTTATTGTGAAAATGGCACTTTCCGTTTCTGCAATTACCTTTTTACCCTGAGCAGAAACTTTAAAAGTACCGCCTTCAAAATTCCTGAACCATACGGTATAGCTTGCAAGATCGGTACAGGAATCAGCCTTTTCGACGCGAATTAAGCGTGGTGTAAGATAAGTAATTCTCAGACCAAAGCCGATAAATATCTGATTGTCATTAGCCTTTGCATCAGTCTTTGCAATAAGTGATGATTTAAGCATTTCGTTCTCCTTTTAAGAATATTATATCCGTTTGCTTTTGCAAGAGTATCCGATTCCTTTTGCTTGCGCCAAAGCCTCCAAACATTTGATGCTTTTGTGACAACCTCAAAAAAACAATATAATCAATAAAAGAATATCATATTTAATATAATCCGTCAAACAAAAAACGAGGGAGGGATTCCACTACAAAATAACAAAAAATTTTGTGCAAATATAAAGTAAAAACAGGACAGGAATAAAGCATATTTCCTGTCCTGTTTGCTATTTAATTATTCGGCTCAGTCCAAGTTTCTGCGCCGTCCCAATTGACGTCCTCCCATGCAGGTGTTCCGTCTTCGTAGGTATCGGCATCAGTAGTGCCGATAGCCTGAATGGTCTGTACGATAATCTCAACGCTAAGAGAATAACCATCAGCAGGAGCATCTGCTTTAGGCTTACAGATGTTTATAAGGTTAGTTGTCTCTCCGTTGCTTTCAACACGTGAATTGTAATAGTAGAAGCCTTCTTCATCGTTTTCGTTTTCCTTGATTAGCTTCCAATCGGTAAGATTCAGGTCTATATCGTAATCAATACCCGCTTGAGGCTTTAAGTAATAAACGTTTCCGTTTTTATCCTGCCACGTAACGACAATTTTTGCTCTTACGTAAACGGGATAACCTGGGTTTCCTACCTTAAAGAATACGTCTTCCTTAACGTTATTTTCAAACTTCTCAGTGATTATAGGCTTAGTGGAGTCAGCGGGTGAAAATGAGTTCGGAATTACGATGGAATTTTTCAGATAAGCCGCCAGTACCGCTGTAGCAATTATAGTTACAAGCACGACAATGGCAACCATGAGTGTTTTAATATGCTTGCTTTTTTGTTTCACTCCGCCATCTCCTTTCTAAAAGTTATCTTAGGTAATTTAATCTGCCTGTATAAGCCAAGCCTCGAACGAAAGAGAGAACGTAAGCTTCTTTCCATTCTCATCTTTACCGTAGTAATGCTCGCTGACTGTTAATTCATCATCTTCTAAGATTTTGATTTCGGTATAAGGTGTTCTTGCATCAAAAACGTAATTGTCGTCTTTACAATATTTATAAACGTAAATGCCCTTCTCAGGATTTGATTGATTTTCCTGAAGCTCCCAGTACTCATCTATTACAGAGTAGGTGACCGTTTTGACAGGGTCGGATTCAGGAGTAGGCTTGTAGGTGGGGAAATCCTTTTCCGTTACCTTAATATACAGCTCGTAATCCACCTCGGATTCCTCAAGGTGAAGCTCAACAAAAGGATCTTTTGGAATATCAACACCGGGGATAACCGTATCGTACGTATTTGCTCCGATTTTTTTAGACTTGTCAAGCACGTATTTGCCGTTTTTTAAATCAGCTTTGTGTTCCCACAGCTCAATATAGCCGCTTTTGGCAACGCGGGCAGAATCCGATGCGTCGCTTGAAACGACGTACTTTGCTAAAAGTCCGTTGAGAAGCCATACAGAAAGCATCGTAAGAATAAAAATGATGCCGACTGTACGGTACAGAACATTAGAACGACGTGAATTATTACTGTTTTTACTTCTTTCCATGGTCGACACCACCTTTTAATATTATTCGTTATTATTCGTTGAATTTCCGTCCTTAAGACGTTTGATTTCTTCTTTAATTCTTTCTTGTTCTTTTGCTGATTTTTTGCGTTCTCGCAAATTTGGAAGCTCATGCAGTGCTATCATTACTGCAATTATCAGTATAAATCCTGCCGGAGTTTCAAAAAAGCTGATAAGCATTCCTGCATAATGGATATGAGCTATTGCTTTACCCTTTATGTCAGCCATTGAAATCGGATTATCAGGTGCGTTGTTGGCATCACCCTGAGTTATTACTTCATCTCCGTTTATGGAAATTATCCTGTGAACAACGAGCATATTGCCGTCCTGATAAACTACGATATCGTCTGTCTCATAGCTGTCCTGCTCGTGCACAATCACTAAATCGTCAATCGAGATTGTCGGCTCCATACTGCCTGAAAGCACTACGGAAGCACCGTAGCCAAATGGCATCGGCATAGCGTTTCCTGCTATTGACTGAGCATTCCAGCCGTAAAGCCTTATACCTATTATAAGACTGATTATGACTAACAGAATTATCCGCCCGAAGCTTACTAATCTTTTTTTGGTTTTACTCATTCTTCAGCTTCTTTCTCTTTGCGATTTGACTTGAAGAGGGCAAATGCCATAATACAAAGTCCTGCAAACGAGCCTCCGCTCAGCAGACAAAGAAGGATAAGCTGTGAATCATCACCGGTATGAGGCGGATTAACAAGTCCCGTATCTGAATACTCCTTGCCGGCATCGTGTACTGCAGTTGTGCGGATTACAACGTGAAGCTCAAGATCTTCGTCTACTGCAAGGTCGCCGAGCATAGTGTCATATACGTCGTCATCACGCTCAAACGGCCATTCCCACTCGAGATTGTAGATTGCATATTTACCTGCGCCGAGCTCTCCGCTTTCATCAACGTTGTTAAGCTCCAGCACGTCTTTTTTACTGTCAGCAGAGCCTACAAGATACTTGTTTGTGTAATCCCATACGCGAGCCTTAATAGGAATCCATAAATCTGTTCCCTCAAAATAGGCTTCCATAGTCATAGTGTAATCAAGAGGAACGTCACCTGTGTTTGCAAGAGTAAACTGATAAATGTTTGACGTACCCGGTGCAAAAAGCTTGTCGGTATTGCCTTCAGGGCCGATAACTGTTACCTTACCCGTTTCATCATAGGAAAGCTTAAAGATTTCATCCTCGGATTCCATATGATACTCAGGGTGGTGGATTTCATCGTCGCTTGTATACGTATCACTTTGTATGTTCATAGAGGGAACGTCGCCGGGTGTCAAGCTGCTTGGCAAAAGCGAATGAACGTTTACAAATTCTGCAGAGGTATAGGGGATAACTCTGCCAAAAAGAAGCGACAGAGAAACAGCCATACACAAAACGAGTATGAGAACAAGGCAGAGAAGAGTGCCTGTTGATTTTGCTGCTTTGCGATTGGTTTTCATTTCTGTGCCTCCTTTTCGTTTTTATATTTTATGTTTCGATGCTTTTGAAAATCCAAAGGATTTTTGAACTCTCAAAAAAACCGAAACTTGTGCAGCCGCAGCCACAACGGCTGCACAAGTCAGTGACTAAATATTAATAATTATGTATTAGTTAATATTATAAATTAGTCAACCTGAGCAACAGTGATCTTGAGAGAAGCATTTACATCAAGGTTGTAATCTTCACCATCTGTAAGATCTGTACCAGCATATGTGTCTGCTGCAAGGTCGCCAAGAACTGTATCCTTCTGGTTATTTGTAGGATCACCGAATGCCCACTCCCAAGTGAGCTTGAATGTGCCGATACCGCCGGCAGCAACGTTAGCAAGATTTGTGTTAGCATCTACGAAGATACCGTTAGCACCGTTAAGAGCGGCAAATACAGCCTTAATCTGTGCAAGAGTACCGGATACTTTACCGTCAGTTGCCTTAGCAGTAGTGTTAAGACCGTTAACAGAGCTAAGGTCAGCTGCCTTAAGATAATCACCCTGAAGAGTGAATACGAGAGGATAATAATCAGCATCATCGAATGTGAATTCTGTTGAATAAGCAGTTGCTGTTTTTGTCTTATCGTATACAGCCTTGGTCATATCTTTATATGTTCCTGCCTTAAGGAATACGTCCTCAGTTGTTGTGAAGTCGAGCTTTACGTTAACGTCAACCTCAGGAGTACCTGTTACGCTGAAGGTAAGACCGTCTGTGTTCTTTGTACCAGGAGCAACAACGTCTGCTGTAGATTCAACAGAAAGAGCAGCAGTATTCGGTTCTGTAAAGTTTTCATCTAAAGTAGAACCGCCAGGTGTGTTTTCTGTTGTTTTGTAAGTCTTGTCAAACAAGCTACCTGTAGCAGCAACTGTAACGCCGAACTTAGCAACGCGAGCGCTGTCAGAAGCAGAGCCTTCGGTTACATACTTAGCGAATGTACCACTGATGATACTTGTTGAGAGAAGCACAGCAACTAAAAGTACGCTTGCAATTCTCATCATCTTGTTCTTTTTCATGAGTTTTTTCTCCTTTCAAAATTAGTGCCTTTCGGCAATTAATTCCTCCCCCTTAGGGCAAGCCCCCCGGGAGAATTTATATATTCAACCCCGATGTGGCTTCCGGGGGAAGAATAGCAAATTCTTACTTTGTTCGCAGTAAAGAGAGAAAAGTGAAGAGTAGTTCTCTCTTGTTTTTATTCGGAATCGGATTTTTCCTGTTCCTGAGCCTTAGCGGCTTTGAGCTCCTCAAGCTCTGCAAGCAAGGCATCAGTATCCTGCTTATTAGCCTTTTCGTAGCGTTTGCGCCTGATAATATCCCACGCAATAAGCAGTACAAGCGGTACTACCACACAAATGATAAGACCTGCCGTTGTCTGCATAAACATTGCAACGTTTCCTGCACCGACGATTCTGGTGATGTAAATACCAACGATGTCATCTGCAGGTACGGGCAGACGGTCCTCAGCGTCATTGGCGTCACCCTGAGTTTTGAAGTAAAGTGATCCGTTTTCCTCGTATATATCGATAATTCTATGAGTAACGATGCTTGTTCCGTTTCCGTCAGGGTCAAAGAAAGCGACAACATCTTTTACCTTAACATCCTTTGGTTCAATCTGTTTTACGATGATTAAATCACCACTCATAATCTCAGGCTCCATTGAACCTGTAAGTACTATAAGGGGAGCATATCCGCCGATTTTCGGAACTTCCTGAGTGTTAGTGTAGCTTTTAACAATTAAAGTAACGTTGATTACAAGGATCGGGATAAGTATAATGCAAAGAATTATACCTAATGCCGACAGAGCCTTGTGACCGGTCGTCGATTTTTCTTTGGTTTTTGACATTTTCTGTTAGCCTCCTTAACGAAAAGTCATAAAAGCACAAATTTCACCTAATAATAATTTAGAATAATATATCATAATTATTTTGAAAAATCAATACTGTTTTTAATAATTTGTTACAGTTTGTAATATTTTCTTGTTTTTGAAGCAAAATTAGTACACCTGTATTCATTAATGTACTATAATAATGTAAAATGTCGCACAACGCAAGCTCATTTAGACATTTTCATATATTTACACAAAAAACCTCCCTCAAAATCACGTCCTTCTGTATTATATTAAAAACATAAGAAACGTTTGACAATGTGTATTGAAATGATTTATTATGTAAATGGAGTAACTTGACAGTTACAGAACAGAGCTGTCAAAAACATAATCAGGGAGACACTATGACGTATTTATTTTGCTACTTTACAGGCAATGAGCCTGAAAACGAAAGCGTGCATTTTGCCGTGTCAAAGGACGGTTATCATTTTGATGCACTCAATAATAACGAAAAAATAATCACTCAGACACTCGGTAAAAAATGCTGCCGCGATCCGTTTATTTTCAGAGATGAAGACAATGCGTTTCACATTATCGCAACTGATATGAGGTGCTACGACGGCTGGAGCAGTAACAACTCAATGATTGTCTGGGACAGTAAGGATTTAGTTAATTGGGAGAATGAAAGAATTATTGATTTTTCTCAGTTTGAAGAAACCAAATCGGCAGACAGGGTCTGGGCGCCGCAGGTAATATTTGACAAATTCAAGAATGAATATATGATTTACTGGACGCATAATAACGCCGATGATGACCTTGATACAATCACTTGGTACGCATACACAAAGGATTTCAAATCACTCACTACAAAACCAAAAGTGCTTTTCAAGCCAAAAAGCGGACTTTGTGCAATTGACGCGGATATTATTGAGATAAACGGCAAATATTATCTTTATCAGGCTGACGGGGAAAAGGAAGGAATATGTTACGCTGTTGCAGACAGACCTGACGGACCTTACTTTGAGCCTGACGACAACAAGGTATCAGTTGCAGATACAGCACTTGAGGGGAATTGTATTTACCAAATTTTCGGCACGGACAAATACGTTATGATTGCAGATCAATTCAAGGCAGGCGGATACTTTATGCAGGAAACGCGTGATATGGTTAATTTTAAAAGGGTAAGCGATTTTTCACTCAATCACCTGCGCCCCCGCCACGGCTCAATGCTTCATATCACGGATGATGAATATGATAGATTAATAAAACATTTTATGCAGATATAATTGAATCACAAGAGTATTTTGCAAAAAGAACGCAGGGCGTCCCTTCCTGCGGTCTTTTGCATTTATTTTAGTTTTTCTTCCCATTCCTTTTCTCTGAAGCCTGTCAGAATCGCTTTGTCTGATATTATCAAAGGGCGTTTTACAAGCATACCGTCTGTAGCAAGGAGCTTTAGCTGTTCCTCCTCGCTCATTGCAGGAAGCTTGTCCTTTAATCCCATTGATTTATAAAGCAAACCGCTTGTGTTAAAAAACTTTTTTAGAGGCAGATTGCTTTGCTCATACCATTCTTTCAGTTCCACGTACGTCGGATTATCTTCCTTGATGTGCCTGCTCTCATACTCAAAGCCGTTGTCCTCAAGCCATTTCTTTGCCTTCTGACAGGTTGAGCATTTCGGATATTCAACAAATAACATTTTATTTTCCTCTCTGTTTCATATGATTTCTATTCCCAGATATATTCAATTTCATCTGTATTCAGTTCTAATTTGCACATATCATATTCAACACCTTTATATTTCAGCCATATGCTCAATTCAATTACTGCACTTCTGATGCCCGGTGAAATATACGTATAAAGATATGTCCAATGAAAGTCATTATCTTTTATCTTTTTTAATTCTGCATTGGCTAATTCAACAAATTCCGAAACAGATAAAACTTTGACCTTATACATATCTTTTTTGTTTAGTGCCGTTTCAAGCTCAGCATTACAAAAATATTCATCCTCAAGCTTACACTTAATATGGCATTTTGTGAAATCCTTATATTGTTCGCAAAATTCAATTCCCTCTTGATCGGAGAACAGATGTGTTTCAAAGCTTAGTGTTAATTCTTTACTGTTCAGTTCTATTTTATAAAGGTCTTGGTCGTGAAGAATCCCGTCAGGTATATTATTTTCACTCATAACAAGTTTTTCTGTCACTGTATCTCCTCCGTACCTTAATGTTCATATGAATCAGCAAACTGAAATTGCTGTTCAAGAAGAAGGTCACCCTGTGTACTTTCGCTTCTCATTTCAACAAGCCCTTTGTTGAAATGTATTTTTGTATAATTGATATTGTGTTCATCAGTCTTTCCGCCGCAGATGTAGTACGCAATACCTGTTTTGCTTTCATTTGCAGGCACAAACTCGGTTGTATGGCTATGCCCGCATACGATAAGCTCTTCACCGATATTTCTCATAATTTCACATACAGGTGACTCTTCATCATTAGGCTCATATAATAATTCGGAAGAATGAGCTAAAATAACGTTATACCCCTTTTCCTTTTGCAGGCTTTCTGCCCATTCAGTCTGCTCTGCACAATATGATACATAATCATTATATCCGCCATACTCGTAATTTCCGTCCTCTTTATCCTCGCCCGAATCAAGAACGGTGAAAACATAATTTCCGATATTCAGTCGGTAATAGAATTCGTCGAAATCAAGAGATGATATCAAATCAGGAACTTTGCTTCCTCTATGGTCGTGATTGCCGCGAACATATATAACAGGCTTCACACCGCCGCTTATCTGCCCCGCCGGCACTATGAGATTATCTATAAAACTGTCATATGTATAGATGCCGTTTGCAATATCACCTAAGAACACGAATATATCAGCATCATCACCCATAGCTCCCCAGTTTGGCTTGCTTGCGTGGTTATCAGTAATACAAGTCATGTCAAAATCATCCTCAGGACAAGGAACAAACGTACCTGCTGAGAGTGTAATTTCTTTTCCAAGATGTCCGCCGTAGGCTATATCCTCAACTGCACGCACTGCGCCAATGGAATACTCCTTGTTATCAAGCTCATCATATGCTAATTTGATGCTGTGAACACGTGAAGATTCTTTCCTGCCTGTAACCGTATCCCACAAAATCTGCTCGCCGTCATCATTGCTGACTTTAACATAGCCGACTGATTTTCTGTTTGTGGCAAAAACAACGTGATAACCGTTGCCGGTATCAAAAACAGCCGGAGTGCTCTCGAAATCAAAACCGCCTACAGGGAAAATTATTATAAGTGCCCAAATAAGAATTGCAAGAGATATAATTCCCGCTGTAAACTTATGAAGGATTTTTTTGCACACAGGCAGTATTGCCGTAAAGAAAATAAATGCGTAAAACAGTGCAAGATACGGCAGAATTTCATACGACATATAAAAATAATTCAATAATTCGTTTTTTCCGCCTACAAATAAAAATGCTATACTGCAAACAATACTGAGAACGGTAAAGACTATATTTGGGATAAAAATCTTTTTGTTATATAGCTTATTACCGCATATACTGCCTCTGAGCTGGAAAAACAGAATTATTGTGTTAAGAATGAAAATTGACCAGAGTAAGTCACAAAAGCCATCAAAAACAATATGATCAACAAAAATAAAACCTATACGAAATCCGCAGAAAGCAAGCGTAGTTAAAACGGATAAAACCGTAAAAACTGACGTGAGAATAACATTCTTTTTTTGCTGCATAAAAATTCTCCTTAAATCTTTTTTATGGAAATATTGTAACAAAATATATATCTGATTTCAACAAAAGAAATAGGCAGTCAGCTATGGACTGCCTGAAACTTATGAATCTTAATAAAGCACTTTAGACAAAATGAAGCATACCCAGAGTGCAACAACGAAGAAGCCTTCTGCAGGGATTGCGAGCTTTGTGTACGGACATTTCCAACCCTTATCAACGCAAAGGAATATCGTTCTTGTTACAAAAACGGTTGTTGAGAAGAACAGACCGCCGACAAGCGAATACACTGGAGTTCCGAGCGCAAAGGTCAGGTACAGAAGAAATGCTCCGAGCGCAAAGGATATTCCGCCGTAATATACTCTGATTTCTGTTTTTCCTGCATTGTCAACGGGCTTAATCGAAAAGCTTTCGGCATTTTTTATCGGACTTATAACGAATACAACTGCCATTGACAAGAAATAGCCGGCAAGTCCGATAACTGCAACACTTGCAGGAATATTGACCATAAATAAATTTTTTATTGCTTCCATAATAATTCTCCTTTACCTGTTAGTATGATTTATTTCCTAATCTCATAATATCAAAGATAAAAACAAGTGTCAAATATAACTTATACTTGGCAAATATAAATATGAAAAAACGGCACTCATTTTGTAATGAGTGCCGTTTCGTTATAGGAGGCGAGAGTTTATTTTATAGTTATTCTGGCATGCGATGACCACGGGGAGTATATGCCGTTTTTACATGTTCTGATGTGTACATAATACATATCATTTTGGTCAAGATTGTCAACTGTAAGCGAAGTACTGTCAGAATCTAAAGAAATAATTGTGTAACCTGTGCTTGATGGCTTGTAATACTGAATTTCATATCCGTCAATATCCTCAACCTTATCCCACTCTATAACGAGAGTTCCGCCTCCGACTGCGGTAAGCCTCAATTCTTCTGCGTTAGAAGGAGTTATGCTGAAAGTAAGCACCTTTTCACCTTCATAGTAATCTCCTGTAAGAGTTACGTAAACGTTGTACTCTCCGATTTCAGTTCTGCCCTCGTCCATAGTTACAGTGTATTCCGGTTTTTCACGGTTTGATATCGGTTTTACAGTAACACTTGGTGTTTTCATCCTGCCGTCATACGTAAAGGTTTTGTAATCGAGTGTGGCAGTAGCGCTGTAAATTTTAGTGCTTGTTGTAGTTGTACCGCACATTTTGCAAACCTTTGCAATTTTACCGTTTGCTACGAACGTAGCCTTGGTAATTACTTCTTCAGTTATGTGGTTTATCTTGCTGATTGATTTGCCGCTTTTAAGTATCGTGTTGCACTCGGCGCAAGCAGTGTCGCCCGTATATCCTGTTTGAGTACAGGTTGCATCTTTTTGGTTTATGATTTTTGTAACAGTGTTTGCATTGTGACCTAATGCCTTTATTGCCGTACCTGTTTCCAAAATTTCGTTACAGCCGTTGCAAAGAGCATCACCTGTGTAGCCATCTTTGTTACAGGTAGGTTCAAGCTGATTGCCCATATGCGTACCTACGCCATGCTCACAGCCTTTTACAAATATAGTTTCCGAAGCCTCAAAGGTCAGCATATAACCTGCATCCATTGTCAACGTAACAGTTAAGGTGTGTTTGCCGTAGGTGCTTGTATCGTAATCTAAAATCGCACCCTCATCTGCGAGCATATCACCTGTGAATGTTTCAGAAGAGATATTTCCGACATTTACTATTATTTCAATGGATCTGAGATCTATTTCTTCACCAAGCTCATATTCGGTCTTATCAAGCTTAAGAGTATTCTTTACGATTGATTTGTCAAAGCACCAGTGTGCATAAAGCTCTGTATCACCTGTAATCTCAAAATCACTGTCAACCATTTCGCCGTAGTATTTGTCGTTATACCAGCCGATAAACTCATAAAACAGTCCACCATCTACAGTAGGCTTGACGTTACCAAGCTTGTCGCCCTTGTTGTAAGTTAATACAGAAACGTTATCACTGTTTGAATAAAGTGTTACGGCGCAGATGTTTTCGTCCTTTTCCCAATGAGCGTATAAGGCTTTGCCGCCAAGGTAATCTACAATGTCGGTTTTCTCAACCTTAGTACCACCATCGCGCTCGGTAAACCAACCGACAAGCTTGTAGCCTGTTCTTGTAGCCTCGGGGAAGGAGCCGTATTCTGTCATATAGCTATATTTTTGTGTAATGCTAATGTCGTTATTACTGCTCATCTTACCACCGTTTGCATTAAAGGTAACTGATACGTTGACAGGAACCCATTTTGCAGTAAGCGTATGGTCTGTTGGTTTCTCACCTACGTCAGAGTATGAAGAAATTAAACGTTCATTATAATACCAGCCGGCAAAGATATATCCTTCTTTTGTCGGAGTCGGCAGATCTCCGTATGAATTATGTGAATAAACGGTTTTGCTCTGAATGTCACATTCACCGCCGTTAGCGTCAAACGTTACGGTTGCCGTTGTCTTATACCATAATGCGTACAATTCAGTGTAATAAGGAAAAGCAAATATGGTATCCTCAGTAATTTGCTCAATGACTAAGTCGTAGCCTAAGTCATTTGCAACAAACCAACCGAGAAAATTCCAGCCTGATCTTACAGGGACAGGCAGTTTACCGTAAGGATGACCAATCATTACGTCCTTGCTCTGAACGTCACACTGTCCGCCGTTTGCATTAAAGGTAACAGGTAAAGTTATTCCGTCTTCTATCCAACATGCAGTAAGCTCATAATAAGGATCGCTAAACAAAGTTGAAAGCCACAAGTATTGCATATCAGTGACGGGATCACCGTTCATATCAAGCCAGCAGAGGAAAACATATCCTTCTCTTGTCGGCGTCGGCAGGTTAATTTCATCAATTGAAGTTAAGAGAGAAATATTTATGATATCAATGTCACACTGTCCGCCATTTGCATTAAGCACGATTGAATAATATTTATACCATTTTGCCTTAACGGTTGCATCCTTTTCCAAATTATATATTGTACTGCTCTTTAATGCAGTTTCAGATTTTTTGCCATTGGTACGAGTGTAGCTGATATCTATATTATACCAGCCGCCGAATTCATATCCCTCTCTTGTTGGAACAGGCAGCTCGCCGATAGGCTTTCCGTACTCTACCTCTATACTGCTGAGCTCACATTCACCGCCGTCAGCGTCAAGCGTAAGAGTATATTTTTGAGCAACCGTGTTTTCAGCTTTTTCTGTAGAAGTCTCGGTAGTCGGCTCGTCGTCATCCATACCTCCGTCCACATTCTCTATATTACCGCCTGCTTGTGTAGTCGGTTGCGTAGTCGGTTCCTCATCGTCGTCCATACCGCCGTCCATGTTTTCAATATTGCCGCTGTTGATAACAGTATGCTTTGTTACAGCTTTTGAGGTCGGCTCTGTTACAGGCTCGCAAGTCGTTTCTTCGGGTTTTTCTTTTTCCTCTTTTGGCTTGATGTTGAGAGGAATTTTTTCTATTACAATTTCATCGTTGTCCTCTGCGTTTGCGATTATTCCCCAGTCCTTGAGCTTTTCTGAAATTGTGCTTGCAACTTCTTGTGCGATGTTGTAGTCAAATATTTTGTCAACTGCTGCATTTGCCGTTATTGCAGAAAATAATACTATGCAGGCAATAAGCGATGCCCTGATGCCCCTGCTGAGATGCTTGAATCCGCTCTTTTCGCAGGCGGATATGATTTTACTGCTTTTAAGAAGAGGAACGATGACAGCAAAGCCCTTGTCGCTCTCCTGCTCAATATCAATGAGCATTTGTACACATTCTTCAATCAAATCGCAGTCCATATTGTCAGGCTCTTTTGCAAGCTCTTCGTCAATCATTTCATTAAGCATAGCCTTAAGCTGAGCATTAAAATTTTTGCTGTTAAAAAGGGAATTGATGACTTTTTCATTAACTAAAATATCCATGCTGTTCTCCTTTCTATTCTATCGTTATAGAATTTTTTATTTTTTCTCTTAATCGTTGCAGTCGCTTTGCTACGGCAGGTTTTGAGATATTAAGTATACCCGAAACCTGCTCAATAGTCAGGTCATCTATGTATTTTAGCTTCAGTAGCTTCTGCTCATCGGGATTCAGTAATTCATTCAATTTCTTAGTCAGAATTGAATAATCAATATCGCTGTCGATAATGCTTTGGTTGTCAACCGCTTTGTCTTCATATTCGGATATAGGGACAATTTTGCTGTTTTCTTTTGCTTTGGCTTCAATGCATTTTAATACGTAATTTGATGCCGTTTTGTATAAAAAGGCTCTTGGATTAACGATTTCTTCATCATTCTTCATTTTCTTGTACAAAACCATAAATGAATTTTGCATACAATCCTCAGCGCCGTTACTGTCTCCGTTCAGCTTGACTAAACAGAAGCTGTAAATAGAGCTTTTGTATTCGTTATATATCTGTGTAAATCTATCCTGCAGATTCCTTTTTTTACCCTTGGTATCCAAATGACCACCTCCATTCATATAGTAGTCCTCGTAAGGCAACAAAAGTTGACACATTTATGGTAATTTTTTCAAAAATTTTATCAACAAAGGCATTGAGAAAATAATTGCTATATTTTGTGAAATTTGATAAACTGTTTGTAAGGTGTGAATATATGAAATATATTCTAAGAGTATTATCTAATCTAAATTTGTTGAACTAACTATCGGAGAAAAAATGATTGTTTTAATAACAGGTGCATCCCATACGGGAAAGACAATGCTTGCGCAAAAATTACTTGAAAAGTATAAATATCCGTATCTTTCCATAGATCACTTAAAAATGGGTCTTATTCGCAGCGGCAATACTGAACTTACGCCTATGAGCGATGACAGGTTATTGACATCTTACTTATGGCCGATTGTACGCGAAATGATTAAAACTGCTATCGAAAACAAACAAAATCTCATTGTAGAGGGATGTTACATTCCGTTTGACTGGGAAAAAGATTTTGAAAAAGACTATCTATGTAATATAAGATTCTATTGTCTGGTGATGGGCAATAAGTATATTGAAAATCATTTTAATAATATCAGAAAGTTTGCAAATGTCATTGAAGACCGCGGTGATGATGAGGATTGCAATATAAAGACGGTGCGCCGAGATAATGAGCAGATGCTGAATCAGTGCGTAAAATATGGAGTGGATTATATTTTAATTGATGACGAGTATCATATTGATATTGATTTATAGAGTATGTTACAATTTATAAATCATCAAAACAGGAGCCCAATATATGTCCGAGTCAAATATTAAAGAATATGTTTGCAAACAGTTATCATATAGTGAACAGGAAATAGCGCTGGATTTTATCAGCTATTTAGAAGATAAGAATTTGAAGTTTTATAAGGACAATAGCGATTGTTGGAAGGATAAAATATATTATTGGGCACAATTAGGTGAAAAATGTGTCTGTTTTATTGCAATAAAGGATCCTGACGAAGCCGAAAATCATTGGACAGTATGGTCTGATGATATGGGTTCTGAATGGCTTGAAAAATATCCGGTCGACGAAAAAACAAAGGAACTGGCTTATAAATATGTCGACCTTTGCAGTCATTGCGGTTCTTGCGGCGGCGGACGACACAAAGTAATATTAGGAAAAGAATTCAATAATGTTTGCGGATGTACCTTTAGAATTGATAATCCTACTTTTGATGATTTGTTATTCCTCAAAAAAATGGTAGAAATAAGAATTAAGGAAATACAAAGCTCATTTCAATAATGCTGTTTTGCTGTTGCAAATTAAAAGTTGCCTATAGCTGAATAGGAAAAATCTAAAACCTGTTTACTACAGTAAGATCAAACTTCTTTACAATTATTTTTGCTTATCGTATAATAAAGAAAAATACTTCTGCGAAAGGGAGAATAAATATGAATATATCTGTGTGCGGAATTGATTGTGATGCTTGCAAGTTTAAAACAGAAATGGGTTGCAGCGGCTGCAAAAACATTAAGGGCAAGGTGTTTTGGGGAGAATGTGAACTGTATCAGTGCAACGCCGAAAAAGAGCAGGAGCACTGCGGTAGATGCTCTGAGTTTCCCTGTGCTAAGCTGAAGGAGTGGGCTTCATCAGAAAATCCCGAAAGAATTGATAACTTAAAAGCTTTGATTGCTGAGTAAATAAATATGCTTATGCTAACGCAAAACCCCTGTCAAGTGATTGCTTGACAGGGGTTTTTATAGTCTTATGTTATTTGTTTTTTCTCAACTTAAAATCACAAATTCCTTTTCCATATCATCTTATTATCAATAAATTCGTAGCTCAGCTTGTTTTCATCACATAAGTAAGACAGATATGACCTAATCGTACTTCCGACTAAGACGTACTGATTTGCATTCATAGTCAAATCATATTCATCAAATATGGATTTCATTATTTCTTCAAAGGTCATACCATTTTCGCAAATACTGCATATTTTGTCTGTAATCTCATTTATTTTATTTCTGTTAAGCGATATCAAAGAAGAAATATCATCTGCAGCTTCGCAGTGAGAAGGAATAAATAAGCTCCCTTTTAAAGTGCTCAGAAAATCAAGAGTATTAAGAAATTCCTTTACGTCATATAAAAAGAACAAATGGTACTTCGTAATTGAATCCTCGCTGAATAAGGAATCTGCCAAAAAATACACGTCATCACTCGTTTTAATTCCTATCATATCAAGGAAATGCCCTCTTAAATTAAAATATTCCAAACCGTCAGGAAGATTATTCTCTATAGAGGTTACGGCTGACTCCTTTGCAAGCAAAAACTTGTTTCTGATTCCCTTAAACGGATACCCGCCGTACAAGAAAGAAGCTTCTAACTCGGGAAATTCGGTAAAAGCTTTTTCAATATTATAAGCAAGTACAGTGCAGCCGGTTCTATCCTGAATTATTTTATTTCCACCGATATGGTCTGCGTTTGAATGAGTGTTTATAATTCCTTTAACACTCCAACCTTGCTCATTAATAATTTTCAGTATTTTTCTTCCTGCGTCCTTGTCGTTTCCGGTGTCGATAAGATAAACGCTGTTGCCGTCAACTTTATATACGCCTATGTTAGTTGCATTTTTTATATAGTAAGTTTTTTCTCCTGCTTTTACTAATTCCACAAACAAACACCCCTTTGAAATTCTTTAACTATTCTACCACAACTTATTTATTCAATCAATAAGGTGTATCACGGATAAAATTCAGTTTTAGTGTTGACAAATAAAAATCAATGTGTTACCTTTAAGAAAATATTGAAAGGGAAAAGCTATGTTTACATTTAATCGAAATGAACTTGATAACAGAGATTACTCTATGCCAAGATCTGCGCATGGATTACTTTGTTATGTTCATTTTCGTAAATAATAAACAGCTTTAGCATACTGTATATTATTAAACCGTTGATGAGCATATCATCAGCGGTTATTTTTTATTTGGAGGGATTATTATGAGTAAAGAGCCGATTATTGAAACTGAAAGATTGATTTTAAGACCGATTACGCTTGACGACGCCGAGGCATGCTTCAGCTGGAACAGTGACGAGCGTGTAACGAGATTTATGTCTTATTCAACGTTGACCGATATCAGTCAGACTATTGACTGGATAAAATCAACACTTGTAGACGAAAAAGAGTGGAACTGGGCATTCGTTCTCAAAAAAGAGAATCGTGTTATAGGCACGGGGGGCATTGGACCAAGCTCACATATGAAAGGCTATTGGGGAATGGGGTATAATCTGCATTATGATTATTGGCACTATGGTTACTGCACCGAAGCGATGAAAGCAATAATTAATTTTGTATACAGCGAGCTTGGAGTTAAAAAAATATGCTCTGATCACGCAATAGATAACCCGCGTTCGGGAAAAGTTATGGAAAAATGCGGACTTAAATTTGACCACTACGGAGAATATACAAAGCTCGACGGAAGCGAAACCTTTAAGGCAAAATTCTATAAAATGGAACTTGAATAGGAGAGTGTGAAAATGAACTGTATTGAAGAATACTACAACAATTTTAATGAGGATGAGCGATTGTCGCCTCGCCATAATTCAATTGAATATCTGACTACGATGCATTACATAGAAAAGTACCTGCCACCAAACGCAAAAATACTTGAAATCGGTGCAGGTACAGGAAGATACTCTGTAGCACTTGCAGACAGAGGTTATGATGTTACGGCAGTTGAATTGATACAGCATAATATTGATGTTATGAAAAGCAAGGTAAAGCCGAATCACAATATTAAAATTCATAAAGGCAATGCAGTAAATTTGCCGTTTTTGAAAAGTAATTCGTATGATATTGTTTTGCTGTTAGGTCCGATGTATCATCTTTTTAATGATACCGATAAGCATAATGCCCTTAAAGAAGCTATAAGAGTGGCAAAGAAAAATTCTGTAATCTATGTAGCATATTGCAACAATGACAGTCCTATGTACAGGAGATTTGTAAACGGCACAATAATGGACGTTATGTGTGAAATAGATGAGAACTTCCATTACAAGCATACTGATACTTCTATATTTGAAAATCATCGAAAAGAAGAAATCGATGAATTAATGGCTGAATACGATGTCGAAAAATTGCATTATGTGGGCACTGATATGCTTGCGCCGTTTTTCTCAGAGCAATTTGATAATATGAGTGATGAGATTTTTGAGCTTTATATGAAGTATCATTATCAGATTTGTGAAAAGCCTGATATGCTCGGCTTTTCATTCCATATGCTTGATATATTCAGAAAAAATAAGGAGTGATTATATGAAACTTTTATTTATGATAGGAAATTCGGCTGTCGGCAAAATGACAGTAGGGCAGGAATTAATGAAGATAACAGACTTAAGATTGTTTCATAATCATATGACAATAGAGCCGGTGATTGAAATATTCGGTTGTTTTAACAGAAATGCTGTTGACAGATGCAGGCAGGTTATTTTCGAGGAATTTGCAAAATCAAATTGCTATGGAATGATTTTTACGTATATGTGGGCATTTGATCAGCAATCGGATTGGGATTATATTGAGCGAGTCAAAAGTATTTTTGAGCCGTACAATACTGAATTTTACTATGTGGAGCTTGTTGCTGACCGTGAAGTAAGATTAGAGCGAAACAGCACGGAAAACCGTCTTAAAAATAAAGCGTCAAAAAAAGATATTGAAGCATCAAATCAGAGGCTCATTAACGATGATTCTCAATATCGTCTTGAAAGCTTTGATGGTGAAATTCCTTTTGAAAACTATATCAAGATAGACAATACAAATATAGCTCCTGACATTGCTGCAAAAATGATTAAGGAAAAATTTTCGTTGTAAAAAACACAAATGAATTGATACACAAAGGGGGGAAACATAATGTTAAATCATAAAGGCACGAAGGAAATAAAGACGAATCGTCTTTTTCTTCGTGCAATCAAGAAAAGCGACTATAAGGACATATATAAATACACTTCAAAGGATGAGGTGTCAAAATACGTTACATGGAATACTCATAAAAGCATTAATGACACAAAAGCAGTCTGTAAAATGTGGGCAGATGAGTATATAAACGGGGACAAATACCACTGGGCAATAGTATATAGCGGAACGGTTATAGGTAACATTGAGGTTATAAAAATTGTCGGCACCACTGCGTTTTTGGGATGGCAGCTTGACAACTCGTATTGGAACAGAGGAATAATGTCAGAGGCTGCTGCCGCAGTACGCGATTATATGTTTTTCGAAATAGGTGCAGAAAGGCTTAGCGCATCGCATATTTTAGAAAATATCGGCTCGGGAAGAGTTATGCAGAAAATCGGAATGAAGCAGATATCTTTTGAAAAATACTGCGAAAATCTTGATGACAGTGAAGAGCGTATATCTGAAATAAACGGTATGCCTATTGGCTTTTACAGCATTACAAGGTATGAATGGTTTATAATGAACGTCAAAAAAATAGATGCTTCGCAATTTGATAAGTGCTCAAATATCTGGAATATGAAAAATAGTCCTTATACAGATCAATTCAGAAATGAACTTTCTATAGGAAACCGCGAAACCTATGTGTTTGGAATAAGCGATAAATTTATTGCTGAAGCCTCGTTCGTTTTTTCGCATAAGGAAAAGGGATATACTTCGCCAAACAAAAGAATTTATCTTTCTCGGATTATTGTAAAAAAGGAGTATCGTAATATCGGACTCGGCAAAATGATGCTGAATTTTATGATTGAAAGAGCGAGAGAAATGGGCTACAGCGAAATAACAATAGGTGTTGATTGCGATAATCACAGTGCCCTTCATATTTATAAAAATGCAGGCTTCAAAAGATTTGAAACCGCTCAGGACGAACAGGGCAGATATTTCAAAATGGAATTAACGCTCAGACCGTAAAAAAGTGCATAGAATCCCTCCGTCACACCTGATTTTAACAAGGGAGGCATCGCTCCGTGTGCTAAGTGTCATATGTAAATTGACACAATATGTTTTGTTATATATAATTAGAATAAGGAATAAGGAGTTGGGTGAAATTGAGAAGAAAGATATATCTCGTATTTTGTATCATATTCGGGTTGGTATTTATCGTTTCGTCTGTAGGTGCGGGAATGACAATTTACAGGTATCGTCAGGCTGATAAGCTTTATAATGATTTAGAAGATACTTACGTCGTACCTGACGCAGTGCAGACTCAGACGGAAGAAAAACAGGAAAAGGCGCCGTTCAGCGTTGATTTTGAAGCACTTAGTAAAGAAAATTCAGATGTTATCGGATGGCTTTACAGCGAAGACACACCTATAAATTATCCTGTGGTGCAGTCCAAGGACAACGATTATTATCTGCACCGTGACTTGCACGGCGAATATCTTTTTAACGGAACTCTGTTTGCAGATTGTCGTTGTTCTGCCGTCGGTACGAACCAAATTCATATCATCTACGGACATAATATGAAAAATTCTGCAATGTTCGGCACTCTGAGTAACTACAGCGAGCAGAGGTATTACGACGAGCATCCTGTTTTATATTATCTGACACCTGACGGGGATTACAGAATCGAACTGTTTTCGGGCTTTACAACCGAGGCGGATTCGGATATTTACAAAACGGAAGTAGGTAATGCAGAAGAATTTGAAGTGTTTTTGGAGGAAATGAAAGCAAAATCGACTTTTGACTCGGGAATTGAAGTTACGGGGGAAGACCATATAGTTATGCTTTCAACCTGCTCTTATGAATTTAACAATGCAAGATACGTAGTATTCGGCAAGCTAACACCGCTTTATTCCCAAAGCTAAAACAGATAAAAGACAGCTTGAGCGAAACGCGGGCAATTAAAAAAGACAATCTTCAAAAGAAGATTGTCTTTTTTGTTTAATGGCTATAAAAATGATGTAATCCACCGATTCACTGTAAGGATTTAAACCTTAAATTACGCAATCAGGTTGTAAGCTTTCTTTCAAAATAGCTCATATCTGAAAAGGATATTTTTTTATTAATTCCTTATAAAAGCAGACACATTGACCGATATTTTGAAGTTTAATGTGCTCGTTTGCTCCGTGAACGGATGCATATTGCGCTTCATCCAAATCAATGGGTGCAAAGCGGAAAATATTATCAGCAACATCTGTAAAACGTCTGGCATCAGTACCTGCCACCAAAAGAAACGGCGACACAATTACATCGGGGAAAACTTCACTGATAACACTTTCTAACAGTTTGAATTGTGGGGTTTTATAATTTGTTGGATGGCAGTAATCCCGTTCTATCTCTTCAATTTCCACACCATGCTTTGAAGCTATTTTTTTAATCTTTTCAAGACCTTGGTAGAGATCGTCCTCCCGAACACAACGAAGGAACATTGTTGCAGTAACCTCCTGTGCCGCTACTTGCGGATCGATCGCAGAACCGCCTGAAATTGTGGTAAATGCAATGCTTGTTGAAAGCATGGCTTTTGCTTGGGGGATATTTTGCATAACCTTTTTTACTATCGGAGAAAACAATCCTATGTTGCCCAAAACCACATTAAGAGGAAATTTCATATATGGTGCGTGAGTTTCAAAGGTGCCACGCACCTCGTCTGAAAAGTTTCCTTTATATATTTTGCTATTCTCAACCTCACTGATAAAAGCCGTCATTTGTGAGATTGTGTTGCCGCTTGTCTGGTTTAAGCCACCATGTCCCTTTTGTGTCTTTTTAGCAGTGCAACGATACATATGTCTGCTCTTTTCGTGTACCGCAATCATAGCGCTTTTTTCTTTAACACCGGGAATCATACCGGTAGTGATTGCACCGCCTTCATCAAAAACTGCATCAAAGTGAATACCGTTTTCTTTAAAATACTCAGTTGCCAGCACCATTCCGTCACCGCAAAGCTCCTCGTTATTTGAAGAGCCAATGTAAAGGTTTATGCCGTCAAAGGTATAATTCTCTTTGAGCAATTCCTCACAAGCCTGAAGCTCGGCAAATAATGGCGTTTTTGTATCAATAGTACCCCTGCCGTACATAGCACCGTCCTTGATTGTTGCACAGAAAGGCTCAGTGTTCCAATCTTCACCACCGTCAACAACATCGTGATGTGACATAAGCATAATGTTTTTCTGAGCATTATTGCCACGAATTATGTACACAAAACATCCGCTTCCAAAATTCATTCGCTCTGCCTTTTCTGTAAGAACAGGGAATTGCTCTTCAAGAATTTTATAGAACTTATCAAATTCTTCCCGGTTTTCGTTATTATGAGTAAACACTGTTTTGCAATTTATCATTTGTGACAATGTATCAGCATAGCTTTCAAGCACTTTTTCAGACACGTTTTTTCTGTTTCCTTCCGGTGCTAAAACTCGTTTTTTCATTTATTATCTCCTATATGACTATACTTTTTAATACCTTCGGTAACTTTTTTATCGTTGTAAACAATGAACAAAACTAAGGATATCAGGCTGAATACACCGGCATACACTCCGGTAAGCTTAACACCCTGCATACCAACAGATTCGCCGCTTACAGCACCAATTGCCAATACGCTTGACACAATTATCATAGCAACGCTAACTGCTATTTTTTCAAGAAATGTTTTAACAGCCGAGAATATTCCCTCTCTGTTAACTCCGCTTTCCAAACAGTCCAACTGAATAATATCGGAAATGACGGACTGTGGAAGAATATTGATAGCGGCAAACGGGAATGCAACCAGTATTCCGATTCCGATACCAATTATAAGTTCATGTCCTGTGAACAATGCGGCAATTTTATCACCAATATAAATCAGTGCAAATACCAGCGTGAAGATGGCACTTGCTATGATTAGCGGAATTTTTTTGTTGAATTTTCTTGAAATCATAACAATCAGCGGGAACAGGCAAATTGCAGTTACAATCGCTGAGAGCAGAACATAAAACACTTGGCTTTCTTCAATATTTAACAGCATAGTAATGTAGTATAGCATTGCTGTTTCAAAAAAGCACAGGGAAATAAAGCTAAACAAATCTCCAAGACTGAAAATTACAAAATTACGATTTCTTAAAACCAAACCAAAGGATTTAATCAATGAATCGTTAGGCTTTGTGCTGCCGTCCACATAGTCCTTTTCATTAAAGGCATAGGCACTAAGCAAAAGGCAAATAATACCGATAGTGGTAAATATAGTGAATACTACACGCCATGCCCATAATGGCGATAAGCCTGCGTCCTTCAATAAATTAACAAACAAGGTTGCGGCATACATAAAGGCACTTGAGCCCATAAAGAATACCGTGCTGACAGTGTAGTACCCAACACGCACGTTAGCGTCAGGAATAATTTCCGGAACAAGTGCATTGCGGGGAATGAAAAAGAACGTATATGCAACATAATATGCAATAAGGAAGAAACCAACCCAAATTGCATTGCCCACAGAACCATCCTTAAACGGTGCGTAGAAAATCAGAAGCAGTGACAGCGCATAAGGAAGTGCTGCAAATCGCAAAAACGGCATACGCCTGCCGGCTCTGTGACTGCATCTGTCTGAAAGAGTTGCAACCAAAGGGTCTGTAACTGCATCAACCACCTTGCCAATGCCTGTAATTAATGCCATAACCGTAATAAATCCTAATAATTTGTTTTGCGGTAAAAGATTTGGCAAGCCACTTTTTACTGTTGGCTGAAAAAAGTAGAGCAAATAATTTCCTATCATACCGTTAAAAAGTCCCTTGG